>JBHCAF010000001.1:0-3220 GCA_041798185.1 Bacillota bacterium
ACACAGAAAATTTTTTGATATCATAGATTATCTGAGAGAGGGAGACTGCCTTGTTTTCAACGACTCGAAGGTCATACCCGCTAGGATATACGGGATAAAAGAAAGCAGCGGAGCGAATATAGAATTTCTTCTTTCAAAGCGCATTGAGGGCGATGTCTGGGAAACTCTCGTGCGACCCGGCAGAAGAGTTCATATCGGAGATGTCATAAGCTTTGATAACGGCAGGCTCAGAGCCGAGGTCATAGGGCAGGGCTCCGAGGGCACGAGACATGTAAGATTCATTTACAGCGGATCTTTTATGGATATACTCGATTCCGTAGGCTCGATGCCGCTTCCGCCGTATATAGAGCGCAGTGCGGACGAGCATGACAAGGACAGATATCAGAATGTTTACGCAAAGACCGAGGGCTCTGTAGCCTGCGCGACCGCTGGTCTGCACTGGACGCCTGAGCTTATGAAAAAGGCGGAGCAAAAAGGCGTAAAGCTCAGCTATGTTACCCTTCATGTCGGGATAGGCACCTTCAGACCGGTCAAGGTCGAAAGAGTCGAAGATCATCATATGCATTTTGAGGAATTTACGGTCTCTGAAGAAGCCGCAGCGCTCATAAACGAGACAAGAAAGGCAGGAGGCCGCGTGATAGCCGTCGGGACCACCGCGGCAAGAACGCTTGAAAGCGCCTGCGGAGAGGACGGTGAACTGATCGCTCAGTCGGCCTCCACCGGGATATTTATCTATCCGGGCTATAAATATAAGCTTATAGACGCGCTTATAACGAATTTTCATCTTCCAAAATCCACGCTTCTTATGCTGGTCTCGGCGCTCTACAGCCGCGAGGCCGTGCTTGAAGCTTACAGGATTGCGGTCGAAGAAAAATATCATTTTTTCTCTTACGGCGACGCTATGTTCATAGAATGAGCCGCTTATATCTTTATCTTGAGCTGATCATTGAAGCTCGAATTATTGTATAAAAAACGATTATGAAACACGCAGTCAGATTTGAATTAAAGAAAAAAGACAGCTGCACCAAAGCCAGAAGAGGCTGCGTGCATACTCCGCACGGAAGCTTTGAGACGCCCGTGTTCATGCCGGTCGGAACTCAGGCTACGGTAAAGGCAATGAAGCCTGAGAGCGTTGCCGGTCTCGGCCGCGAGGGTGCTCATGTGATACTTTCAAATACTTATCATCTGTACCTGAGACCCGGGCATGAGCTCATAAAAAGAGCCGGCGGACTTCATAAATTTATGAACTGGAACAGAGCAATACTTACAGACTCCGGCGGCTTTCAGGTTTTTTCTCTCGGGAAAATGCGGAAAATAAGCGAAGAGGGTGTGCGCTTTCAGAGCTATATAGACGGCAGCTACCATATGTTCACCCCTGAAAGATCCATTGAGGTACAAGAGGCTTTAGGCTCAGATATCATCATGGCCTTCGACGAATGCGCCCCATATCCGGCGGACAGAAGCTATGTCGAGCAGAGCCTTGAGCTAACAACAAGATGGCTCAAGCGCTGCAAGGAGCGACACAAAAATATAGATCAGCAGTCGCTCTTCGGCATAATGCAGGGCGGTATGTACAAGGACCTCAGAAGACGCTCCGCTGAGCAGATAGTTGAGCTCGACCTTCCGGGCTATGCCATAGGCGGACTTTCCGTCGGAGAGCCTAAGGAGCTCATGTATGAGATAATGGATGACTGCGTTGATCTTCTGCCGTCCGAAAAGCCGCGCTATCTTATGGGAGTCGGAAGCCCCGACTGCCTGTTTGAGGGCGTGGAGCGCGGGATCGATATGTTTGACTGCGTTCTTCCGACCAGAGTCGCGAGACACGGACTTGCCTTTACGAGCCGCGGAAAGCTGAATATAAAAAACGCGAGATACGCTGAGGACTTCGGCCCGCTCGATCCTGATTGCGACTGTTATGTATGTCGAAATTACAGCAGGGCATATCTGAGGAGTCTTTTCATCAACGGAGAAATGCTTTCTTCAATGCTTCTGTCAGAGCACAATCTGCATTTTCTTGTGAGGACTATGGAAAACATACGGCAGGCTATCGAAGAAGACAGATTTACGGAGTACAAAAATGAATTTTATGATAAATACGGTCAATTCTGAAAATAAATATGATCTTAAGGAGCCTTGTCCAAGAAGCGAGAGCTGCGGAGGCTGCCGTTTTCAGGGCACAGCTTACGGCGAACAGCTTGAGATAAAGCTTAAACAGGCTAAGGAAGGACTCATCAAAAATAAACTTGATGAGTCCGTTTTGAATGAGATAGTTCCGAGTCCCGATATATACGCTTACAGAAACAAGATGGAATACAGCTTCGGCGATGAATTTATCGGAGGGCCTCTCAATCTCGGAATGCACAAAAAGAAGAGCTATATTTCGATAATAGACGCCTCATGCTGTATGCTGGTGCCCGAAGATTTCAATATAATACTTCGCGCGATACGCGACTGGTGCGCTTCAAAGGGATACAGCTTTTATCACAGGAAAACTCACTCCGGGCTGCTGCGCTCTCTCATAGTGAGAAAGGGCATAAGAAGCGGCGAGCTTCTGATAAATATAGTAACAAGCGGCGAACCGGGCTTTGATGAAGAAGAATACTGTAATATATTATTGTCAACAAGGCTGGATTCAAAAATAACAGGAATTCTTCATACTGTAAACGACAGCATTTCCGACGCCATTAGGGTTGATGAGTGCAGGATACTTTTCGGCAGGGACTTTTACTATGAAGAGGTGCTCGGTCTTAAATTCAAGGTCGGAGCCTTCAGCTTTTTCCAGAGCAATGTGCCCGCGGCCGAAAGACTTTATAAGGCAGCTTTGGAGCTTATCCCCGAGCTTGACGGAAAGACGGTTTATGATCTGTACTGCGGAACCGGCACGATAAGCCAGGCTATGGCACTCAAGGCAAAGGCTGTAATAGGAGTCGATATAGTTGAGGAATCTGTCGCCGCAGCCGTGCAGAACGCAGAGCTCAACGGGCTTGATAATTGCCGCTTTATCTGCGGCGATGTATTAAAGGTGCTTGACGATATCGAAACCAAGCCTGATGTTATAGTTGTAGACCCACCCAGAGCCGGCATACATCCCAAGGCTATGGATAAGATCTGCGATTACGGAGTCGATGAGATCGTTTATATCTCGTGCAACCCCAAGACCATGGCGGTAAATCTCGCCGCATGCAGGGAAAAGGGATACGAGCTTAAGAGTATGAAATGC
>JBHCAF010000002.1:0-3179 GCA_041798185.1 Bacillota bacterium
ATACGGGGCGCAGCAGCTGTCTTTTCTGCCGCGAATTCAGAAAGCAGATCGTCGCTCAGGGTAAAAAGAGCTTTGTGTGCCCTAAAAGCGCTTCCTCGGGGCTCTCATATTTCAGCGGGGAATTTCTCCCCTCGAGACTCGGCGCGAGTCATGCGTTACAGGAGCTCTCCGCGGGATCGGAGACTGTGAGTTTGCTCGATCAGGCGGGCGGAGCGTTTTTTATATGCAGCTACGCTATGAATAATTTTACTCACTCCGAGCTTGAATATTTGATATTCGGCAGGGAAGACGCATACTCAAACGAGCTTTGCACCCGCAATCTTATCTTCGGACTGCTGTGCGTTAAGAACTGCATACAGGAAATAGAAGATCCTCTGCTTTGGATAGAGGCTGTTATGAGGGCTCATTCCGATACCGACAGGATAATGAACAGCCCGTCAGAGCTTGAAGGATATCTGCGCTCCGCCATATATCTTATGTCGGGTACACGGCTGCTTTTGCTCCGCATGATGGATATTATGCAGCTGAGCATAGGTAACGGCTTTTATTTTAAGGACTACGCTTATTCCTTCGAGCTTACGGCGCAGTTTTCCCGCGGCGGCAAGACCGGCGTTGTAAGGCAGTATCACAGCTATACGCATTAGTCTGATATAGGCACGGATCGGTATCGTTATGTTGTTAAGAAAATACAAAGCAAGAGCGAGGGGCTCTTTAACGATCGACGCGGCAGTCTGTATACCTGTCTTTGTAATAGCTCTGGGTGTCCTTCTTTCTTTGATAAATTTCATATCAGATGAGGAACGCGCTTATTTTGAGGCGGAAACAAGGATACAGACAGTGGGCTGCTTCGGAGGCGGTCTCGAGCTCGGGCGCTGCGTCGATATGCCGGACAGGGGAATATATATAGACCATGTTCAGACATATCCGATAATAAAAGCTGTAAAGCTGCCCTTTGCGGAGCTTTTCATCGGATCTTCGTTTTCGATCATGGATATGCCATACAGGACATATATCGGAGAATCGCCCGATCTTTACAGATGCGAAAGCGTTTATATTTTTCCTAAAAACGAGGGCAGCGAAAACAAGCTGCCAAAATATCACACTTCGAGCTGCAGCGCGGTAAAGGGCAGCCTGACAAAGGGGTATCTTATAGAAAGGCTAGGCAAAGACGAGGCCCGCAGCCGCGGCTACGGTTTGTGCGAGCATTGCAGAAAGCATGATGAATTTGATCGAATACAAGGCTATTGAGCTGAAAAAATACGAGGCTGATATATGGCAGTCGGGTCTGTGCCCGGGACTTGCGAAAATAAAGCCGGTTCCGAAAGAAGCACCTTTCCGCCTTGCAGAAGGCGGCAGTGGTGATAGAGAACGCTGCACGGACGGCGCCGCGCTGTCTTCAGGTCTTGATATCGTATGGGACGGCACCGGACATACGAATATCGCGGATCATATAAAGCCCTGCGGCAGGGCGGGCGTTACCGACGGCTTTTTCAAGCTGCTTCGCGCTTTCAGAAAGATCACCGAAGCTCAGATGGCGGCTTCGGAATATCTTATCGAGCCTGCCCGTATATCTCTTGACAGCTCAAGGCTGTGGTTCAGCTCGGCTTCGGGCTGCGCGGCGCTTCTTCCTGCCGGCTGCGGAGAGGAGGGCGGTTTTGTCGAGCGTTTAGCTGAGCTTGCGCGTTTTCTGAACGCGCCAGAGCTTGCCGCGCGCCTTGAAGAATCCAATTCGGAGAGTCTGATGGCAGGCAGGGATATACTTCGCCTCTTAAGCCTTTGGGAGCTTGAGCTTCGGTAAAACAACGAAAGGAGGCGCCTTAAGCACTGAAAGAATAAATATTTACAGCCGAAAGCTCTTTAAGCTCAAAACAGGCTGCGTAAAAACGCAGCCTGTTTATTTATTCTTCCGGTGCTTTGGGGTGTACCCACACTGTTTTGTTTCGTGTGAAATTGACCATGCCCGGCTTTGCCGCTTTGGCTTTTCGCAGATATTTAAGCGGCAGATAGTCTACCGGCACCTTGTCCGAATCCTTTGCCTTTGAATAAAAGGCGGCTATTGCGGCTGCCTCGTATATGCTCTGCGCGTCGGGCTCAGCTCCCCTGGTGAGAAGCACGAGATGAGAGCCGTGTATATCTTTTGCGTGAAACCAGTAATCGCTTTTATTTCCAAGCTTGAAGCTTATGTAGTCGTTTTCGCTGTTGCTGCGCCCGACCATGATCTCATAGCCTGTGCTTAGCCTGAAGCGGCGCGGCTTGGGCTTAAGTCGTGTATTTTTGCCCGGGCTGTTTTTGAGCCTGATAAACCCTTCTTCTGCGAGCTCCTGCCTCAGCAGCTCGAGCTCTTCTCCGCCGCTGCTGAGAGAGCTCATTTCAAGCACCGAATTGAGATATGCTATATCGGTTTCGCAGGCCTCGAGCCTGCACAGCTTTTCCTTTGCTGACGATTTTAATTTGGCGTATTTTTTGTAATAGCTTTGGGCATTTTTGGCCGCGTTGAGCCTTTCGTCAAGCTCGACCTCGATCTCGCTTCCGTCATAGTATGAAATGAGCCTTACGCTCTTGTCCCCGGGCTTGCAGCGATAAAGATTCGCCGTTAGGAGCTCCGCTTTTATCCTGTATATCTCCGCGTCTCTTGCTCTTTGAAGATCGTCGAGCAGCCGTTGTTTTTTGAGCAGCTGCTTGTCGATAAGAGCGTTTATGCTTTTGGTCAAATTGTCTATCTTCTGCTGCTGCCGGTTGCTTTCTTTTCTGTTGTGATAAAAGAAGTCGAGTGCGCCGTGTATATCGTCAAAGAAGCTTTTTTCAAGCGAGGCGCAGCTTTTCATCTCATAGGGATAAACATCCTTGAGCCTTCCGTTTTCGAAATAGACGACAGGACGCAGCTCTTCTGATACGATATTTTCGCGCATTCTGTTCACATAATCGCTTTTGTTGAGGGGAGGGGCCGCGTAGATGCCGCCGGGCAGTATCTGTCTGTATCTGTTCACATCTATCGAGAGCCTTTTTACGGCGTCTATTATCCGACCGCTTTCAAGCTCCGTCAGTATGAGATTGCTGTATTTTCCCATAATCTCCGCGATAAGCCTTTTGTTTACGCTGTAGCCCATCTCGTTCACGCTTTCTATATCAAAGCGTATTATTCTCTCACCGGGAACGCTGTCAACGCTTCTTATGATCCC
>JBHCAF010000003.1:0-22180 GCA_041798185.1 Bacillota bacterium
ATTCTCTCTGGGATTACATATTGCTCAGCGGTAGCCTTGCAGAAGTTGAAATTATGCCTATAGTATTGATAGGTGTGTATGTTTTAGAGGTATTTACTTCCCTTGTAATAATAATTAAACTGCTAAGGAGTCCCAAGTTGTATGAATAATTATGCTAATAATCTGGCTTTGACATGCATTCTAAGACATCATTTATTTTGTAAACTTCCATCGTGCAACGAGCGTGCAGACCAGATTCCTGATGTAGGGTTATCATCAGAGTAGTCTTAATACATATCGAAACGTTTGTTTTTATGTCACGAGCTTAGGATGGAGTGATATACCAATATCTGCAAATAAGGATGATTAGGCGAAAGTGTTTCATGGCAAATAAATGAGATGAAAAAAGAATGAGATTATGAATTTTAAAAGGATCAACACAAACGGAATAGAATTTCTTGAGGCATTACAGGGAACCGGTGAATGGTATTGAGGTTCTGATTATTGTAACGGCGATTTATATGAGGCGGAGGAGCTGTTCCAAAGCAATCATGTTGTAAAGGGCAACAGGCTTGTTTTTGTCAAATACCCGGAAGGTGATGTTGTGGGGCCAATTCCCCGAAAGGAAGGACAGTATTTTGGCAGACCGGTTTTTTATAATGGAGCGATTGTGATCTTGCTTGTGGATTTTCACGAAAGCAAAATTAAAGTAATCAGCTATTATGATACATCTGAAAAAACGGAAATTATTGTGGAAATTGACAGGTCTGAAATAACTGACTGCTACAATTTGTTGTTACACATATCACCGCTGTATCTTTCCAGAGCTGGAAATGAAGGTAATTATGAAATATTATGGCCGGAAAAGTCGGAGTTTGATATAGAAGATAATGAAGCCATATTCAAGCGGGAGGACGAAATACTTATTTTTTCAGCATGGGCAGAAAATCCGGAGTATCATGAGGAGACAATTGTTCACAGATACCCCACAGGAGAAATACTTGATCGGTTCTCTGGCAATTTGATGGAAATGCCTGACAAACAGAGCTGGATTGTCGGGTAACAAAACTTAGCGATATCTTAGAGCAAAAAATCCCGATTTGTGGAGGCAAGCACTTTTGAAAAACAATAAATCAAAAAAGAAGATTGTTTTGATAATACTGGTATGCGCACTGGTTGTTCTGATCGGTGCATGGGGAGCTTTTTCAGTAAGCGTATATAACGAAAATATCAATCAGCGGTTTGAAAGTTACGAGCCTTTGAAACTGCGCGTCGAAGATTTCGGCGGGCTACAATGTACAGAGTTTAGCTTCCCCTCAAATGAAGGGCAAATGCTGGCTGGATATTTGTACAGCGCAGGTAGCGAACAGCGAGGAATAATAGTCATCGCTCACGGGTTTGGGGGCGGCCATAACTCATACATGGACTGTGCCAATTTCTTCGCGCAGCATGAATATTATGTGTTCACCTACGACGCTACCGGAAATGACAATAGCGAGGGCAAAGGCGTGGGCGGCTTCCCACAAGGGGCAGCCGATCTTGATTATGCCATTTCATTTATAAAAGATAGCGGATATTTTCCAGACTTACCGATTGGCCTGTTCGGGCATAGCTGGGGAGGATACAGTGCGTGTAGCGTGCTTACATATCATCCCGAAGTGAAAGCTGTTATAGAGTGTTGCGGTTGTAACCGTTCGTCAGACCTGTTTGAAGCTGTCGGAAAAGAAGAAGCGGGCGATGTAATCTATACCATGATGCCGTTCATTAAGCTGTATGAAAGGATTAAGTACGGAAAATACGCTGCCAACACGGCGATGGACGGATTCAAGGCAAGTGAAGCGGTGATCATGGTCGCACACAGCGAAGATGATGATGTGGTGCCTGTCCAATACGGATACGACCTTTACTACGAGAAGTATAAGAACGACCCGCGCTTCACTTTCCTGCATTTCGAGGACAAGGGGCATAACGACTTCTTCATAAATAGCAATGATACCTACACAGATGAGTTCGCTGCCGAGTTTGATAAATGGCTTGAAACACTTGGGTATGACCGTGAGGCAGACGAGAACAAGGAGCAGTTTGCAGAAGATAGAGCAGAATACATAAATAATCACCTCGACAGAACAAGGTGGAGCAATCGTCTGGACAGAGAACTCTTCGACCGCTTCTTGGACTTTTACAATGACCATATGGATAAATAAATCCCGATTTGCCAGAATCAGCAACGCGTGTGGACTGATTTCCTCAGACTCTGCATCAACCTCGTCAGTATATGGCGGGGTGTTTTTTTTATGTAGCTGTAATAATCGATATCTCAAGTTTTGCGATATTTTATTGAAAATTGTTATGAAACAGGAATATAATGTTAGCGCGCTCTAACTAAAGAGGGCGGGACAATATGATAAAACAAAAATTCTTGTGCTTGGCCATGGTGAAATGAGCTGTGAAATTAAGTATTTTATGAATAAAGGGGGACTTGGCACGCATGAACTATATTACATATGGTAATAAGAAAAACAAGTCCCTGTTATTTATTCATGGACTTGCTTCTACGGCGAAGTTATGCTTTGAACCGCTTCTGCCTTACTTACAGGATTATTATATAGTTCTTTGCGAGCTGGATGGACATTGTGATGCTAAACCGAATGATATGCTATCGCTGAAGGATAGCATCAATGATATAGAAAATTACATTCGGGAGGAAATGAATGGGAAAGTATATGGTATTTGCGGTTTTTCCATGGGTGCTACCATAGCGGTTGAGCTGATTGCACGAGAAAATATCTTTGTCGGAAGAGTACTGCTTGATGCGGCAATTATCATTGAAATGGGGCTTATGGCTTTACCGTTTCAATGGGCTTTTATTATAGGAACAAGCAGGATCAAGAGTGGAAAATCAATCCCCAAGTTTTTATTGAATAAAGTGATGGGAAAAGATAATAACAGCGTCATTGAAATGATGTGTCCGCATATTGGTAAAAAAACTATTCAGAATGCATGCAAATATCTTTATCATTACAAGCTATCTGAAAATTTAAGAAAATTTTCAGAGCCTGTCTTATTTTGGCGGGGAAGTGAAGAGCCTATTCCGGCTAAGGGTGAAAAGCAATTGAAAGAATATCTGCCGCAAATGGAAAGTGAAGTTTTTGAACGCATGGGACACGGACAATTTTTACATGAGCGTCCGAAAGAATATGCGGAGAAGCTTAAGCTATTTTTGAAAGAATAAATTAAATTTACAGGAGACGGCACTTATGTTTAAGACCTTTATTATGTTAGGACTGGTCTGCCTATTAGCAACAATTATGATAGCTGACTTTATTATTCTGATTCCAAAGTTCGGCTCTCAGCATTTTGGCGCGCCGGATGATATAAAGGAAATGATGAAAAACATACCGGATAGAGCCGTTTGGGCAGATATACTTGGCGTATGTATTATGATAGCCGGTTTTGTTGGAGTAACGGCGGTATTTCTATGGGCAATAGCCGATACTGTAAAAACTGAACTGTCGTTTTCTAGTGCGTTCATCAGATTTTTCATTATCACTGAAGGAGATAAACTGTTTGATATTATATGCTTTGACTATCTTATGCTTACTAAATTAAAATTGCCTGCAAGAATTTATCCTGAAACGGCAGGGGCAAAGGGATACGATAACTTTGGATTTAACGCGAAAAGTCAGATGGCCAAGCTTGCTTTGTTTTGTGGGGCAAGTATTATTTTGGCCTTCATTTTAACGGTAATTGTTCCATTATTGCGATAAGCTTATCTGTGAGCAAGAACTTTGATTTTCGGACACGGCAAAGCTTTAAGCATAATATATGGCAGGAAAGAATAGAATTTGCTGAGGAGACGGTTTTATGGATTATATACGAGCGATTCTGGACGGATTTGCAATAGCCGCAATTTTTAACGGTGCAGTGGCGGCCTTGGTGCTTATTGATCCGAGGTACTTTTTTGATTCTTATCCAAAGGCAATTCAGAAGGCGGCACCTAAGCAGATGACAAAAAAAGAGAAAAATATAAATGTCATCCTAACCATCATCATTTGTGGAATTTGTTTCATGTATTCTGTAGTGAGCCTTTTACATACGGAGATTTCGGGTTTTTGGAATCTTTTTTGGATGGGATATATTCAGTGGAGCATATTGAACTTGGGAGATTTTTTGCTGCTGGATTGTCTGTTATTTCAGGGGAAATATAAGGATAAAATCGTCATTCCCGGGACAGAGAAACATGCGGATTATGAGTTCGGCAACTGGATGAAACATTTGGCAATTATGGAACATTTTATAGCAGCCCCTCTTTTGATCGTACCGTTTGTATCGGCGATCCAAGCTTTGTTTGTCGGATTATTCGGATAATGCTTTTTTCGGTCTTCGATAATGAAGGGCTCCATATTGTTTTTAACCCGGAAAATAGCTAAAAGTAAAGATTCTAAAGAGCAGAGTAAAGATTTATGGTTTTATTCGAAATATGATTCAATTTATCTATTCTAACGAAGATAAATAGCACGGGAATTGGTATAATAAATAAGATCAACCGGACATTCTGAAATTGACTCAGCCGAAGATGCCATGGACTCAGGAACGGCAGATGTAAATAAAGATCCGAGCGGCATACCATTAAGCGGAGGTGCTTTAATGAAACAAAGGAATAAACTTTTTCTTATATTGATAGGGGTGATTTTGATGATTTCTTTATTCTCTTGCGGCAAACAAAAATATAAACTGAATTTCAACTCTGACGGTTTTGAAAGCAAGAAGCTTGAATATGCTGCCGGAGATAAAGTAACTGTATTCTTTAATATGATCGCAAGCGATACCAATTACAGCTTCTACCTGGATGATGAAAACATCAATATGGCAAACGACTATGACGGCAAGCATGGCTATATATTTACCTTTATCATGCCGGATCATGATGTGACTTTATTTATGGAGTCGAATAATACGATGGTGTATATCCCTAGAATAAATGTTGTTTTCACAAACGAGGCGGAAGAAGCGGATATCTGGATTATTCCGCAGACTGAAGACAATATGAAAACCGGCATCTGGGGCAAGGCAACGATAGCTAAACTGCCAGTTAATGAGAAAAGGGAACTTGTTCTTGATAAAGCCTGGGACGCCGAACACTGGATCATAAATATCATTGCAGGAGATCAGTATTATTCGGCCTTGGATATTGTGCTTGAAGAAGGGTATAGCATAATTTTCGGATCGGAAACAGAAGAGAGCAGCGGAGTTCAGATTAAGTTTATCGAGATTCTTGACTGTAACGGTGATTCCGTATACAAAAACAAAGATGTTTTTATAGGGGCCTTTGGGGCTGAATAAGTTAAAAGCTTTTTAAGAAATTCTGGTTTGAGGAACATGATCGATGATCATATTGAAAATAGTGCTTATAACAGTTGGAGTTGCTTTTATATCCTTCGGGTATTTGATTTATTTTAAGAAACAGTATGAGCTGATAAACGGTTTTGAGGCGGATCAAAAAGCCGGAAGAAAAACAGAATCGTATGCGAAAAAGGTCGGTATTATCGAGCTTGCAGCAGGTGTTATTTTAACACTGATCGGGATCTGTGTAATAATTATCAAATAGTCCGATCACGGCCGAGGAGCTTTGTATATGTAATATAATTCATATATTCCCGAAAGCTATATAGAATGGAGATCAATTAATTATTAAAACCGAGATGGAATCTTCCGAGCATTACGGTACAGAGTTGAATAAGCTTTAGATTTAGGTTTGCCGGACTGAAATCCTGTTGGCGGTCAAATATTTGTTTGATCAATGAATATGCGTGAATAAAAATTATTCGCATATAACGATTGTGATCTCAGTAATATCACCTCGCAAGTATATTGGCGGGGTGATTTTTTATAAACGGCAGTGGTCAGATGTGCATTGCGAATCCTGGGATGTTTATTGAAACTTAATACTCGGGGGAATATAATATTAGCATTATCTAACCTGCGGAAATAGTGCGTAATATGCCTTTTTCATAATAACAAATTATGGAAGATAATCGTCTTGAAGAAATATGAAAATTTTGTGTGCGGCGCTTTCGTTTACGCTGTGATACCGCAGATATTGTTAGTCATACAAAGGAAGAAAAAGAGACGGGAATATGACGGTCCATGAATTCGGACAGGGGAATAAAGAGAGAATTGTATTGCTTCATCCATCGGCAGTGATGTGGGATTATTTTGAACATATTGTAAATATCATGCAGGCTGATTTTCATCTTATCGTTCCGGCGCTTCCGGGATATGATGAGGAGCAGCCCGGAGATTTTACCGGGGTCGAGGAAATAGCGGCGGAGCTCGCGGACTGGCTGCTTGAGCATAGATATGAGACTGTTTCCTGTATTTACGGTTGCTCTATGGGCGGCGCGATCGTTGCCCGTTTCCTTGCCGACGACCGTATCAAGACAGGCAGCGCTGTTATGGATGGCGGTATTACTCCGTATCAGCTGCCGTGGATATTTACGCGATTTATTGCTGTGAGAGATTTTTTAATGATATATGCCGGAAAGCTCGGCGGAATAAAGCTTTTGGAGAAAGCGTTTTCTACAGATGAGTATTCAGCGGACGATTTGAGCTATATTGCCAAAGTTCTGAAATTTATGAGCGCGAAAACTATATGGCGTACTTTTGAATCCTGCAACAATTATAAAATGCCTGATCCTATTCGAACGGATTGCCCGAATATAGAATACTGGTATGCGGACTCAGAGGGAAAGGACAGAAGATGGGATATCGACTATATAAAGAAAAATTTTCCGCGGGCGAGTTTCAAAGTCTTTAATGATATAGGACATGGCGGGCTTGCGGCGCTAAAGCCTGAATTGATGAGCGCCGAGATCAGGAGACTGATAGATATGACAGCTGCGATATAATCGTCAAGCTTTCCTATATGTTCAATCGCAAAAAATTGAAGCTTTGATCAATTTTATAAAAACCGGCGCCAAAGATTTCCGAGCGCACCGAAAATGCGACGCCGATCAAAAATGTAATGCTCATCAGAAATGCGGCGCCGATCAAAAATGTAATGCTCATCGGAAATGCGACGCCGATCAAAAATGTAATGCTCATCAGAAATGCGACGCCAGTCAAAAATGTAATGCTCATCAGAAATGTGACGCCGATCAAAAATGCGATATCGATCGAAAGAAATGAATTATAAAGGATGGAATAAAAATGGCTGAATTGGGAACTGTTGAAAGCACTTTGTTCGTGCCGATGCTCGGCCGGATCTACGCGAGCGAGAATTTTCCGAATATACTCTATGACGAAGCGGCGCTTGCTCTTAAGAAAAGGCTCCCTGCGGGGCTTGTGAAAAACGATACTCAGAATCAGTATACTTATTTGGCTTCGGCCTCAAGAAGCGCAAATATGGATCGCTATATAAGGAGCTTTACGGCAGGAAGACCCGATGGCGCGGTCGTTCAGCTTGGCTGCGGTCTTGAGACGGCCTTTTTCAGAAACGACAACGGAAAGAATAAATGGTATGACATTGATCTTCCGGAGGTGATAGCGTACAGAAAAACGCTTTTGCCTGAGTCTGACAGGGAAAGGTATATAGCCGCAGACGCCTTTTCGGATGAATGGCTGACGCAGCTTCGAGACGAGCTCGGCAGCGCTCCGATACTTGTAACGGCAAGCGGGCTTTTCTACTATTTTGAGGAAAAAAGGGTGCTTGATCTCTTAAAAATGCTGATGTCATACGGTAATATCGAGCTCGTTTTTGACGCGGTAAATAAAAAGGGTATGAGTATGATGCGTAAAAAATGGATGAAGAAGGTCGGGCACGAGGACGCGAAAATGTTCTTTTATGTCGATTCCGCCGCGGAGCTGGCCTCGAAGCTGTCAGGGTCTGCGATCGTGCTCGCCGAAGAAAAGTATTACAGCCATATAGATAAAACAGGGCTTGATCTTATGACAAGGCTGAGCATGTCCGTATCTGACCGGATGAATATGGTAAAGATGATACACTTAAAGCTTTAGAAGCTCAGCTTGAACAGTCGGCTTTTTCGAAAAAATGCGGCGCTTCCGAAAAGATATAATAAGCTCTGCCGTGTCTGTGATATCATATAATGTGCCTTGTTTGAGGCTTATGTATCGCATTATGAAAGTTAAAATGAAACAGCAGTTTTGCGAAGTAAGAATATAACTATATTACGGTAAACATACCATTGACTGAAAATTTTATGAAGAGAGTGGCAAAATGTATATTCTGGAATTATATCAAGAGGAAAGCAGCACGGAGATAGCGGTATTTGACAGCCTTGAAGACGGCAGAGCCTTTGTTTCGGCTATACCGGGCTATGAAAGAGAAGAAGAGGACGGCTTTATATACGAGTACCTTTCCCCTGAGAAGCTGCCTGATTATATGGAAGCGGAGTTCAAAAACAATATCATCCCCATATCAAGATTTATGTTTCCCGAGGAGGGACGGATCGATATAGTCTGGAAGGAGCTTCCATATCTGTCCTCCGAGGGTCACGGCATGGTGAGCGGATCGACAAGAGTTGACGCCTATATCATCGCCAACGAGGATGTAAGGGAATATATAGACAAGCGTGAAAGCAATTACAGGCTGCTCAAAGAGCATTTGGAAGAACAGGGCTTTGATGTTGCAAGAGGCTTTCACGGCTCCGAGGACGGCGAAGCGATACTTTGCAAAAAATCAGGCTCTGAGGAATGGCATTTTTTAACTCATCTGGACCCGCTTTTTTGCGATCAGGAGGATATACTGAAAGAGGCGGACGATATTTTGAAAACGATGCTTTTCTGACAGAAAGGCGGTGTGGCGAACGGAGGGCGGCTGTGCTTTCAGATGAAATAAGAAGTGAATTGTTCAGGCTTCAGGATGTGCAATACAGAAATTTTAATTGCGGACTGATACCGACAGTCGCGCCGGATACCGTGATAGGTGTCAGGACTCCCGCGATGAGAAAGTATGCGAAGCAGCTTGTTGGTCTTGACGGTATAGAGGAATTCCTGAGGGATCTTCCTCATCGTTATTTTGATGAGAATCAACTCCATGCGTTTATTATTTCGGAAATGAAAGATTACAGCCGCTGCATGGAGGAGCTCTGTCTGTTTCTTCCTTATATAGATAATTGGGCAAGCTGCGATCAGCTTTCTCCTAAGATATTCAAGAAGCACCGGACTGAGCTGCTGATTCATATAAAGGAATGGCTAAGCTCTGCTGACGAATATACTGTTCGCTTTGCGATTGGTATGCTGATGGAGCATTTTCTTGACGAAGATTTTGATATATCTTATCCGGAGCTTGTAGCGGGTATAAGATCTGATAAATATTATGTAAATATGATGATAGCCTGGTATTTTGCCACGGCTCTTGCGAAGCAATATGTATCGGTGCTGCCGTATATCGAGGCTCGGCGGCTGAATGATTTTGCGCATGCAAAGGCTATACAAAAATCCGTGGAAAGCCGCCGCATAACTTCGGAACAGAAAGCATATCTTAGAACGCTCAGGTGATAGTGGAGTATAATAATATGAGCATTGAAGAAAAGCTGTTTGAGAGAAAACGCTTTGTCCCCGAGGCTATGCTGGATATCGGCTTTAAGAAGAACGATAATATTTACATATATGAAGCTGATTTTATGGAGGGCGATTTTTCCGCGATCCTTTCCGTTACGGAGCAGGGGGCGGTATCCGGTAAAGTCATCGATAAAATGAACGGTGAGGAATATGTGCAGCTGCGCGTTGAAAGCTTTAACGGCGCGTATGTCAATTCAGTTCGCGGCGCGTACAGTGACTGGCTTTCGGCGATAGCGTCGCGCTGCTGCGAGGAGCTATTGTTCGTATCAGGACAGGCCAACCGTATAGCGGCGCTGATAATGGACGAATATGCTGTCAGCCCCGATTTTCCATGGGGGCAGGGCCGGTATAAGGGCACCGGAGTATTCCGGCATCAGGATACAAGGAAGTGGTTTGCGCTGATAATGAATGTAAGGCGCGGCGATTTATTAAAAAACGGAGACGGCGAGACTGTGGATATCATCAATTTGAAAAGAGGACTCGCTGCCGAAACAGGCGGGCGTGAAGAGCAGCTCGGTATATATCCGGCCTATCATATGGATCATAGACACTGGATATCGGTAATGCTCGGCGAGCTTCAAAGCGATGAGGCTGTGATGGCGCTTGTCGCGGACAGCTTCAGGCTTACCTGACAGGCGGAGCCTGTATCAAGCGGCTTGCTGCCGAAGGGTATTCAGGGAGATATATTGCAAGGAAGCATAAAAGGAGAACTGGGAATGAAGAGTGCTGTCATTTATTATTCAAAATCGGGAGTTACGGCGAAGATCGCCGCGAAAATTCAGGAAAAGACCGGTGCGGATATGTATTTCATAGAGCCCGAGAACGCCTACGGCAGTTATTTTTCAGCGATACTTCGTGTTGCGAGAGAATCTCTGACGGGAAAAAGGGCGAAGCTCAAAACTGCCGTTTCCGATTTTTCGGATTATGATGTTATTTTTATCGGTTTTCCGGTGTGGTACGGAACGGTGCCGCACTTTTTACAGGATTATATAAGAGGCTGCAAGCTCGGCGGGAAACGAATCATCCCCTTCGCGACCGCCGGCGCCAACGGAAAGGCAAGCTCTTTGAAGACCTTAAAGCGTCTTCTTCCGGGCTCCGAGATAACGGATTATTTTTATACCAACAGATCGAAAAGGGCTGATGCCGACATCTGGCTTGACAGCCTGCGCGGGGTCTGATCGGAAACGCAGACCTCGCGGAAAGCTCCGCTGCTCTAACGGAAGCTCGTGAATATAGAAACACTTGAGAATACCTCTAACAAGGAGATCGTATAAAATGAAAGCTCGTCCCTTATTTCATGTAAAAACGGAGGCGCTTCTGGCAATAGCAGGGGGCGTTTGGCTGACGGCCGGTATAAATGTCGCGAGGCTTGGAGTGTTGGCCGCTTTGTTGCTTGATAAGATCAGCGCCTTGGATATAGTCTTGTCAATAGCGGTATTTGGGCTGTTCGGCGCAATGTTTTATAAAATGAGTATGAAGCATGCTCGGCGCATCGGCTCATATCAGGAAGCGACGCAGGCGTTTTGGAAGTTTTTTGATCTGAAGTCTTATCTGATCATGGCATTTATGATGAGCGGCGGCATTTGGCTGCGTTCATCGGGGCTTCTTCCTTTGGAATTTATCGCGGTGTTTTATACCGGTCTCGGGCTTGCGCTCAGCCTTGCCGGAGTCTTTTTTTTGTATATGTACTTTACAAGCTTTGAGGGCGAAGATCGTTGAATGAACTGACTCGAAAATTAAAAGAAGTATTGATGTCGGTACTGCCGATCACTATTATCGTGCTGATACTGAATTTTACGATAGCGCCGCTTGAGACCGAGCTGCTGTATGCTTTTCTTGTCGGCGCGGTCTTGATAGTGGCAGGGCTTACTATATTTCTTTTCGGTATAGATCAGGGGCTTGAGCCTATCGGTCACGGCGCGGGAAATGCCGTCACCAATTCAAACAGCTATGC
Source organism: Bacillota bacterium (assembly GCA_041798185.1). GTDB lineage: Bacteria > Bacillota > Clostridia > Peptostreptococcales > Anaerovoracaceae > UBA1764. The sequence continues at coordinate 11,516 of JBHCAF010000003.1, forward strand.
GGTCGTCGTGACGGTGAGCCTTGTCCTGGGGTTTTTTATTTCATATGCGGAGCCCGATCTTCATATACTCGCGAAGCAGGTCTCTTCCGTTACCTCGGGGCAGTTCAACAATATTCTGATGGTAGGCTCGGTTTCTGTCGGCATCGGGGTAATGATGACTCTGGCAATGCTGCGTATTCTTAAAAGCGTTCGCCTGAGATATGTTTTTACAGGCGCTTATGTGTTGATATTTATTCTTTCGTTATTTTCAGACCGCGATTTTCTTGCCATAGCGTTCGACGCGTCGGGAGCGACAACGGGCGCTATAACCGTTCCTTTTATGCTGTCGCTGGCCTCCGGCATATCGGCTATGAAAAAGGACAGCAGTCTGAGCGAGGCCGACAGCTTCGGCGTGATAGGCCTCTCATCTACGGGCGCTATATTAGGGGTTCTGATCGCAGGGCTTTTCTTTGACGGCGGCGGACTTTCGGGAGCTCTTGCGGAGCCCACAAAGGCGAATACTGATATATTCGGCATATATGCCTCGAAATTGCTTCATATCGCGTATGAATCGTTTTTAACGCTGCTTCCAATAATCATTACTTATATTATCTTGCAGATATTTTTCTTCAGGCACAGAAGGGGCCGCGTCATAGATATAGTGCGCGGCATATTTATGACATTTTTAGGGCTTGTCATATTTTTGCTCGGAGTAAACGGCGGCTTTATGGATGTCGGCTCGCAGCTGGGTATGCGTCTTGCTTCGGAAGGCTCGATACTGCCTATTTTCATCGTGGCCCTGCTGCTTGGGATAAGCACCGTTCTTGCGGAGCCCGCAGTTCATGTTCTTACTGATCAGGTTGAGGATATCACTGGAGGCACGGTTAAACGAAGGCTTGTGTTGATATTTTTATCGGCGGCGGTGGGAATGGCTGTTTTTATGTCTTCACTCAGGGTGCTCGTTCCGGGAATACAACTGTGGATGTATCTGCTTCCGGGCTTCGGTCTTGCCGTGCTTCTGTCATATCTTGTGCCCGATCTGTTTGTCGGAATGGCCTTTGACGCCGGCGGAGTAGCCTCGGGGCCTATGACTGCCACATTTTCACTTGCTTTTATACAGGGCATCGCCGCGCAGACGCCGAGCGCGGATCTTATTTCGGACGGCTTCGGCATGATAGCGATAGTCGCTATGGTTCCTATAATCGCGATACAGATACTCGGAGCTCTTTACCAGATCAAATTGAGAAAAGCGGCAAAAGCCGCCGCAAACGAGAAAATCCGCCATGAAAGAGGCAAGCGGAAGGGAAACAGACCGGCGGCAAAAGCCGCTATGAAAGAGGCAAGTAGAAGGGAAACAGAGCGGCGGCAAAAGCCGCTATGAAAGAGGCAGGCGGAAGGGAAACAGACCGATGAGAAAAGCCGCTATGAAAAAATGCCAAAAGGAGGAAATCATGAATAATTATTCAGCGCCGGCCGCGGGCCGCGGCTTTCAGCTGATGACTCTCATCTTGAGTGAAGACCGGACAGAAAAATTTATGAGCATCGCCAAGGAAGAGCATCTGCGCGACGGGATATCGCTGATCGGAAAAGGAACTGTCAGCAGTCATATTTTGAATATCCTCGGAGTAAAGAGCGGCAAAAGGATAATAACGGATATTCTTGTTGAAAAAGAAAGAGCCGCAGAGATATTGGATCATGTGTCCGAGAGGCTTATGCTAAATGAGGCCGACCGCGGGATCGCGTATATAAGCTCGATCGAGCTTGAGACAAGTTGCGAGCTTGAACCGGGCGCAGAGCTTGATCATGACAAAGAGCCTATGCGTGGCGCAGAGCTTGGACAGGGCGCAGCGCCTGAACCTGGCGCAGAGGAAAAAGACAAGGTTTGCAGCGGGCAGCTGGCAGCGGAGGAAGAAAGTATGTTCAAAAAACTTACGGTGATAGTAAATCGCGGCATGGCGGAGGATGTTATGGATATCGCACGCAGATCGGGCGTAAAGGGCGGCACCGTGCTTCATGGGCGCGGAACCGGCTCCGATCAGGCAGCAAAGCTCTTCGGTATCGATATCGAGCCGGAAAAGGAGCTTGTTATAATGATAATGCCGTGCGAGCTTACGGAAAAGGTCGTGAACGAGCTGTTCCGAGAGCTCAGACTTGATATCCCCGGCAACGGTATAGTATTTTCGGAATCAGTGTGGGATGTCAGAGGGCTTGCGCCGTATTCCGAATAGAAAATAAAGTTTAAGGGGCTTTTCGCTGAAATTATGCTGAAACAGCCTCTTAAGCTTTTTTTATGCTTTTTCGGGTAGTATGTTTAAAATTTATCAATTAAATGCTATATTATTATGAGGCAATAATTTATCATATATTGTGTACGCATTAAACACTTTAGGAGGAATATTTATGGCTTGCCAAAAACCGTCCGTTCCGTTTAAAGGAACACCCGAGCAGGAGGCTGAGCTCAAGGCCGCGATTGTCCAGATGAAGGACGAACCGGGCTCATTGATGCCCATAATCCAGAAGGCTCAGGAGATCTACGGCTACCTGCCCATAGAGGTCCAGACCATGATCTCAGATGAAACGGGCGTCCCGCTTGAAAGAATATACGGGATCGCCACATTCTACGCGCAGTTCACGCTTGAGCCCAAGGGGCAATATCAGATATCCGTCTGTCTTGGCACGGCGTGCTATGTTAAGGGCGCCGCGCTTATCCTTGAGAAGATCGAAGAGATACTTGGAATAAAATCCGGTCAGTGTACGCCTGACGGGAAATTTTCGCTTGATTCGTGCAGATGTCTCGGCGCCTGCGGGCTTGCTCCGGTAATGATGATAAACGGAGAGGTCTACGGGCGGCTTACGGTAGATCAGATACCGGGCATACTCGCGCTTTATTAAGCCATGCTCACCGAGATTTCCTTAAATATACTCGATGTGGCGGAAAACTCTGCCAGCGCGGGCGCAAGCCTTATCGAGATATATCTCGAAGCCGATACGAAAAAAGATACGCTTACATTGCTTATAAGAGACGACGGCTGCGGAATGACTCCGGAGCAGCTTTCCGGGGTGGAGGATCCGTTTTTTACGACCAGAAGCACGAGAAAGGTGGGTCTGGGTGTACCGTTCCTTAAGCAGGCCGCCGAGTCGACTGGGGGAAGCTTCGTAATAGAATCGGAGCCCGGCCGCGGCACCAGCGATAAGGCCGTTTTCGGTCTAAGTCACATAGACAGAATGCCGCTCGGCGATATAAGCGCCACCATAAAAGATCTTATAATCTGTCATCCCGATATAGACTTCCTGTACAGCTACAAATATGACGGAAACGGCTTCGTTCTCGATACAAGAGAATTCAAAAAAGTATTGGCGGGCGTTCCCATAAACAGCCCCGAGGTGCTTTGCTACATACAGGAATATCTCGAAGAAAACAAACAGGAAACAGATAAGGGAATGTTAATTTAAAGGAGATTAAAGCGCATGAAAAGTTTAGCCGAATTACAGGCGATCAGAGAGAGGATGTATAACCAGATAAATATGCGCGCGGAACACAGTGATCACACTCGTGTCGTTGTGGGCATGGCTACCTGCGGTATAGCGGCAGGAGCTCGTCCGGTTCTTAATGCGCTCTCTGATGAGATCCAGAAAAGAGGTCTCACCGACAAAATCTCAGTGACCCAGACCGGCTGCATAGGTCTTTGCCAGTATGAGCCTATAGTTGAAGTTTACGAGCCCGGTAAAGAAAAAGTAACTTATATCAAAATGGACGCGGACAAGGCTCTTGAGGTCATAGAGCGTCATTTAGTGGGGGGCCATATAATAGAAAAATATTCTATGGCGGCTTCCGAGCTTAAATAAGGAGGGGATTCGATGTATCGTTCACATGTACTTGTATGCGGCGGCACAGGATGTACTTCCTCCGGAGCGCTCAAGGTAAAGGACGCCTTTGAAAAGGCCATAAAGGCCGAGGGGCTTGAAAAGGAAGTATCGGTAATAGAGACCGGATGTCACGGGCTTTGCGAAATGGGGCCTGTTGTAGTTATCTATCCAGACGCCATATTCTATGCCCGCATTACACCGGAGGATGTTTCCGAGATCGTAAAAGAGCATTTGCTCAAGGGCAGAGTTGTTGAACGCCTTGTATACGAAGAGGCCAAGACCGAGGGTATAATAAAATCGCTCTCAGATACTGTCTTTTATAATAAGCAGGTGCGTATAGCGCTCAGAAACTGCGGAGTAATAAACCCCGAGGATATAGATGAATACATAGGGACCGGCGGCTATGAGGCTTTAGCGAAAGTCCTCACTGAAATGAAGCCCGACGAAGTAATTCAGACCGTTCTTGATTCGGGACTTCGCGGAAGAGGCGGCGCGGGTTTCCCGACGGGTCTCAAATGGAAGCTTTGCGCTCCCAATGTATCCGATAAAAAATATGTCTGTTGCAATGCCGACGAGGGTGACCCCGGCGCGTTCATGGACCGTTCGGTGCTTGAGGGAGATCCCCATGCCGTGCTTGAGGCCATGGCGATAGCAGGCTACGCGATAGGCTCCGATCAGGGCTATATCTATGTCCGCACAGAGTATCCCATAGCGGTCGAAAGACTCAAGATAGCCATAAAGCAGGCAAGAGATTACGGCCTTTTGGGCAAGAATATATTCGGGACCGATTTCAGCTTTGATATAGACTTGCGCCTCGGCGCCGGCGCTTTCGTATGCGGTGAGGAGACCGCTCTTATGACCTCGATAGAGGGCAAGAGAGGCGAGCCGAGACCTCGTCCGCCTTTCCCTGCGGTCAAGGGTCTTTTCGGAAAGCCGTCAATACTCAACAATGTTGAGACCTACGCGAATATACCCCAGATCATAGTAAGGGGCGCCGAATGGTTCGCGAGCATGGGTACCGAGAAATCAAAAGGTACCAAGGTATTCGCTCTCGGAGGCAAGATCAAGAATACAGGTCTTATAGAAATACCGATGGGAACTCCGCTTCGCACCATAATAGAAGATATAGGCGGCGGATGTCCGAACGGCAAAAAATTCAAGGCTGTTCAGACAGGAGGCCCCTCGGGCGGCTGTATACCGGCTGAATATATAGATATCCCCGTAGATTATGAAAATCTTGCTTCCATAGGCTGCATAGTAGGCTCGGGCGGCATGATAGTAATGGACGAGGACAACTGCATGGTCGATATCGCCAAGTTCTTCCTTGAATTCACGGTAGACGAGTCCTGCGGAAAATGTACGGCCTGCCGTATAGGTACGCGCAGAATGCTCGAAATACTCACAAGAATAACCGAAGGAAAGGCGAGCCTTGAAGACCTCGAAAAGCTTGAAGAGCTCTGTCTTTATGTAAAGAGCAATTCGCTCTGCGCTCTCGGACAGACCGCGCCCAACCCGGTGCTCTCGACTCTTAAATTCTTCAGAGACGAATACATCACCCACATCGTGGATAAAAAATGTCCCGCAGGTGTATGCAAGGCTCTGATGACCTACAATATAGACCCCGGCAAGTGCATAGGCTGCAGAGCCTGCGCCCAGGGCTGCCCGGCTGACGCTATCAAGGTCAACGCCGCCGGAGATATCAAAGAGGGCAGAAAGCTTCCGTATCTTGTGATAGGCGACGAGTGCGTCAAGTGCGGCGCCTGCCAGGCTACTTGCAAGTTCGACGCTATCTATAAAAAATAAGGGAGGGAATATATATGGAGACTATCAAGCTTAAAATAGACGGCATAGAAGTCGAATGCGCCAAGGGCTCGACCATACTTGAAGCTGCAAAGCTTGCCGGAGTCGAGATCCCGACCCTGTGCTTTCTCAAAGAGATCAACGAGATAGGCGCCTGCCGTATCTGCGTGGTAGAGCTTAAGGACGGCAGAATAGTCGCTTCCTGCGTTTACCCGGCGGAAAACGGTATGGAGGTTTCGACAAAATCGCCCCGCATACTTGAATATCGCAAGCAGACGCTTCAGCTGATACTTTCGAATCACAGAAGAGAGTGCCTGTCCTGCGTGCGTTCCGGATGCTGCGAGCTTCAGCAGCTTTGTCAGGAGCTCGGCGTTGACGACGAGAAGAAATATGACGGCGTTAAAAACGAGTACGAGATAGACAGCTCTGCTCCTCATATGCTGCGCGACAATACGAAGTGCATACTCTGCCGCCGCTGCGTTGCGGTCTGCGAGAGCAATCAGAGCGTAAATGTAATAGGCGCCAACGAGAGAGGCTTCAAGACCTTTATAGGCTCGGCCTTTGATATGGGGCTGGGAGAGACCTCTTGCATAAACTGCGGTCAGTGCATAAGCGTCTGTCCGACAGGAGCCCTTTATGAAAAGGATCAGACCGACGAGGTATTCGCCGCGATAAATGACCCCGATAAATATGTGGTCGTTCAGACGGCGCCTGCTGTCAGAGCCGCGCTCGGCGAGGAATTCGGGCTTCCCATAGGAACTGATGTAGAGGGCAAAATGGTTGCCGCTCTCAGAAGACTCGGCTTCGACAAGGTCTTCGATACCAATTTCTCCGCCGATCTCACCATCATGGAGGAGGGTACCGAATTCATAAACAGACTCAAAAAAGGCGGAAGACTGCCGCTTATCACCTCATGCTCGCCGGGCTGGGTAAGATTCTGTGAATACTATTTCCCGGAGTTCATAGGAAACCTTTCAAGCTGCAAGAGTCCGCAGCAGATGTTCGGCGCCGTTACAAAGAGCTATTTCGCGGAGAAAATGCGTATAGACAAGGAAAAGATAGTATGCGTATCCGTTATGCCATGTACGGCCAAGAAAGCTGAGCTCGCCAGAGAGCATCAGGACGGCGCGGGAGTTCCCGATGTCGATATATCGATCACGACGCGCGAGCTTGCCCGTATGATCAAAAAAGCCCGCATAAACTTCCTCGCGCTTTCCGATGAAGGCTTCGACGATCCTCTCGGTGACGCGACAGGCGCCGGCGTGATATTCGGCGCGACAGGCGGCGTTATGGAGGCCGCTCTTCGTACCGTGTCGGAGATACTTGAAGGGCGCGAGCTTGAGGATATAAACTTTACGGCTCTGCGCGGGACAGAGGGCATAAAGGAAGCTGCCCTTAATATAGCAGGAACCAGCGTTAAGGTTGCCGTGGCTTCGGGCACGGCGAATGCGCGCGCGCTTCTCGATAGGATAAAGAGCGGCGAAGCCGAGTATCATTTTGTAGAGATCATGGGCTGCCCGGGCGGCTGCGTCAACGGAGGCGGACAGCCTCAGCAGCCGGGACATATACGCAACTCGGTCAATATACCCGAGCTGAGAGCCAAGGCGCTTTACGCTAACGATGAGGAGAGAGCTCTGCGCAAATCGCACGAGAACCCGTCGATCAAGAAGATCTACGAGGAGTATTTCGGCGAGCCCGGTTCAGATAAGGCTCACCATCTGCTCCACACGAGCTATAAGGCGAGAAAGATAAACGATTACGGCTTCTGAAAATAATATGTGAGCTTAAGAGGCCGCAGCTTTCGCGGTCTCTTGTGCTTCATAAGGCTTAAATGTTATCATTGAACCGACAGTTTCCGTCCGTATAATATTTTTTTACAAAAGAGGAAGAACTATGAATGCCAAAGATGTCAGAGATATACTTGACGCGCAGGTGATTATCGGCGAAGAGCTGCTTGATACGGAGGTCTATTCCGTGTGCGGCTCTGATATGATGAGCGAGGTGCTTGCTTTCTCGAAGGACCATACAGTGCTTTTAACGGGGCTTTGCAACGAGCAGGCCATCAGGACAGCAGAGATGGTCGATGTCAAATGCCTTATATTTGTCAGAGGCAAACGACCGTCCGAGGAAATGATCGAAATGGCAAGAGAAAGGAAGATCATACTCATGAGCACCGGGCACCGTATGTTTTCTTCCTGCGGGCTTTTGTATCAGGCAGGGCTTTCAAGCGGCGGCTATTGACGAGGCTTAAGAAAAATATGCCAAATGATTTAATAACTTTAAAATACGCGGTTGACCCCGACGATTTCACAAGGGCGGGGGAGGCTTCGGGCGATGTTAAGAAAAAGCTCAAGCAGCTCGGAAGCTCTCCCGATGTCATCAGAAAGGTCGCCGTTGCCATGTATGAAGGCGAGATCAACATGGTGATACATGCAAAGGGAGGAGAGATTTTCGTTTATATAACCCCTGAAGATGTGAGAATGGTGCTGAAGGACGTCGGCCCGGGCATACCCGATATAGATAAGGCCATGCAGGACGGCTGGAGCACCGCTACGGACGCCGTCAGAAATTTAGGCTTCGGCGCAGGCATGGGGCTTCCGAATATGAAGAAAAACACGGATTCCATGAAGGTGGAAACGGAGATAGGAAAGGGCACCACGATAACCATGGTCGTGAAGATGTAAGATAATGGATAAATTTTATCATTCGGTAAGACTTGACGAAAGCAAGTGCAAGGGCTGCGTCAATTGTATAAAGCGATGTCCGACCGAAGCGATCAGAGTTAAAAACGGCAAAGCCGTCATAAACAATAAATTCTGCATAGACTGCGGAGAGTGCATAAGGATATGCGAAAATCACGCAAAGATAGCCTGTGTCGATACCCTGCGTGAAATAAATCGCTTTAAATACGTTATAGCGCTTCCCGCGCCGACTCTCTACAGCCAATTCAATAATCTCAAGGACAAAAATATAGTGCTGAACGCTCTTCTTGGGATAGGCTTTGATGACGTATTCGAGGTCAGCGCCGCCGCCGAAATAGTTTCCGATGTTACAAGAAAATTTCTTGCGGAGCACAGGAGCGGCATGCCGTGGATATCAACAGCCTGTCCTACCGTAGTGCGCTTGATCAGGGTTCGTTTTCCGGGGCTTATCAAGCACCTGCTGCCGATAAAGGCTCCGATAGAGATCGCGGCGGAGCTTGCGGTCAAAAGAGCGATGAAGCGGACGGGACTCAAAAGAGAGGATATAGGAACTGTATTCATATCTCCCTGTCCCTCTAAAAACACCTATGTCAAGTCGCCGCTCGGCATAAAAAAATCCGAGGTCGATCTGGTAGTTGCGATAAAGGAAGTATATCCCAAGCTTCTCTCCTCCATGAAGGTGGTCGCGGAGCAGGATTATCCCGCCATAGAGGAATCGGGGAGCGTCGGTATAAGCTGGGGCTTTTCCGGAGGCGAGGCTGAGGGAGCTTTGGCGGGGAGCTATCTTGCGGCTGACGGAGTGGAAAATGTTATTAAGGTTCTTGAGGATCTTGAGGATCAGAAGATAGACAATCTCGAATTCATAGAGCTCGACGCCTGTGCGGGCGGCTGCGTGGGCGGGGTTCTGACTGTAGAAAATCCGTATTTGAGCGTGGCAAGGCTTCATCGTTTAAGACACGATATCGCGGTAAAGTCCGAAAGCGGAGCAGCCGGCAAGGCCTATGACAGGGTTTCCGCCGACGATATTTCACTGAGCTTTGATGAAGAAATAGAATATGAGCCGGTATTCAGTCTCGGCGACAGCCTTAAAGAGGGCTTTGTCAGACTTAATCAGGCTGAAAGGCTTGAAAAGAAGTTCCCGGGTCTTGATTGCGGCTCCTGCGGCGCGCCGACCTGCAAGGCTCTGGCTCTTGATATAGTAAAGGGCGAGGCAAGCGAGGATCAGTGCATATACCTTATGAGAAACCATATCGCCGAAATAGCCTCGGAGCTGCAAAGCGCCTCGCGCGAGGCTCAGAAAAGCGGCGCCGACAGTCCGCGCGGCAATTATTCGCATATAGACAGATACATAGACAAGATAGCTGACGACCTTGCCAAGATGGCAGGTGAAGGCGGCGCGGGATATAACAAGGAATAGGGGTTAGCAAATGAAGCTCAGAGAACTTGCAGAGGTATTCAGTCCGGTAAATATGGCTGACGGCGAGCGCAGCGCGGACAGCGTTTTTTGCTGCGATCTTTTAAGCGTAGCCATGGGAAAGGCAAAGGAGAACAGTGCATGGGTAACCGTGATGGCAAATATGAACACGCTTGCCGTCGCGTCTTTAACCGACGTCTCCTGCATAGTGCTTGCAGGAGGTGTAAGCCTTGACGATGCGGCTATATCAAAGGCGCGCGAGCAGGGGATAAGCGTGTTCTCGTCTGATGAGCCTGTTTTTGAAACCGCGCTGAGAATATATGAGATGATAAATGCTTCAGCTTAGCTACGATCTTCATATACACAGCTGTCTCTCGCCCTGCGGAGACATTCACATGACGCCTGCCAATATAGCCGCCATGGGCTCGGCAAAGGGGCTTGAGGTGCTCGCGCTGACGGATCATAATACGGCGCGCAACTGCCCGCCTTTTCAGGAGCATTGCAGGACCCTGGGACTTATAGGAATAGCGGGCATGGAGCTTACGACCATAGAAGAGGTTCACGCCGTATGCCTTTTCAGAACGCTTGACGCCGCTTTGGACTTTGATTCATATGTTTATAAGCATCTTCAGAAAATAGAAAACAATGAAAGAATTTTCGGCCCTCAGATACTCATGGACAGCGATGATCGCGAGACCGGAAGAGAGCCGTATCTTCTGATAAATGCCACCGATATTTCCTTTGACGAGCTTTGGGCTTTGGTGCGCGAGAGGGACGGGGTTATGTTTCCCGCTCATATAGACAAAAGCTCGAATTCTCTGATTTCAAATCTCGGCTTTATTCCACCCGATGCGCCCTTTAAAAGTGTAGAGATAAAGGATCTCGGAAGGCTTCACGCTCTTA
>JBHCAF010000004.1:0-3462 GCA_041798185.1 Bacillota bacterium
TCTGCCGTCTGTCTGCAAATAAGATCTCCTGTATGTGTCTGTTATAAATTCCATGCAGGTTTTACTGCTTGAATAGGGGTCTATTCCGCCAAGAGGATCTGTCTCAACATAAACCGCCCCATCGCCCTTATTCTCATATACCTTATCTGTAGTGATGACCACAACGCTCTTTACATCGGCGCACTCTCTGATGGCCTCAAAAAGATTAACGGTTCCCATCACATTAGTCTCATAAGCATAACGGGGGTCGTTAAAGCAGTCGTTAACGATCGCCTGCGCCGCTAAATGAATGACTATTTCCGGCCTTGCCTCCAAAAGGGATCTCCTGAGAAGCTCATAATCACGCACATCACCTTCAATGCTTTTGATCCGGCTTTCTCCTGACATCTTGCAGAACATACTTTCACCGGGAGCGGCAAGAGCATATCCGGTGGCCTGTGCTCCCAATTCATTCAATATTGCCGTGAGCCATGCGCCTTTATATCCTGTATGCCCTGTGACAAATACGCGTTTACCCTTATAGAACTCTTTGTTCAATATATTTGCGCTCTTCATAGATCCATAATCTCCTTGATTTCATCGGCATTGAGGAATGGCGCCAGATCGTCAAATTCCGCCGCCTTCAAGCTTCCGTCCGGCATTACTCGTGAGGCTATGCGCGGCGCAAGCGGCCCAAACTGTTCGAGTATGACCTCGCATACGACCGGGCCGTCCATATTCATTACCTGCTCTATTTTAGCTTCAATATCATCATCTCGGGTGATCCGAACGGCAGCTAATCCGTAAGCCTCCGCCACCTTGCAAAAATCAGGAGTCTGAAGACCGCTGTCGGGACCTACACCAAGGAATCTGTCCTCCATATAGTTGTGCTGATTGTGCCTTATAAGCATATATCCGTTATTCTGATAAACAAACAGCTTGATCGGGAGATTGTTGTATTTGATAGTAGCAAATTCCTGAATATTCATAGAAACGCTGCCGTCGCCTGACAGAGCTATAACAGGCTTGTCAAGACCTCCTATCGAACCTGCCCAAAAGCCCATGCACGACAATCCTCCGGAGATAAGAAAGCGCTGCCTGCCTTTTATCTCCCATGTCTGCGACACAACATTGCACACGCTGCCGGTATCAACTGTTATGATTGCGTCTTCAGGAGCCTTATCCGATAAAAGCTTTGTGAAGAAATATGAGTTCATCGGATCAGCGTCAGAGTATTCGTCCAAAACCACCTGGCACCTTTCACGCATCCGCGTACAGTGCCTGAGCCATTCCTGTGTTTCTGTGCACGGAAGCATATCTATGATCCCGACAAGATTCTGCACAGAGCAGCGATATTTGTAATCGACCGGCACATCGTGCTTATCAAGCTCTTTTCTGTCAATATCTATTTGCAGTTTAATTGCATTTTCGGCAAAACGATCGGGATAGTATCCTATGGTCGATACCGAAAGCCTGCAGCCCAGGATCAGCAGCAAATCAGCTTGCTGTATCGCGAAATGAGCAGCGCGCTGCCCGTTTGAGCCTATTCTGCCGACATAGTACATATCGTCGGAAGCAATACAATCTATGCCCATTCTTGATGTGACAACCGGAATATGCAAGCTGTGGCTGATTTTATGAATATCAGCACGCGAGGCTCCTCCTCCGGCCAATATCAAGGGATGCTTAGAGCTTCTTAAAAGCGACGCTATCTGCTCTGCATCAAGAACATCCGATTCTTCAGCTTCCGGTGTGAAGCCTCTCATTTCAGAGGGTATTTGCCTGTTTTGGATATCGATGGGCACATCTATCCAAACAGGGCCCTTACGCCCCGACATAGCTTCGTAATACGCCCGCTCCATGTGGTAGCGGATATCCGCCGGATCCATTACAGCCGCAAAATACTTTGTAATGGGCGATACTATCGGTTCAAGATCAAGACTTTGAGTCCCGTGCTGGCGAATACCGCTGTCATGCTCGTATTTCAAAAGGCGGGAATTAACCTGCCCTGAGACAACTATAAGAGAGCTCGAATCCGTATAGGCCTGAGCCACACCTGTGACAGCATTTGTCGCACCCGGGCCGACCGTTACAAGCGCTGCTCCGATACCTCCCGTGATTCGCGCGTTTATATCTGCTGCCATAACCGCAGCCTGCTCATGATGATTGCAAACAGCCCGGAGCTTTTTATTTCGGCATAACGCGTCTGTCAGCCACATTGCCGAGCTTCCGGAGACCATAAACACGGCCTCCGTACCTTTTTTTTGCAGAAAATCGAAAATATACTCTGATACCGTCATAGTGTTCACCAAATACTACTTGTCAATAACACGCAGATTGCCGTCCATAGTCCCGTCGGCGATGCGCTTCTTAAGGCACTTCAATCTATTGCACTTATATCCGTCCTGAGTATCCCTGTCAAAATTTATGCTCTTATAAAAATCCATCAACTGAACGCCGCCCTTTTGAATATTCCATTCCGGCTTGTAAAAATCTTTAAGAACAGTCAATATCTTTTCCGCGGAAACCCTATAGCTTCTCGGGTCGGTGTGCTCGCCTGTGAATGTAAGCTCGCATCCCGGAACAGATGACTGCGCAGCCAGAGCAAGCTCCTTTACAGTATAGTTGTTATCCGGAGTACCGACATTAAAGACCTGATTCTTCACCAGTTCGGCGGGAGCTTCCAAAGCCGCCGCAAACGCCGCGCTTATGTCAAGCACATGAGACATCGGTCTCCATGGGGTTCCGTCACTCTTGATTTCTATCATTTTGCTGGTATATGCGTATGCCACAAAAACATTGAAGACGATATCACATCTAAGATTCGGGCTCGCACCGTACGCTGTCGCGGGACGCATATATGTGACAATGAAGCTGTCATCACAAAGTTCTTTCAGTTCACATTCACAACGCCATTTTGTTTTTGCATAAGCTGTTATCGGATTTTTCTCGCTTTCCTCTGTTGCGGGCTTGGACACATCCGATATGCCGTATACACTCTGCGAAGACGCATAAACAAAACGCTTGACTCCGGCAGTCTTGGCGCAATTCGCAAGCTTCATTGTGGCCTGATAGTTTATGTCATATGTCAAAGACTCATCGAAATCACCGAGAGGATCATTTGACAGGCCCGCAAGATGTATAACAAAATCAACTCCGTCAAAATCCTCGGGAGTGCAGTCACGAATATCCTTTGATATCTGCTTTACCAGCTGCTGCTGAGACTCTTTTAAGTAGCAATCCTTGTAATATCCGGCATCATATCCGACTACATCATAGCCCTTTGCTGTTAAAAACGGCACCATTACATTTCCGATATACCCCAGATTTCCTGTTACCATTACTTTGTTTTTCATTTTTATCCTCCTGAATAAAACACAACTATTAAACTGGCAGTATGCCGGTTTTTAAAAACTCCTGATATAAATTGCAGATAGATTCGACCTGCGTACCTATCATGACCTGTTTCCCCCGATCGAGCCA
>JBHCAF010000005.1:0-2788 GCA_041798185.1 Bacillota bacterium
GAGATCGTTGTTAAAGACCAATATCCAAAAGCGGGAACTTCGGTAGTGTCGGGCTCTTATGTGACCTTGTACTACGATGTTTCGATCAAGCCGGAGGCGACAGAGGACGAATGACAAACTTAAAAATCATAGATCTTGCGAGGGCCGCGAGAGCGAGACTCTTCGGTGACGCGAGAGCTTCCGTAACAAATATAGTTATAGATTCACGAGAAGCGGCGCAGGGCAGCCTTTTTGTCTGCGTGATAGGAGAAAACAAAGACGGCCACAGCTTCGCAGGCTCCGCCTATGAAAACGGCTGTAGAGCTTTTCTTATGTCGGACGCCGAAAAGGCCGCAGAGCTTATGAAGCTTCACGACGGACTCAGCGTGATACTTGTTCCCGATACCGTAAAGGCCTTTACGAGAATGGCTCAGTGGTATCTGAGGCTCATAGGAGCAAAGAAGATAGGCGTCACCGGAAGCGTCGGGAAGACTACAACAAAGTCTCTCAGCGCCGCGGTGCTCGCTTCAAAATATAAGGTGGTTTCTTCGCCTAAAAATTATAATACGCAGCTCGGGCTTTGCATGACGGCATTTCTTGCCGACCCGGATACTGAAATAATAGTGTTCGAGATGGGTATGGACAGAAGCGGAGAGATAGACGGATACTGCTCTTGGCTGAAGCCCGATACGGCTGTGATAACGCTCATAGGAGACAGCCATCTTGAGAAGCTCGGATCAAGAGAAGCCATAGCCGACGCCAAGCTCGAGATATGTAATTATATGACGACGGATAATGCTCTGATATATAACAGCGATTCGCCGTTCCTCGATAAATACAGTCTTTCGACAAGAACGGCGATGAATTTTATACCTATAGCCGTCGGCTCCCGCGACGACGCGATACTCAAAATTAAAAATACGGTAGATCACGGGCTTGCGGGCATAAGCTTCGATCTCAGCCTCAAGGATAAGAAGCTTCATATCAGGCTGCCGCTTTTGGGAAAGCACAACGCGGTCAACGCGGCTCTTGCCGCGAGCTGCGGACTTCTTTATGATGTCGAGCCCGAGCGTATAGAGCTTGCTTTATCCGAGGTGTCGGGAAGCGACAGAAGGCTTGCCTTTGAGGATATAAACGGGCTTCTGCTGCTTGACGACAGCTACAACGCAAGCCCCGCGTCTATGGCAGCGGCTCTTGAGGTGCTTGCAGGAATCAAGGCCCGCCGTCATGTGGCCATACTCGCAGATATGTATGAGCTTGGAGCCGATGAGGAGTCCGGTCATATAGAGACCGGAAAGAAGGCGGGAGAGCTCGGCATAAATCTCATTATAGCAATAGGAAAGCACGCGCGCGACTATGCCAGAGGCGCCATGGCAGGCTCCGACAAAATAAGCGTGGTCAGCTTCGGCGATGTGGCGAGCGCTATAGAAAAGGTGATGAGTCTCATCGGAAGAGGAGACGCTGTGCTGGTAAAGGGCTCGAATGCCACAAGGGTGGGAGCCATAGCTGAAATGATAAGAAGCCTTAAGAAATAAGAGAAAGAGCCGCAAACAATGAAAACGCATATAGCTATTTATATATTTATCGCCTTCGCAATATCCGCGGTTTTTACGGCTCTTGAGCTTCCGTATCTGCGAAGGCTCAAGGCCGGGCAGAGCATCAGAGAGGACGGCCCGCAGGCTCATAAGAGCAAGGCCGGCACTCCTACCATGGGCGGCGTCTCAATAGTTCTGTCGATAATAGTCTCTTCCTTTGCCGTTTATATATTCAACGGGCTTGAGCTTCGCGAACTGGTACTGATAAGCGCGGTGACTCTTATATACGGAGGCATAGGCTTTATAGACGATTACATCAAGGTGATCAAAAAAAGAAATCTGGGGCTCACGGCAAAGCAGAAGATCGCGGCGCAGACCGCGGCGGCGCTGCTGCTTGCGGTCTACGGCTTCAGGAATCATCCCGGGTTTTATATACCTTATGTCAACAAATATTTCCCTGTGGAAAACGCGTGGTTTTATATCCCCTTCATAGTGTTTGTTGTCCTTGCGATGAGCAACGCCGTTAATCTTACCGACGGTCTTGACGGACTTGCCGCAAGCGTGACGGCTGTTGTTGCCCTGCTTTTTTCGCTTGTGAGCGGCGGTCCGTCATTTATAATATCGGCCTGCATCTGCGGGGCTTGTCTGGGCTTTCTGCTTTTCAACAGGCACCCTGCGCGGATATTCATGGGAGATACGGGATCGCTCGCTCTCGGCGGCGCGCTCGCAGCTGTTGCCGTTTGCGAAGCTCACACTCTGCTGCTTCCTGTCGCCGGCGGTGTTTATGTGCTTGAGGCTTTGAGCGTGATAATACAGGTGGCTGTGTTTAAGACCATGCACGGCAAAAGATTTTTTCGTATGGCGCCGATACATCATCATTTTGAGCTCGGCGGATGGAAGGAAAGCAAGGTCGTAATAGTATTTGTTTTTGCGAGCATCGTTCTTTGCGTAGCGGCATTTTTAGCCGTTGGCCCGGAGGTTTGATGAAAAAGGTATTGATAATAGGCTCGGGCAGATCGGGACAGGCTGCGGCCCGCCTTCTTGAGGGCAGGGCGGAGTGCTTCATTTGGGATGATAAGATATCTTCGCAGAAAAGACCTCGGGTCGCCGATTTTGATGAGCTGCTGCTGTCTCCGGGCGTTCCGCTGGATCACGCGATGGCGCTTGAGGCCCGGCGTCTCAACAAAAGGATCACAGGAGAGCTTGAGCTTGCCTACGAGAATTGCAGAGGCGAGTTCATAGCGATAACCGGCACGAACGGCAAAACAACGACC
>JBHCAF010000006.1:0-8228 GCA_041798185.1 Bacillota bacterium
AAATATCATTTCTGATGATTGAATCAACGGAAACATCATGTATCTTTTTGCGCTTGAAGTCTATATATGGGGCTTTACATCAACGCAATTATTTGTTGCGGGATCCCACTTTCACCGCTCATTCTCCGATGAAATTTGAAAGCGCCGCCAATATGAAGAAAGAGAAAAACAGCCTATGTAACCAAATTTTAGAGATACGAAAAGAGGTTGAACAAGCTGAAAAAGTTAAGACCTGTATAGAGCAGTTACAGGAAAATTCAAAGGAGCTAACACAGGCAAATAAGAGCGAGTTAGACCCATAAAACTTAGCTAAAAAATGGTATAATAATAAAAAAGTATTTGATTTTGGAGGTGCTTAAATTCATGGATGAAAGAGAGAAAATCATTCGTTTATGGTTTGATATGTGGATCACACAACAAGACTTAGGAATAGATGATATTTTTTCAGATGATGTGATTTATATTGAGAGCTGGTGTCCTAAGTATGAAAATCGGCAAACAGTAAAGCACTGGTTTAATGAGTGGAATACAAGAGGAAAAGTGCTTGCGTGGGATATAAAGCAATTTTTTCATAAGGAGAATCAAACTATTGTAGAATGGCACTTCAAAAACAAAATGAATGAGGGAAAAGTTGAAGAGTTTGATGGTATCTCTTTGATTGTTTGGACAGCCGATAATAAAATAAAAGCATTAAAAGAGTTTGGCTGTAATTGTAATAATTACAATCCTTACAAAGAGAGCGAAACTCCATTGTTTAGAGATGAAAAAGCAAATTGGTTTTAATGTGATTACCATGGATATAGACAGATTTTTAATATATAGCATTGTCTCAAAATGAAGAAATACAAGGATTAGTATCAATAAAAATGCAATTTGCAGGAAAGGAGTATGTGACAAGGATTTATGTCAAAAAAAGAATCTAAAAAACAAGAAAAAGTCATGTCTTTTCTGTTTCGAGGAAAAGAAATATTTAAGCCCTTAAATACAGGGCATATTGATGAGAGAGTAAGTTGTGTTAGAGAATATGTTGCTAATATTTATTTTTATAAAAAAGACGGTCATATAGTTATGATAGATGCAGGGTATAATTACGATAGATTAGCAGAAAAAATGAAGTGGCTTAATATCAATCCGAAAGATATTCAGGAAATTTTAATCACACACCAAGACACAGATCATGTCGGAGCTATTGAAAAAGGCAGTGATGGATTGTTTGGCGAATCCACTGTATATATTGGAAAAATCGAAAATGAATATTTAGAAGGTCGTAAAAAGCGTAAAGTGTTTGGGGGATTAGTTAAGCTGCCACAAGTTTGCATAGAAAATAAAAAAGTATTGGTTGATGATGGACAGGTTTTTTATATTGGGAATATTAAGATAGAAGCATTTCTTGTACCAGGGCATACTTGGGGACATCTTGTATATTTGATTGATGACTCATATTTATTTACAGGAGATACGATTTGGTTTGGAGCAGATGGTGGCTACGCATTTTTGAACATTCTTGCAGAAGATAAAAAATTGCAAATTAAATCTCTCAAGAAGTTAGAGAAAATACTTAGAAAGAGAAATTTAAAGTTAAAAATTATTACAGGTCATACAGGTTGGACTGACGATATAGATTTTGCTTTTTTTCATACAGATAAGATTTGCAATGCGTTAAAAAGGAAACCCGAAGTTCATGACCCAAAAGCACCGTATGACGGCTATGATGAAAAAGGCGATACAGAAGAGAATGCAAGGAATGTTTTACTAGATAAGTGTTAAACAGGGGTGCTTACGGAAAACAAACTACTAATCTAACAATTAAATATAAGTTAACACGAAAGCAGTAAATCAAAATGGTTTACTGTTTTTTCTTTGCCTAAAAGCGAAAACCTTTAATGGAAGAAGTGTCAATAAATATAAAAAGATACTTGACAAAACGCGCTCTGCCTCGCCGCCCGCGTTTCGAATTCTTGCCGCCGCCCCGCCCGCGCTTCGGGGTCTTTAGCCTGCGCCGCGCCTTGCCGTACTCGCCCCGCGTTTCGAGCTCTTTTAGCCGTGCCTCGCCGCCCCGCGTTTCGGGGTCTTTAGCCTGCGCCGCGCCTTGCCGTACTCGCCCCGCGTTTCGAGCTCTTCCAGCCGTGCCTCGCCGATCCGCGCCCCGCGTTTCGAGCTCTTTCAGCCGCGGCCCGCCGCTCCGCGTTTCGAGCTCTTTCAGCCGCGGCCCGCTTTTGCGGCGGCGGGGCAAATATTGTGTTTACTGCATCGCTATGAAGTGATATAATGTACGATAATTTTTATATATACTCCACAAAAGAGAGGAGAATCATCAATGGATAATCAGATGAAAAAAAGGTATGGACTTCCCACCGCCATAGCTATGGTCGTGGGTATCGTGATCGGCTCGGGCGTTTTCATCAAGGGCGGCAAGGTGCTTGCCAAGACCGGCGGAAATTTAGGTCTCGGCATTCTGGTGATCTGCTGCTGCGGCGCCATCTGCATATTATGTTCTCTTGTGTTCGCAGAGCTGAGTTCAAAGTACAATAAGGTCAACGGGCTTGTTGACTACGCCGAGGTCGCTCTCGGAAACAAGTTCGCCTACTACATGGGATGGTTTATGACCACTATTTACACACCGTCTCTTTCTGCAATACTTGCCTTCTTTTCGGGCCTTACCTTTTGCCAGCTTTGCGGCTTCAGGACTATCGATCTTGTGAACGGCTGCTTCAGCGCCGAAACCTTCGGCGTGGGCGGAGGTTTTCTGATCATGGGCTACGCTATAAACGCGCTTTCCCCGAAGCTTGCGGGCAAGCTTCAGGTATCCATGACCGTTATCAAGCTTATACCTCTTGTTCTTATCGGAGTTGTAGGAACGATCGTAGGTCTTTCTAACGGATCGACCCAGACCGTTCTTGATTTTGTAAAAACAGCCGAGTATGTTCCCGTTGAGGGCGGATTTTTCAAGGGCATAGTTGCCTTCGCCTTCTCCTTTGAGGGCTGGATACTCGCTACGACCATAAACGCCGAGCTCAAGGATCCTCAGAAAAATCTTCCCAAGGCTCTTATAGGCGGCTCTATATTTGTAGTTCTTATTTATGTGCTCTATATATTCTCGATGAGCTCCATAGGAAGCGTTGACGCCATACTTTCGACATGGCCTCTCGGACAGGCGCTGTCCTTCATGGCGGCTCAGCCTATATTCGGGACCGTAATAGCCAAGGTGTTTGAGGCTTTCATAGTCATCTCGTGTCTTGGGACGATGAACGGACTCATAATGTCGAGTTGCCGCAGCCAGTATTCCATAGCCGTTCGCGGCATGGGCCCGATGGCGGACTGGTTTGCGAATATAGATAAACAGAACGACTTCCCCGTGAAATCGGCGCTTTTCGGAATGTTCTTCGGAGGCTTCTGGTATGCGTGGGACTGCGTTATGTACTGGAACGGGCCGGATTTCATGGGCGTTACCCATCAGAATATGTTTTTCGGCTTTGAGCCCGACGAGGTATGCATAGTGAATCTTTACGCCATGTATATACCGATGTTTGTCGCGCTGATAGTCAAGAACAAGGATTTCGGCTTTATAAAGCGCTTTGTTCTGCCTGTTCTGGGTATAGGCTGCTGCGTGTTCATGGTAGTGTGCTGCGTGCTCGGCTGGGGCGCTATCGCCTGCCTCGGCTATCTCTGCTTCTTTGCCGTGTTCATGATTGTAGGCCGTCTGTTCATGCATCCGGAGAGAGCTGTCAGAACGCTTGAGTAAGACTTTTTCGCCGCCGGGCGGCGAGCGGTGATATCGCATTAAAGGGCTTGCATTTGCAAGCCCTTTTTATTATAATAACTGAGTTGAGTTAAGCTCGGATTGTATTGAGCGGCTCGGGATATCAGGAAGCCTTTAAGGCTCTTATGTGCAGGTATGGCGGAATTGGCAGACGCGCACGGTTCAGGTCCGTGTGAAAGTAATTTCATGGAGGTTCAAATCCTCTTACCTGCACCATTTTTATTAAGGAGGGTATCATGTCGGATAACGAAAGCGTAAGCATAAGCTCCGCTGTCATAGAAACGGTTATAGGCCCCAAGTCAAGCTTCAAGGGCTCTGTAAAGACCGATAAGCCTATCAGGATAGAGGGGCGCTATGAGGGCTCCATAGAAAGCGGCGATAAGGTTCTTATATCTGAGACCGGCTATTTCAAGGGAACTCTTGCGTGCCGTGAGCTTGAGCTGCTCGGCGAGGCTGAGGGAACGGTATCCTGTCTTGAGCTTTTCAAGTTTGCAGTCTCCGGCAAATTCAAGGGAGACGCGGTCGCGGCAAATGTGGATATAAAGCCCGGCAGCCGCTATGACGGAAATCTGCTTATAAAAAAGTGAGTTGAAAAAATCTCGAAAATGCTGAAAAATTTCGAGAATATCGAGAATCGAAAAGCTCCCGGCTGTCAGCCGAGAGCTTTTTTTATCATAGCTTCTATATCTTCCGCTATATGCTTCGTTCTTTCCTTTTCCATACCGGCCGTTTCTATCGGGGGAAGTATGTCAATGCTTGCCGACGCGGGGGTGATCCGCCGCTTTTCCTCCCAGGCTCTGTAGCTTCCGTCTATCACAAAGGGCACTATCGGGACCTCGGCCTTAAGGGCGCACCTGAAAGCCCCTGCTTTGAATTCTCCCATATCGTGGCCGCGGCTTCTTGTCCCCTCGGGGAATATTATTATGCTAGTGCCGCTTTTGAGCAGCTCTTCGCAGCGCTTTATGGAGTCAAGAGAGCTTCTTACATTGCCTCTGTCTATGAATACGCAGTCAAAGCTCTTCATCCACGAGCCGAGTATGGGTATTTTTCTTGTCTCGGCCTTTGCCAGGAAAGGCTTTACTCCGCCAAGCTCTGTCAGCGCCAGCACCATATCGAAGAGCCCCTGATGATTGCCGACATAAAGAGCGGCTTTCTTCGGTATATTTTCAGCCCCTCGCCGCTCAACATCAAAGCCGGCGAGCCATTTGAAATAAGGAACGAAGATAGCTATCACAAGCCCCGCCCAGAACGCTTTGTTCTTTTGCGGGAAAAGCTTGCATAGTATCCAAAATGGTATAGATAAAATCAGTGCGAGCACCAATGAGAAAAACCATAAAAAAGTTCTGATCATAATGCTTATTTTAACATATATTATGATAAAATATGAAAGTTATTTATTTGAGGGAATGTGAAATGAAAAAGATAATCAATATAGCCGTGATCGCTCATGTAGATGCTGGAAAATCTACACTTGTTGACGCTTTTCTCGCGCAGTCGGGAGTCTTCAGGGAAAACGAGGAAATGCTTGCCCAGACCATGGACAGCAACGATATCGAAAGAGAGCGCGGCATAACCATATATTCAAAGAACTGCTGCGTAATGCACGACGGCTATAAAATAAATATTGTTGATACTCCGGGCCACGCGGATTTCAGCTCCGAGGTGGAGCGTATCATCAAGACCGTCGATACGGTGATACTTCTTGTTGACAGCTCCGAGGGCCCGATGCCCCAGACAAGATTCGTTCTCAAGAAGTCTCTTGAGCAGGATCTCAATCCCATACTTCTCATCAACAAGCTGGATAAAAAAGATGCGCGCGTAGATGAGGTCGTGGATGAGGTCTACGAGCTTTTTATGGATCTCGAGGCAAACGACAGGCAGCTCGATTTCCCCATACTTTACGGCATAGCGCGTCAGGGGATAATAGTAAGAGACCCCGCCGAATGTGCGAATATACATATAGAAACAGGCGACGGCAAGGTGAGAAAGGCCGCCGCGGGGCAGAACGGACTCAATATAAGCCCGCTTTTTGAGACTATCATAGATATGGTCGGAGGCTATCCCGACAGGGATGACGAGCCTCTTCAGCTTCAGATATCGACTCTTGCCTATGACGATTATATAGGAAGGCTGGGCGTCGGAAGGATCAGCGCCGGCAAGATAAGAGCCGGGCAGTCCGTAGCCGTTGCCAAGCCCGACGGCTCGTACAAGACTGGCAGAGTGAATCAGGTCTTCGTTTACAGAGGTCTTAAGAGAGTCTCGGTAGAAGAGGCGGGTTCGGGAGATATAGTTGTTGTTTCCGGTCTTCCCGAAATAACGATAGGTGATACGATATGCCTTGAGAGCAATGTGCTGCCGATGGGCGCGATCACCATAGACGAGCCTACTTTATCAATGAATTTCATGGTAAACGCCTCTCCCTTCGCAGGGAAAGAGGGAAAATACATAACCTCCAGGCACATAAAAGAAAGGCTCGAAAAGGAGCTCGAGGTAAATGTCGGTCTTGTGGTAGAGGATACCGATTCCACCGACTGCTTCAAGGTCTCCGGAAGGGGAGAGCTTCATCTTTCCATACTCATAGAAAATATGAGAAGAGAGGGCTTCGAGCTTGCGGTATCAAAGCCCGAGGTCATATTCCGCAGAGCAGAAGGCGGGCGCCGTCTTGAGCCGGTAGAGGAAGTGATACTCGAGGTACCGGACGAATACAGCGGCAGCGTCATCTCCGAGCTGAATCTGCGCAAGGGAATGATGGTCTCGATGGACGGCAAGAACGGCAGAAGCAAGCTTGTTTATAATGTTCCGACACGAGGACTTCTCGGCTATCGCTCGCAGTTTATAAACGCTACTCACGGAGAGGGCACTATGGTGCAGCGCTTCATAGGCTATGAGGATTATAAGGGAGAGATACCGCAGAGAAGCTTCGGCGCAATAATAGCTCAGGAGGCCGGAGTTTCCACGGCTTACGCACTAAACAACATCCAGGAGCGCGCCCAGATGTTCATAGCTCCGCAGACTAAGGTCTATGAGGGCATGATCGTCGGTCAGAACAGCCGCGGAGACGATATGGTCGTGAATCCCGCCAAGGCAAAGCATGTTTCAAATATGAGAGCCGCCGGCTCGGACGAAAAGGTACTGCTTACGCCGCCGAGAGTGTTCACTCTTGAAGAGGCTCTCGAATGGATAAATGACGACGAGCTTGTCGAGGTGACGCCCGAAAGCATAAGGCTTCGCAAGAAGCTTCTTGGAGAGCTTGAAAGAAAGCGTTCCGGCCGCGACTACGGAAGCCTTGATAAAAAGGACGGCAAAAAATAAATGATAACCCTCTCCGCTTTCACAGAAGGCCCTTTGCGGCTCAGCTAGTGCGGCGGGGGTTTTTTATAAGGAAAGGCGGACCCGGGCGCAGCGCCGAGAACCGGCAGGCTTGCGGCGCCGAAAAATCGGAAAACGGATAAAGCTCCCGTGCATGTGATATTTAAGGCAGTATGAAATATTTTGAGCAGTATAAAGGCCTGAGAAAAGAAATATATATATTGTTCATAGGCAGGATCGTGACGCGCTTCGGCGCCATGATATGGT
Source organism: Bacillota bacterium (assembly GCA_041798185.1). Classification (GTDB taxonomy): domain Bacteria; phylum Bacillota; class Clostridia; order Peptostreptococcales; family Anaerovoracaceae; genus UBA1764. Next base: position 7,337 of record JBHCAF010000006.1, read on the forward strand.
CCATGCTGACCTTGATATTGAACCAGAAGCTCGGATACAGCGCTTCTCAGGTCTCTGTTTTCATGCTTGTTTTCAGCGCGGCCTCTGCTATTACGAGCTTTCTCGGAGGCAAGCTCGCCGACAGATATAATAAAAAGAATATCATCGTCTTTTTCGACTGCATATCCATAGCTCTTTATATAGCCTGCGCCTTGATACCGCTTTCGGATCTGAGTATAGCTTTTATAGTTATAGCGGCGGCGAGCCAGTGGGCCGAGCACCCTGCGTATAACGCCCTCATCGCTGACATAAGCGCTGCCGAGGACAGAGAAAGAGCCTACGCGCTTCAATATCTCGGAACGAATATCGGAATGATGACGGCGCCCACTCTGGCGGGACTGCTTTTTAAGCAGCATTTGAGCCTGCTCTTTTTCATAAGCGGCGCAGCCATAGCGGTCTCGACCGTTCTGATATTTTTTAAGATAAAGGACATCACTCCTATCCTTGATCCGGACAGAGTGCTGGAAAGACGGCGCGACGGAGAAAGCCTGTGGGCAGTGCTTAAAAGCAACAAGCTGCTTTTGCTGTATCTTTTTGTCATGGGGCTTTATGCCTCCGGCTACGACCAGTATAATTATCTTATGCCCATAGAAATGGGGCGGATGTACGGGGAAGACAGCGCGTTTTTATACGGGACGATAAGCAGCTTCAACTGTGTGATAGTTATAATATTTTCATCCGTGATACTCAGTGTCTTTGCAGGGGTGAAGCCTATCAGAAAAATACTGATCGCAGAGCTTTTGCTCTCGGCCGGCTTTATCGTTTTTTTGAGCTTCATTTCTTATATACCGGCCTACTATGTCGCGATGCTGCTGTTTACTCTCGGTGAGATATTCGCCGTGATTTCGGATTC
>JBHCAF010000007.1:0-13654 GCA_041798185.1 Bacillota bacterium
CGTAGCAGAATTCATCCGCGTCTTGTATAAGCTTTATTGACCCGAAGCCCGTCTCATCGATTCTCTTAAGCACAGCAGCTCCATCCTCAACCCTTTTTTCTTTTTTCCCGTCTGGTGATCTGTTCTTTGCCGTAGGTATAATAATCGGGGCTCAGCTTCTCTTGGATATCTCCGCTTTTCTCCTCAAGTATCAGCCTTGTCTTGATCTTATTTTCAAGTATATTCACCTCGCAGACAAGAGCTTCTCCGTCGGGGGTGCTTATCCTCTCGCCGGAATCCGGCATACCGCGTCTCAGCTCGGTGTAAACATCATTTTCAAACTGCAGGCAGCACATGAGCCTCCCGCAGGTGCCCGATATCTTCAAGGGATTAAGCGATAAGTTCTGCACCTTAGCCATCTTTATCGATACGGGATTAAAGTCTCCCATCCAGGCCTTGCAGCAAAGCTCTCTTCCGCAGTTGCCTATTCCCCCCATGAGCTTCATTTCGTCGCGCACCCCTATCTGCCTGAGCTCTATGCGGGTCCTGAAGACCGACGCGAGGTCTTTTACAAGCTCTCTGAAATCCACTCTGCCGTCGGAGGTGAAATAAAATATTATCCGCGAATTATCGAAGGTGTATTCAACATCTACGAGCTTCATATCGAGCCCGCGTCTTTCCACCCTTTCCTGGCATATCGAAAGAGCCTTGTCCCGCTTTGCCTGATTGTCCGCGTGCCGCTTTTTATCCTCCTCGGTAGCGACCCTCAAAACCGGCTTGAGAGGCGCGACGATATATTTTTCCGCCACCTCAAGAACATCGGTGACAAGAGTGCCGAATTCGAGCCCCCTTGCCGTTTCAACTATCACATTATCGCCGCTCTTCATCTCAAGCCCGCGCGGATCAAAGAAATAATTCTTGCCGGCGTTCTTAAAATGCACGGATGCAACCTTTATCATATAATTCTCCTTATGGTCTATATATTAAGAGCGAACGCTTTGAGCGCGTAAGCCACGCTGAAGCTCGCCTTTATATTCTTTCTCGTCTCCTCGGTAAGCATCACGGCGCCTTTGACGGCCGCCGCGTCAAAGGTCCCCAGAAGCTCTTCTCTGAGAAGATTTTCAAAAGCGTCAAGAAAGGCCAAAGCCCTCTCTCTGCCATTATCCTTATCGTCGATGATCGGCGAAAGCAAAGCCTTAAGCTCGAAAAACTCGGCGCCCGCGCGCTTTTTCTCATAGAACTCCGCGGCAAGGCTTTCAGCCTCCGACCCGGGCTCGGGAGCCCTGTCCGGGCAGGCTATCTCCACGCACCTTGAAAGCACGGTCGGAAGCATTGCGTCCCGTCTTTCGGCGCAGAGGATCATCACAGTATTTCCGAGAGGCTCCTCAAGCGTTTTCAGAAGCTTGTTCTGGGCAGCGGTCTGCATACTGTCGGCGTTTTCGATAAACACGACGCGCCTTTCTCCGAAGCTCTTATATTTGATTTCGCTCCGAAGCCTTTCTATGTCCTCGCTCAGTATATGCACCCTGCCGTCTGACGGCTTAAGAATGCTCAGATCAAGCGGGCCGGGGGCGAGCTTTTCCGCGAACTCCAAAGCGGCTGCGCGGTCCGTAAAAAGGTAGGCGTGCGAAAGCTTGCCGTTTTCAATTGCTTTAATAAGTTCTTCCGAGAGCATATCCGTCAAAGATCCGCCTTATTTCGCTTTGTATCTCGTCAATATCTCTGTCCGCGTCAATAACGCGGTATCTGTCCTTGTGCTTTTCTATCAGCAGAAGATAGGCGTTATATACCTTCTTCTGAAACTCAAGACCCTCCTGCTCGAGCCTGTCAAGCTTGCCGCGGGCAAGCTGTCTTTGCTGAGCCTTCGAGGGCTCCATATCGAGGAAAAATGTCAAATCGGGGCTGCAGCCCTGTATCGCGAAGCTGTTTATTGCGTTTATATCCTCGCCCAAGCCCCTCGCATAAGCCTGATAGGCGAGCGATGAATCCACAAATCTGTCGCAGAGCACTATCGCGCCTCTTTCAAGCGCGGGCTTTATTTTTTCGGCGACATGCTGCGCGCGGGCAGCTGCATAAAGCAGTGCCTCCGTTATTTTGCTCTCCTCTTCGTTTTCGGGATCAAGTATTATCGCTCTTATTTTTTCCGAGATGTCCGTGCCTCCGGGCTCCCTCGTAACAAGCAGCTCGCGGGAAAGTCTTCCGCAATATTCGCGGAGCAGCTCTATCTGCGTAGTCTTGCCGCAGCCGTCTATTCCTTCAAATGTAATAAAAATCCCTTTATTCATATCTGCCGCTTTCGCCGCGTTATTTGCGCGTCCTTTTCCGCGGCCTCGCGTCTGCCGGCCGAGGCTTTGATGTCCTCCCGGATCACAGTTACATAGACAATAAAGCCCGCCGCCAGGACCGGCAGACTCATCAAAATCATTAAAACTATCTTAAGCTTTGATGTATCCATGACATTTAATTATAGCATAGAACGGCTCACGCTTTGCGATAAAAAACGCCGAAAACAGCATATTACAGGCGGCTCGCGGCCCCACTTGCAAACGCTCTTGGCGAGTGTTAGACTTTTAATAGTATCTTTATTTTTATGAAAGGAAGGGCAAAAGAATGTCAAAAAACATTGTGGAAATCCGTTGGCATGGCCGTGGCGGACAAGGTGCAAAGACTGCATCGCTCCTGCTTGCGGACGCCGCTTTCGTGACCGGAAAGTATGTTCAGGGCTTCCCTGAGTACGGTCCCGAGCGTATGGGCGCCCCCATCACAGCATATAATCGCATAAGCGACGAGCGCTGCACGGTACATTCCAACATCTATTATCCTGATTATGTCGCGGTGGTAGACGAATCGCTGCTTGAATCCGTGGATGTAACAAAAGGGCTCAGCCCCGAAGGAGCTATTGTCATCAATTCGCCCAAAGATCCTGAAGAATTGCGGCCTATGCTCAACGGGTATACCGGTAAGGTGTGCACGATAGACGCAAGAAAGATCTCCGAAGAGACCCTTGGAAAGAATTTCCCGAATACTCCTATGCTCGCAGCCATGGTAAAGGTCACCAAGGTCGTTGAAGAAAATGCTTTCGTAGAGCAGATGGAAGCCTCCTACAAGCATAAATTCGCGTCAAAGCCGCATGTGATCGAGGGCAATATGGTAGCTCTCAAGCGTTCAATGGAGGAGGTAAAGGGATTATGATAAAAGGCTACAGCTACACGCCTGCAAGTCAGATAAACGAGCAGTGCAAATGGGACGAGCTGACCCCCGGCGGAGTCATCTTCGAATCCTCAACATCACGCCTCACCAAGACCGGTGAATGGCGCACAACTACCCCCGAGCTTATAGCTGATAAGTGCAAGCAGTGTCTGCTTTGCGTTCCTGTATGTCCTGACGGGGCGATACCCGTAAAAGACGGCAAGCGCGGAGAATTCGATCTTGAATACTGCAAGGGCTGCGGCATCTGCTATAAGGTCTGCCCCTTTGACGCTATCACTTTCGGAAAGGAGGGGAAATAATGTCTATTCGTGAAAGACTCTCCGGCAATGAAGCTATCGCATATTGCCTCAAGCAGATAAATCCCAATGTAATGGGAGCGTTTCCCATCACACCGTCTACAGAGATCCCCCAGTACTTTTCCGCCTATGTAGCTAACGGACAGGTAGACACAGAGTTTGTTGCGGTGGAATCCGAGCACAGCGCAATGTCCTGCTGCATAGGAGCTCAGGCTGCCGGCGCGCGCGCCGTTACGGCGACTTCGTCCTGCGGTCTTGCTCTCATGTGGGAAATGCTTTATATAGCAGCTTCGTGCAGACTTCCCGTTACGCTCGCTTGTGTAAACAGAGCGCTATCAGGCCCGATCAACATCAACAACGACCACTCCGATTCCATGGGCGCAAGAGACGCCGGCTGGATACAGATATATGCCGAAAACAATCAGGAGGCTTATGACCATATGTGCATGGCTATGCGTATAGGCGAGCACCCTGATGTAATGCTTCCCGTAATGGTATGCCAGGACGGCTTCATAACATCTCACGCCATAGAAAATATAGAGCTCCTCGAGGATGAAAAGGTAAAAGCTTTCGTAGGCGAGTACAAGCCCGCGGAATATCTGCTCCACCCCGACCATCCGGTAGCGATGGGCCCCTATGACATTCAGCCCTACTATATGGAACACAAATACCAGCAGGTAGTTGCGATGGAAAACGCCAAGGAAGTCATAGCGGATGTGTTCAAGGAATTTGAAGGCATCAGCGGACGCAAGTTCGACTTCATCGAAGAGTACATGATGGAAGACGCCGAGAGAGCGATAGTTATCATCGGATCCTCCGCAGGTACCGCAAGAGAAGAAGTCAGAAGGCTCAGAGAGCAGGGCGAAAAGGTGGGCATGATAAAGCTCAGAGTATTCAGACCCTTCCCGACCGAAAAGATCATCGAGGCCCTTAAGAATGTAAAGGTAGTCGCTGTCATGGATAAGACAGACAGCTTCAACGCAAACGGCGGCCCCCTCTATGAAGAGATATGCACATCGCTGTATGGCGCCGAAAACGCTCCCAAGATCGTAAACTTCATATACGGTCTCGGCGGCAGAGATGTCAGCGTGGAATCTATAGGCGAGGTGTTTGCGCAGCTTGACGAGATACTGAAAACAGGCAATACAGGCAAGCGCTACCGTCATCTCGGTGTTCGCGGTTTATAGGAGGTAAGAAAATGGCTTATAATTTTAAAGAACTTATGGAAAAGCCTGATCGCCTTGCCAGTGGGCACCGCCTCTGTGCTGGCTGCGGCGCTCCTATCGCACTCAGGGGCGTTCTTCGCGCCCTCGAGCCGGGAGATAAGGCTGTTATCGCCAACGCTACGGGCTGCGTAGAGGTTTCGACCTTCACCTACCCTTGCACATCATTTACCGAAAGCTACATACACACGGCGTTCGAGTGCGCGGCTGCGACACTTTCCGGTGCCGAAGCGGCTTACAGGAATCTCAAAAAGCTCGGCAAGATCGACGATACATATAAATTCATAGCCTTCGGCGGAGACGGCGGAACCTATGATATCGGTTTCCAGTCACTTTCCGGAGCTATGGAAAGAGGCCACGATCTGGTTTATGTATGCTATGACAACGAAGCCTATATGAACACAGGTATACAGAGAGCTTCTTCAACTCCGAAGTTTGCCGATGTAACGACGGCTCCCGCGGGAAGTGTTGTTCCGGGCAAGCAGCAGATGAAGAAAAACCTCACCGAGATCATAGCGGCTCACAATGTGGCTTATGTCGGTCAGACGACCTTTATCGGAAACTTCTCCGATTTTTATGAAAAGTCTCACAAGGCGATATATACGCCCGGGGCGGCCTTCCTGAATGTTATGGCGCCCTGTCCCAGAGGCTGGAGATATCAGACTGAGAATCTCATGGATATCACCAAGCTGGCGGTCGAGACCTGCGTATGGCCTCTTTATGAAGTCATCGACGGCAAGTGGATAGTAAACTACAGGCCGAAGAACAAAAAACCGGTCGAGGAATATCTCAGACCGCAGGGAAGATTCTCCCATATGTTTAAGCCCGGCAACGAATGGATGATAGAAGAATGCCAGAAGGCCGTAGACAGAAACTGGGAAGCCCTGCTCCTAAAGGCTGACAGCAGCAAGTAAAATTTCGGGTTCGGACCCTGTGATATACAGGGCCCGGGCCCTTTCCTTTTTGTGACATATTTTCAAATATTATTGTTAAAAATTTGTCATTTTTTAGCCCTCGCCAAAGCCTGAATCCCTTAAAAAATCAGCACTTTCGGCGTCTTAAGGCTTGAATATTACAGAAATATTACATATAATGATGTTAATATGTTTACCTCTTATCTTTGGGGAGAGACAGGAGGTGGACTCGCGTTTATTATCAATATTTTCTAGGAGGAAAAAGTATGTATGCAATCATAGCTGCCATCCCTATTTTGGTAACAATCATCCTCATGGTCTTCCTTAATTGGCCCGCAAAACGAGCACTTCCGCTTTCATGGATACTCGCGGGCATCATCGGTCTTATTATTTGGAAGATGTCTGTCACAAATGTTATAGCATGGTCTCTTGCGTCCCTCGGCTCGTCCTGGGATGTAATCTGCATAGTATGCGGAGCCATACTCATCATGAACACCATGAAAGAGTCCGGCGCGATGTCTGCTATCAACAGAATGTTCAACGGAGTTTCCCCTGACCCAAGAGTCCTCGTGATTATCATCGGATTCGCGTTCGGCGCGTTCGTTGAAGGTGCCGCAGGATTCGGTACACCGGCTGCCCTTGCGGCGCCTCTTCTCATCAGCATGGGCTTCCCCCCGCTTGCAGCTGCTATCTGCGCGCTGATACAAAACTCGGTGCCTGTATGCTTCGGCGGTGTAGGAACACCGACAAATACCGCGATGGCGGTGCTCGGCGACTCCATCAGGAATCAGGCTGCTGCGGTAGGCCTCGATCAGACAGCTGCGTACGAAGGCTTCAGAATGGCCTTCTCACAGTGGACAGCTATCGGCATGGCGACAGGCTGCATATTCATCAACTTTATAGTTGTATGTATACTTGTCAAAATGTTCGGAGAAAACCGTTCCTTTAAGGACGCTCTTCCGATGATCCCGTTCTGTCTCTTCACTGCTGTCGTATTCGATGTTATCTACCTCGCTTTGGCGATATTCCTCGGACCTGACCTCCCGACTCTCGCCTCTGCCATCATCACGCTCTTCGTTCTGATCTTTGCCGCTAAAGCAAAATTCCTTACACCGAAAGAAGTATGGAGCTTCCCCGGAAAAGAAAAATGGGACAAGAACTGGCTCGCTTCGGTTGAGATCCCCGATCCCAAGCAGAGCGACATGGGCCTTGTAAAGGCTTGGATGCCGTACATCATAATCGTAGTATGGCTCGTGATTTCGAGAATCCCCGCTTTCGGAATCAAGGAAGTTATCAATGTTCATCCTCTCCCCGGTCTTCAGATACTCATCAGAGATATACTCGGCGTAAGCGGAGCAAACTTCAGCTGGAAGTGGCTCAACAACCCGGGAATCTGTCCCTTCATCTTCACCGCAATCATCACCTACTTCATGCACGGTATGAAGAAAGAAGATATGTCAAGAGCGATCAAGAATTCGCTTAATCAGGTAAAGGGTGCCGTCATCGCGCTCCTCTTCGGCTGCGCCATGGTAAACATCTACCGCTATTCGGCGACAGAGGTGATAACAAGCTCAATGCTTTCGACAATGGCTCGCGGAATAGCCGATCTTGCAGGCAATTCGTTCGTTATCTTCAGCCCGCTCATCGGCGTGCTCGGCGCGTTCATGTCCGGTTCGAATACCGTATCGAACACGCTGTTCGAGGGTCTGCAGTTTGAGACCGCGACCATACTCGGTCTGCCTCAGGTGCTTATCTGCGCTCTCCAGAACAACGGCGGAGCCATAGGAAATATGGTATGCGTAAACAATGTAGTTGCCGCTACGGCGACCACGGGAACCTTCGGACAGGAAGGACGCATCATAAAGACCAATGTCTGGCCCTGCCTCATCTACTGCGCTTTGGTTCTGCTCGTAACAGGCGGAGCGATAGTTGCCGGAGTATCCCCGTACCCGCTCTACTGATCGCGCGGCGCTTAACGACAAATCAAAAGAGGCTGTTTCAACAGCCTCTTTTATTATATAATATACGAGTATCATCTGATAAAATAACGGAGCGGCAAAATGAAAGCATATGACGACATCGCAAGCACCCCTTTGAAATGGCACGGCTTTTACAAATACTTTATGCCTCTTATGGCCTCGAGTGCGCTTATAAACCTCTTCTGGGGGCTTAAAAACAAGGGAATACCCGAGGGAATAGTAATAATCGATTACATATACGATATAGTGCTCGTCGCCTGCGTTGTTGCCGCGATATACGGCTTTCTGTACTGGAAACCCATAGGCTGGTACGGCGTAATGGGGCTTCAGGCGGTGCAGCTCTTATATATAGCGATAATTCTGGCAGCCGCCGCCTCGGCCGGAGCCATAAGCCGCTATATGCTGGTACGCATAGTCTATACGAGCGTATTTTCAGTTCTTGTAGGGCTTTATTACTACAAAAGAAAAGCCCTTTTCTTTAACACTCTTGTGATCAAGCTCTCACAAACTCCCGGTAACGGAAAGTAATAAAAGCGCAAAGCTCAAGCTTTTCTTTTGAGCGATCGGGTAAAGGCTGCCAATCTGTCCGCGGCCTTTTTTATATTTTCAAGAGAATTCGCGAAAGACAGCCTTATGCAGCCTTCGCCGAAGCTTCCGAAGGAGCTTCCCCATGCGGCGGCGACTCCCGCCTCTTCCATGAGCCTCATGCAAAAATCCTTTGCCTTAATATCAAAGCCCGCTATCGACGGAAAGGCGTAAAAAGCGCCATCCGGCATGCAGCAGCTGATGCCGTCTATATCATTAAGCGCAGGGATAAGCCAGTCGCGCCTCTCAAGAAACGCTCTGCACATTTCATCAACGCCGTCCTGAGGGCCTTTGAGCGCCTCGAGCGCCGCCGCCTGAGTAAATGCCGCGGTGCAGGAATTCGAGTTGACCATGAGCTGCGCCACATGAGCCGCAAGCTCCTCGTGCATTATGCCGAAGCCTATGCGCCAGCCGGTCATAGCATAGCTTTTCGAAAAGCCGTCGAGTATTATCACCCTGTCCTTGAGATCGGGGTAGGAAGCGAGCGAAACAGGCTTTTCTTCGCCGAAAACTATGCGGTCATATATTTCATCGGACAGCACCATAAGCTGAGGATGACGCCTCAATATAGCGGCGATCCCCTCTATTTCCTCCCTGTTGAACAGCTTCCCTGTCGGATTTGAAGGATTGTTTATTATCATAAGCTTCGTTTTCTCATTTATGCTGTTTTCGAGAAGCCGAAGATCGGGCTTAAAATCATTTTCCGAAAGAAGCGGAACAGGAACCGCCCTGCCGCCGCAGAAATTTATAACGCTCTCATATATCGGAAAGCCGGGATTCGGATAAAGGACTTCGTCTCCTGCCTGTATAAGCGCCAGCATGGCAAAAAACATTATCGGCTTTCCTCCCGGAACGACAACGACCTCTTTCATATCTGTCTTTATGCGCTTATGCGCTGAAGCATATTCGGCGATGGCCTCGCGCAGAGCGGGAAGCCCCGGCGCCGGAGTATAACCCGTCAGCCCGTCGTTCATAGCCCTGTACGCAGCCTCTATTATATGGCGAGGCGTCTTGAAATCAGGCTGCCCGACCTCAAGATGTATCATGCTCATTCCGGCCGCTTCAAGCTCGTTGGCCCTTGCGAGTATCGCGAACGCCGACTCAGTCCCGAGTCTTGACATTCTGTCCGCTATAATATTTTCATACATAAGCCGCCTCCTGCTATCCTGCTTTCATATGGAATATACCTTCTATATTTTAACATAGTTATCTGCCGTTGTGATATAATCGAAAAGCGGCGCGAACAAGCCGCTTTGCGCCTTAGTAATAAGCGTAAAAGAGACCGAAAACGGCGCGGCGCGGGCAGGCCGGATCTGCACCTGATAATAAGCGTGCAAGAGGCCGAAAACGGCGCGGCGCGAGGCCGCTTTGCGCCTTAGTAATAAGCGCGCAAGAGACCGAAAACGGCGCGGACAGGCCGGATCTGCACCTGATAATAAGCGTGAAAAAGACAGAAAACAGCGCGGACAGGCGCCATGAACAGGGATATGAAAAAAAACAAATTTGAAGAAATAGAAGATAAAATTTCAGGAGGCATAAGCATTTTCGTTTTTGTCATGCTCATCATAGCCTCCGCGGTCGGGTTTTTCGCGTATAATATACCTGTGATAAAGGCTCTCTTAAAGGGTCTTTTATCTATGATAGGCGGCTGAAAGGCCGTCTGGTAATTGGCCGGAATCGGAAACAGCAGAAACGCCAAAGCGTAAATAGCCGACGCCGAAAGCACTTGGAAAACAGAAGCGTAAATGGCCGAGGCCGGCGCCGAAAGTGCCTGGAAATGACAGATAAAAAGCGAGGCAGAATATCTGCCTCGCTTTTATTGCGGCTATATCAGCCGGAATTTGTTGGCCGATCAAGCGATTAGAGCTTGTAGCAAACCTTGCCCGGGTTGAGTATGAGCTTCGGGTCGAATACCTTCTTGATCTCCTGCTGCAGCCTTATGTTTACCGGACCTACGGAATCCATGAGGTACTTTACCTTACCGAAGCCGATAGCGTGCTCGCCGGAAAGCTGTCCGCCAAGCTCGTCGGTCTTGTTGTAAAGTCTTGTCATAAACTCGTCTACCTGCTTTTCAAATTCGGCTACGGGCATAGCGTCGTCTTTTGCCTTGTCGCCGCTTCCGGTAGTCGCATAGATATGCAGGTTGCCGTCTCCAGCGTGACCGAACATCTTGAGCTCAAAGTCGTAATCCGCGGCAACTTCCTGAGTGAAGAGAGTGAATTCCGCAATCTTTGTTACGGGAACTACCACATCGCACTCGTCATAGAATTTTACCTGCTCTTCGATACCCTCAAGGAATGAGGATCTCGCAGCCCATGCGTCTTTTATCTTAGCCGGGGAATCAGCTACCATTACATCCATTGCGCCCGCTTCGAGCACGAGATTAGCGCCCTCTTCGATATAGGCGTCAAGCTCGTCCTGAGTGTTCGCGTCGAAGGTAACGAGCAGATAAGCTCCGCAGTCAACTCCGCCTATCTGTCTGGGGAATACCTGCTTTCCGAGGTACTCCTCTGAGGAGATGAGCATAGGTCTCTCAAAGAACTCAAGAGCCTGCGGGTTCATGTGATGCTTCTTGAAAAGAGGCACTGTATGGATAGCCGTGGACAGGTCTTCGTAGGGAACTACGAGGGACGCTGTGCACTTCGGAGCAGGTATGAGCTTGAGAGTAAGCTCGGTGATAATACCGAGAGTTCCCTCGGAACCTATTATGAGGTTGATGAGCGAATAACCTGTCGAGGTCTTGGATACGGGAGCGCCGAGCTTAAGGATCTCGCCTGTCGGGAGAACCAGCGTCATAGCGCGAACATAGTCTCTGGTAGAACCGTATTTAACAGCTCTCATTCCGCCGGCGTTTGTGGAAACATTGCCGCCGAGAGTCGCGAATTTCTCGCCGGGATCGGGGCAGTACATAAGACCGCGCGTCATAGCGTCCTCGGCAAGGTCGTTAAGCAGCACGCCGGGCTGAACTCTTACTACGAGATTATCCTCATCATATTCGAGGATCTGCTTCATCTTCATAGTGCAAAGAACCACGCCGCCGCATATAGGAGTGCAGCCGCCTACAAGACCGGTTCCTGCGCCTCTTACTGTAACAGGTATGTTGCTTTCGTAGCAGACCTTCATGATCTCGGAAATCTCTTCCGTGCTCGTCACATCAATTGTAAGCTCCGGCATTTTGGAGCCGTAAATGGGCATTTCGTCGCGTGAATAATCAGGATTGATATCAGCCCCGGTTATAACTCTGTCGCCGGAAATCTTTTTCAGTTTCTCAATAAACTCAGGTGTTACTTGGTTATAAGCCATTTGAATTCCCTCCAGAACAATTAAAAATGCTTAAAACAACATCCCTATGATATTATTCATATACTAAAAGTTTACACTAATTAGTGATAAAAGTACAGTTGCCCTTAAATTTAATTATCGCCAATGCGCGCCGCGCGAGCAGATCCGCGCGCTTTGCGCCTTATCCGCAAGCGATTTCGGCGCGCATGACATTCTGTCCGCCCGTCGAGCAGATCCGCGCCGCTTTGCGCCTTATCCGCAGGCGATTTCGGCGCGCATGACATTCTGTCCGCCCGTCGAGCAGATCCGCGCCGTTTTGCGCTTTATCCGCAGATCAGATCACCGGCCCGAGACAGTGTATATCTATCGAGCTGAAATAATGTATCGACTCATTTTTGGACATAGCGCCGTTGAGGACTCTGCGTACCATCGCAAAGGTCTCCTCGCCTACCTCTTCTATGCTCTTCTTGCCCTCGATTATGAGACCGGCATTGATATCCATGTCATTGATCATGCGCTCGAATGTGTTTACATTGCCGCAGATCTTTACAACAGGCATTATAGGATAGCCCTGCGGAGCTCCGCGCCCCGTCGAGAAAAGCATGAACTGAGCGCCGGTAGCGGCCATGCCTGTAAGTATTTCAGGCTCTCTGCCCGGAGTATCCTTGATCCAAAGACCTTTCTGATCTGTTATCCTTTCGGGATAATCCAAAACGCCCTGAATAGTCCGGCTTCCGGACTTCGCGATTGCGCCGAGAGATTTTTCTTCTATTGTGGTGAGTCCGCCCTCCATATTTCCGGGGGTAGGCTGACCCTTTCTCATGTCGCAGCCCAAGGATTTTGCCCGGTTTTCCATCTGAGATACTATATCGAGTATCTTCTGCCCGACTTTTTCATTTACGGCTCTTCTTGCCAGTATATGCTCAGCGCCTATGAATTCGGTCGTCTCGCCGAAGACGACGGTGCCGCCTATATCTATGATCTTGTCCGCAACATAGCCTATGACGCAGTTTGACGCCAGACCCGAGGTCGCGTCAGAAGCGCCGCATTTTATGCTCATTACGACTTCGGACATATCCACAGGCTCTCTTTGCTGATCGCCTATCTTTTGTATAAGCTTCTGCGCCAGATCGGTGCCCTTTTGTATCGCTTTCGAAGCGCCGCCGAGCTCTTGTATATGTATTATCTCAACAGGCTTGCCTGTTTTCGCGATAGTCTGCGCGAGGCGCTCATGGTCGGTGCCCTCGCAGCCCAAGCTTACGATCAAAGCCGCTCCGACATTGGGGCTGCAGCCGAGGCTGCATAAGGTATCTGTAACTCTTTCGAGATCGGGAGGAAGCTGGCAGCAGCCCTGATGATGGAAAAGCCCTCTTGTGCCGTTCACCTGATGAACTATGGCTTCTGCGACATCATTGCTACAGACTACGCTGGGGATCACGGCGACTAAATTTCTTGAGCCCGCTTTACCGTCGGCTCTGCGATATCCCATAAATTCCATTTTTCGGACCTCCTTTACAGATCGCCGCGCCCGCGCAGGCTTTCGACATTGTGGGCGTGTACATGCTCGCCTTTTTTTGATATCGGCTGTCGCGCCGCCTATCTCTTCGCCGTACTTCATGATCAAATCGCCCTTATTTATATCCCTGACGGCGATCTTGTGGCCGTAGGGTATCGGCGACAGAGCCTTTATCAGCTCTTCCTGCCCTTTCTTGTCGTGCACCGTGATATCCATGCCTGCTTCGATGTCGTTAACGAAAACAGTAGCGACATTGTCCACATCATGGACCTTCAACGCAATCCTTTTCTCCATTGTCTGACGACCTCCTTAGACTGTCCCCAAGGCCGCGAAAACCGTTTATTCCGCAGTCCGGGGTAGATACCCCAATTATAGCATAAAAGAAGATTGCCACATGAGAATGCCAAAAAATAAAAAAACCGGCGACGACCTATTTTCCCGGGCGGCTTCCCGCCAAGTATTGTCGGCTCCACAAAGCTTAACTTCTGTGTTCGAGATGGGAACAGGTGTAGCCTTTGCGATATTGTCACCGGATTTTCTTTTCAGAGAATATATACTCTGAAAACTAAACAACGCGAAGAAAACCATGTATGGTCAAGTGCTCGATCTATTAGTATCGGTCAGCTGAATATATTGCTATACTTACACCTCCGACCTATCAACGTGATAG
>JBHCAF010000008.1:0-3595 GCA_041798185.1 Bacillota bacterium
ACTTAACGCCTTCAAATCATTTGCAGACCCCGTAAGCATAGATTTTACGGGCGGTATCACCTGCATAGTAGGCCCGAACGGTTCGGGAAAATCAAATATTTCGGATGCCATAAGGTGGGTACTCGGCGAGCAGTCTCCTAAGACCCTGCGCGGCGGAAAAATGGACGATGTCATTTTCGCCGGCACACAGAACCGCAAGCCCAAGGGCATGGCGGAGGTCACCCTGCTGATAGACAACAGCGACCATGAGCTTCCGATAGAATTCGACGAGGTCGGTATCACGCGCCGCATGTACAGGAGCGGAGAATCGGAATATCTCATAAACAAAACTCCCTGCCGTCTGCGCGATATAAGAGAGCTCATAATGGACACCGGAATAGGTGTAGAGGGCTACTCGATAATAGGCCAGGGCAAGATATCCGACATAATAGATAATAAGATGGACAGCCGCCGCGAGATCTTCGAGGAGGCTGCCGGCATAGTAAAATACAGGAGCAAAAAGAACGAGGCGGAAAGAAAGCTCGAAAACGCGAGAGGCAATTTGGACAGGGTAAACGACATCGTGCGTGAGATAGAAAGCCGCATAGGCAGTCTCAAAACCGAGTCTGAAAAGGCCGCCGAGTTTCTTGATATAAGAGAAAAATACCGCAAGGTCGAGATAAATGTAATACTGAAAAACATAGAGCAGGCGGCCCAGAACACCGAGGCTGTGAATACAGAGGCCGCCGAGCTTGACGCAGCTCTTGAAAAATGCAGGCAGAGCCGCGAGGCCGTATGCGAGCAGCTGAGGCTGCAAAAAGAAAATTCGGCTCAGCTCGAGGCAAGGCTCGATGAGCTCAGAAGCGCTCTTATGGCAAAGAGCGACGAGATACATTTCATAAGCAGCAGAACGGAGCTCAACAGCGAAAGGCTCTCTCTTCTTGAACGCGACAAAGAAAGGCTCACGGGAGAGCTTGCCGCGATAGAAGAAAAGCTGCTAAAGGAAAACGCCAACGCGAAAGAGGCCCGCTCGTCAAGCGAGGCCGTTCAGGAGGAGATGGACGCCGCGAAGGCTTCTGCTGATGAAAAGCACGGAGCGGTAAAGGCTCTTGAGGAAAAGCTCGCGAGCTCCGAAGAGATCAAGCTCAATTACAACCGTATGCTCGCGCGAGCTCACCTGCTCGACGAGCTCGAGAGATCCTATGAGGGCTATAACGGCAGCGTAAGATTCATAATGGGCAGAAAGCTGCCCGGCATAATAGGCGTTTTGGGAGAGCTTATCACGGTCCCCAAGGGCTGCGAGCTTGCGATAGAGACCGTTCTCGGAGGAAAGCTTCAGAACATAGTATGCCGCGACGGCTCCGTCGCTAAAAGCGCGATAGAGCTTCTAAAGAAAAACCAGGCGGGAAGACTTACATTTCTCCCTGCCGACGATATATGCCCCCAGTCTCCCGTCAGAACGGAAAAGCTGAAAGGCTGCGAGGGCTTCATGGGACTCGCCTCCGAGATGGTGAAGTGCGAGGGCTACGGCAATATAACGGACTATGTGCTCAACAGGGTCATAATATGCAAGGACCTTGACTGCGCCGTCAATATGACAAAATCTCATCCCGGCCCCTACAAGGCCGTGACGCTCGAGGGCGATATAATCAACGCCGCGGGCGCGATAACAGGCGGAAGCCTCAAGAGCACTGTCGGAAATATCCTTAGCAGAAAAGCCGAGCGCGAGCAGCTCGCCGCTGATATAAAAAGCGCGGCGGCGGCCGTTTCCGAGCTCGACGGCATAAGAGAAAGCCTCAACAGGGCGCGCGAGGAGGAAACCGCGGCAAGGCTTGCCGAAAGCTCGGCGCGGGCCCGCGCCGAGGGCAGCCGCGATCTTGCGGAAAGAGTCACCGCTTCTCTTAAGGAGCTCGAGGAAAGCAAAGGCGCGGCGCTCAAGTCTCTTGACGGGCTTGAGATACAAAAACTCGAAATAAAGAGCTTCGCCGAGACGGCGGCCTTGGCGCTTTCCGACAAAGAGGCTGAAAAGAAGGCCGTTCAGGATGAAATAGACAGTGTTCTTGAAAGCAGAAAGGGCGAAAGCGAGGCCGCGGGCGCTCTCGAGGAGAAAAAGAGCGCAGAGGAAAGCAGGCTGTTCGATCTTCAGGCAAAACGCCACGAGATCGATGTCAGAAAAGCGAGATTCGAGACCCAGAGCGAATCTCTCAAAGAAAAGCTCTGGGACGAATTCGAGATATCGTATGCCCAGGCGCTCGAGCTTTCAGACCCGGAATTCATATTCTCAAAGGCTCTCAAAGAGAGCCGCGAATACCGCTCAAGGCTCAGAGAGCTCGGCGATGTGAATGTCGGCGCGATAGAGGAGTACAGGCAGACGAGCGAGCGCTACGAGTTTTTGAGCTCACAGCGCGAGGATATAAACAAGGCCATAAGCGAGCTTCTGACCGTTATTTCCGATATGGACAATACGATAAATATCAAATTCAAGGAAAGCTTCGAGGCTGTCAGCGAAAACTTCGAATCGATATTCTCGCAGCTTTTCAGCGGCGGGCACGCGCGTCTCAGCATGGAGGCTCCCGATAACCCGCTTGAAACAAGCATAGAAATAGAGGCTCAGCCTCCCGGAAAGAAGCTTCAGAATATGAAGCTGCTTTCGGGCGGTGAAAAGACCATGACCGCGATAGCTCTGATGTTCGCCGTGCTTAAAGCGAAGCCTACGCCGTTCTGCATACTCGACGAGGTCGAGGCGGCGCTCGACGAGGCCAATATAGACAGGTTCGCCGAATATCTCTCGGAGTTCACGACGACGCAGTTCGCTCTGATAACTCACCAGAAGGCGACCATGGAATACGCCGATTCGCTCTACGGAATAACGATGCCCGAGCACGGGATAACCCAGGTGCTTAGCCTTGCTTTGGGCTCTGATTTTGAGGTGTAAATATGGCATTCGGTAAAAAAGGATCGTTCTTCGGTAATCTGGCGCGCAGCATAGGCGATGTGATAATGATGCGGCCGAAGCCCGACGAGGCTATGATAGACGAGCTCGAGGAGCTTCTCATAGCTTCAGATATAGGGATGAACACCACCGTGAAGATAACGGATTCTCTGCGCGAAAGCATACGCTGCGACAGGCTGCGTGACGCCGACGCCGTAAAGGATCAGATAAAAAAGATAGTCGCGGAAATGCTCGACAAGGGCGAGCGCAACAGGCTTTGCCGCGAGACACCCCTTGTGATACTCATGATAGGCGTGAACGGCGCCGGCAAGACGACGAGCATCGCTAAAATAGCGAATATGCTCAAATCCGAGGGAAAGTCGGTGCTGCTTGTCGCAGCGGACACCTTCAGGGCCGCCGCAGCGGAGCAGCTTTGTATATGGGGCGAAAGGCTCGGCGTTTCGGTCATAAAGCATCAGGAGGGCGCCGACCCGTCCGCTGTTATTTTCGACGGTATGAGAGCCGCCAAAGCAAGGGCCTGCGATGTGGTCATCTGCGATACGGCAGGCAGGCTCCACAACAAGAAAAATCTCATGGCGGAGCTGGCCAAGATGTATAAGGTCATAGACAGGGAATTCCCCGAGGCGAAAAGAGAGGTCCTTTTGGTGCTTGACGCGACGACGG
>JBHCAF010000009.1:0-6122 GCA_041798185.1 Bacillota bacterium
CATAAAAAGCCGCATATCTTCATCCTGCCTCCCGCGGGGCGCAGGATATTCATTCCGTGAGGGTCGATTTCGACTATCTCTCCGGGGCCGAGCTCATATTTATCCTTGTACTCAAGCTTGTGATAGGCAAAGGATTCAAAGGATACGCAGTGAGCGCCGTCCTTTTCGCCTATGAGAACAGGAAGCCTTCCGAGCGTATCTCTCGCCGCGATAATGCTTCCCTTTTCGGTCATTATGATTATGGTAACAGAGCCGCTTATAAGCTTGCGGGCGAAATCTATACCCTCCGCAAAGCTGTCGCCCTGATTGATGAGCGCTGCGACAAGCTCCGTGCTGTTCACCTTGCCGCTGCTCATAGACATAAACTGGTGTCCCTTGCTTTTAAGGCAGCCCGCGACGATCTCCTCGGCATTGTTTACTATGCCTACGGTAGCTATCGCGTAAAGCCCGAGACGCGAACGCACAAGCAGAGGCTGCGGGTCCGACTCGCTTATGCAGCCTATGCCGCAGCTGCTGCCCTTGAACTCCGGCAGCTCGTCCTCGAATTTTGTTCTGAACGGGGTGTTTTCTATAGAGTGTATTTCGCGCACAAAACCGCGCCCGGAGCCCCATGCGGCCATCCCGGCATTCTTTGTGCCGAGATGACTGTGGTAGTCCGTGCCGAAGAAAACATCAAGTATTATGTCGGAAGTGCCTGTGGCACCGAAAAAACCGCCCATTTTACTCTGCGAAGAAAAGCTCTGAAAGCTTCATAGGCTCTATATACTGTCCGTCCTTGTAAACTCTCATGTTGCCGGATGCGATCTCGTCTATCAGCATAACATTGCCGTCGGGATCATAGCCGTATTCGAATTTTATGTCATAGAGCACGAGACCTTTTTCGATCAGCTCATCCGAAACGATCTTCGTTATCTTCTGAGTCATATCCTTGATATCTTCGTACTGCTCGGGGCTCAAAACACCGAGAGCGACAAGCGCGTCCTTGGTAACAAGAGGATCCCCGAGCTCATCGTTCTTGAAGGTAGTCTCAACATAGGCGGGAAGCTCGTCGCCCTCGCTGCAATAGTCCTTGTAACGGCGATAAAAGCTGCCTACAGCCTTGTATCTGCAAATGACCTCAAGACCTTTCCCGAACACCTTGGCGGGAAGCACCTCCATCGTAGTGTTTTCGAGGTCGGCGGAAACATAATGAGTGCGTATACCTGCGGAGTTTATCTTCTCGAAGAAATATACCGACATGCGAAGATTGACATCGCCTACCCCCGCTATGCTGAGCGCCACCGAATTTTCGCCCGGATCGAATTTTCCGTCCTTTCCGGTGCAGTCGTCCTTGAACTTGAGCAGGTAGTTTCCGTTATCAAGTGAAAATACATCCTTTGTTTTGCCGCTGTAAACAAGCTCCATTTTGTTTTCTCCTTTATATCAAACAAATTATTTATATCTTTTATATATCAAGCTTTCGATCCTTCGCGAGCACCGCTTTGGCGTCCGCCGCCCGTCTTGCCTCGAGCTTTCGCGCCAGCTCGTCGTCATTTATCGCAAGCATTTCCACGGCAAGCAGCGCCGCGTTGGCGCCTCCGCCGAGAGCTACGGTGGCAACAGGTATGCCTGACGGCATCTGTACCGTTGAAAGCAGCGCGTCAAGCCCGTCCGCGGCGCCTCCCTTGCAGGGAATACCTATCACGGGTATGGTGCAGCCGGCGGCTATCGCTCCCGCAAGATGAGCTGCCATTCCGGCGGCCGCGATCATAACTCCGAAGCCGTTTTTTCTCGCGTTTTTCGCAAAGGCGGCAGCCTGCCGCGGCGTCCTGTGCGCCGAGTATATATGAGCCTCATATTCGACCCCGAATTCTTTCAGGATCTCCACAGCCTTCTGAACCACGGGAAGATCGCTGTCGCTTCCCATCACTATGCCGACCTTTTTAACCATTTATAACACCTCTTAATAAAAGCTGATCCCGAAGCAGGATCTCTGTAGTTTCAGTGTAGCACAGAGACGAAAAAAAGAGAAAAATTGTTCTTATATTTAACTTAAAGCTATATAACTATCTTTATATCATTCGGAATATTCCGAATGATATTTCATATTAAAGCATTTTTATACACAATATCGCACTTGCGGGCTATGAGTCCCTTTGCGATGTAAAGAATCGTTCCCGGGCAAAGATCAGTAAAGCTGTAATTGCTCCGTAGGGCATACCCCCTATGGCGCATAAAAGCCCGTATGCCCCGCTCAAAGCCCTCATTGTGGTATACTTATGGAAACTGCCAGGCGGCAGAAAACTTTTTGCAAGGAGATGAGAAAATGCAGGATGTCATTTTGTTGGATGAGATAGAAAAATACAGCAGGCATATAGACAGCGAAGTCGTCAGCTATATCCGGGAAAGACAGGTAGAGACATACGAAAGCTTTGACGGCTATACTCTTGTCGCCTTTGACTGGTACGACCTTCGCGATAACGCAGCGGCTCCCGTGCAGCTGCTGATATACGCTGATAAGGAAGACCTTTTTTACATATGCGAAAACGAGAGCTCTTACTGCCTTGCGAAGCATCTGTTCCGCAGCGCCGAAAGCAATGAAGAAGCGCTGTATCTCTTCATGAGAGCCATGTTTAAGGGCGGGTCTGACACGCTGAAAGCGCTCGAGACAAGAATATTCGAGATCGACGACGATATAAGCGGCGGAACCGGCGAAGAGCTTGCAGCCGAAATAAGAGAGCTGAGGACAAGTGTTCACAGAGCGAATAAATTCTACGAGCAGATGAATTTCATAATGGAAGAGCTTTGCGACAACGACAATGACCTCATATCCGAAAAGACTCTTCGCTACTACGAAAATATAAAAAATCTTTCTGTCAGACTGCTTTCGCTTTCTTCACAGCTCAGACAGTTCGCCGCCCAGCTCAGAGAATCATACCGCGCGCAAATAGGTATAGAGCAAAACAATATCATGAAGGTCTTTACGATAGTGACCTCGATTTTCCTGCCTCTCACCCTCATAGTCGGATGGTACGGGATGAACCTTAAGATACCCGAATTCGGCTGGGCATACGGTTATCCTTTTGTAGCGGGCATCTGTGTATTGACCGTTCTGATATGGTTTGCTCTGCTCAAAAGAAAAAAGTGGTTCTGAAAAGGCTCTTCAAGACCTCTGCGCGCGGCCTTCGCAGTAAAGGCAGCGATATGTTCCCGCCGCGTCTTTTTTGAAAAGAGGCTTCAGCTCCTGTTCGCTCCTGCTTATGCAGCGCGGATTGGCGCAGCAAAGCCCGTCGGCGAAGACCTCCGGCAGGCAGCCTGCGGCCGCGCAATCCTGGAAGCTTCTTTCCTGCTCCGGCAGGCATGCCTCCTCAAGCTCCGAATCCTTTAGGAGCTTAAGTATCAGCGCCATTCTCATATATTTGCCGTTCAGGACCTGCTTGAAATAGCAGGCGCGCGGGTCGTCGTCAACGGCAGTGCTTATCTCGCCTACTCTCGGAAGAGGATGCAGTATGCTGAGATCCTTTTTCGCGTTTGCGAGCTTTTCGGGAGTAAGTATATAGCTGTCCTTTAATCTTAGGTATTCCTCTTCGCTTTGAAATCTTTCCCGCTGAACTCTTGTCATGTACAATATGTCGAGCTCAGGTATAAGAGCCTCGAGCTGAGTGCTCTGCTCATAGG
Source organism: Bacillota bacterium (assembly GCA_041798185.1). Lineage (GTDB taxonomy): Bacteria > Bacillota > Clostridia > Peptostreptococcales > Anaerovoracaceae > UBA1764. Next base: position 3,658 of record JBHCAF010000009.1, read on the forward strand.
GTATATTTCTGTCTTTTATCGAAGTCTGTTTTACATAGCTCGGGAGCTTAAGCTCGCCCGGCGATATGAGAACGAATTTTATATTCTCATATCTGCACATGGCATTGATAAGAGAATGGACCGTCCTGCCGTACTTGAGATCGCCGCAAAGGCCTATGACCATATTGTCGAGCCGTCCCTTTTCACGGTATATGGTGAGCAGATCGGCAAGCGTCTGCGTCGGATGGCAGTGTCCTCCGTCTCCGGCATTGATAATAGGAACCGAAGCCTTGCCCGCGGCGACAAAGGCCGCGCCCTCAAGCGGATGACGCATGGCTATTATATCCGCGTAGCAGCTCACTACCCTGACGGTATCGGCAACGCTCTCCCCCTTTGCCGCGGACGACGAGGCGGCGCTGGACATAGAAAGTACCTGACCGCCGAGCTCATACATGGCCGCTTCAAAGCTCATGCGAGTGCGTGTCGAGGGCTCGAAGAAAAGCGTTGCGAGCTTTTTGCCATCGCAGGCGCACGAGTATTTTTCGGGATACGCTATTATATCGCCGGCCGAGCTGATAAGCTCGTCCAGCTCAGGCGTACTGAAATCAAGAATATCAAGAAGGCTTCTCATTAAGCTTCTCCTATCCAGCTTTCATCCGACGGATCGTTTCTGAAAGCTATGAGTCTGCTTATATCGCCCGAGTCTATATAGCCCTGCTCTGCGGCGACCTCCGCGACGCAGTCAAAATCGGTCAGCGAAACATTTTTAACATCGGAAGCCAGCAGCCTTTCCTCGGCCTTTTTCATCTTGTAGCTGAATATCGACACTATACCGAGCACCTCGGCGCCGGCTTCGCGAAGAGCCTCTACGACCTCCAAAACGCTGCCTCCGGTCGAGATGAGATCCTCTACAACTACGACCTTCTGCCCCTTTTCGAGCCGGCCCTCTATACGGTTCTGTCTGCCGTGGTCCTTTGCGCCGGAACGCACATAGCCCATGGGAAGCCCCGTTATATATCCCGCAATGGCGGCGTGCGCTATACCGGCGGTAGATGTCCCCATAAGAGCCTCCGCTCCGGGGTAATTTTCTTTTATAAGAGCTGCCAGCCCCTGCTCGACATCACTTCTCACCTCGGGATCGCTCAGAGTCAGGCGGTTGTCGCAGTACACGGGACTTTTGATGCCGCTCGCCCATATAAACGGCTCTTCGGGTCTGAAAAATACCGCTTTGATCTTCAGCAGATCCTGTGCTATAAGTTTATTTAATTCCATGACTATCCTCCATTATCAAAGCTGCGCTCCGGAAAATTCCTCCACGCAGCGCTCATAAGCGGCCGCGGGGTCGTCAGCGGCTGTTATAGATCTTCCTACAACTATGAGATCCGATCCTATACGCCTTGCCTCGGCAGGGCTTGTGACTCTCTTCTGATCGCCCTTGCTTTCCCCTGCGAAACGAACGCCGGGAGTCACCGTGAGGAAATCTTCCCCGCATATCTCATGTACCCTCGCCGCCTCAAGCGGAGAGCAGACAACTCCGTCAAGGCCCGCATTTTTGGCGTTCAGGGCATAGCTCATAACGACCTCTTCTATGGGTTCTTTTATGAGAAGCTCTTTTTCCATAGTTTCCTGATCTGTAGAGGTAAGCTGAGTAACGGCTATCAGAAGCGGACGGCTTCCGTCGGCTCTCGTGAGCCCTTCGAGCGCCGCCTTCATCATGGCCGCTCCGCCCGCCGCATGAAGATTGCATATGTCTACATCAAGCAAGGAAAGGCGCGCCATCGCCTTCTGCACCGTATTCGGTATATCGTGAAGCTTGAGATCCAGAAATATCTTATGGCCTCTGCGCTTTATCTCACGGATGATATCTGGCCCCTCGGCATAGAAAAGCTCCATGCCGACTTTAACGAATACCTTCTTATCCCCCAATTTGTTGAGAAAGGCAAAGCATTCCCCCGCGCTCGAGAAATCGCAGGCAACTATAACTTCTTTTTTTATCATAACGCAGCTCCTCTTATATCTCTTATATTTTCTATACCGTATTTATCAAGACAGCCCGGAAGCTCATCTATTATTCTTTTGCAGCAGCTCGGGTCAACAAGATTCGCGGCTCCGACCTCGACGGCCGAGGCTCCGGCAAGCATCATCTCTATCACATCGCGCGCGCTGCTCACCCCGCCTATCCCTATAACGGGGATATCCACTGCGGTGGCTGCCTGATAGACCATGCGAAGCGCAACCGGAAAGATCGCCGGCCCTGAAAAGCCTCCCATGATATTAGCGAGAACCGGCCTTTTCGTCTTAAGATCTATCCTCATTCCGACAAGAGTATTTATAAGGCTTATTCCGTCGGCTCCGGCAGCCTCACAGGCCTTGGCTATGGCCGTTATATCGCTGACATTCGGGGAAAGCTTCATTATCACAGGCTTTTTAACAGCCTTCTTCACCGCCGCGCAGAGCTCTGCGGCGGCCGCAGGCTCCGTGCCGAA
>JBHCAF010000010.1:0-7288 GCA_041798185.1 Bacillota bacterium
CCGGCTATGCTTATCTCTATCATGGAGTTTTCGTTTGCCGATGAGCGTAGCACCGCGAAGCCTGCGGCGGAAAGCAGCAGGATGGCGGCGAGCAGCAGCAGGTCGGCTTTTTTGAAATATTTAGATGCTGATTTTACAAGCTTTGTCATAGGGTCAATGAAAAAATTTCTTTCTATAATCGCAATACTGGTTTTAATTATAACACAAACGGCCTGTTCGGAGCGCGGGGCTGCGGGAGGTGCGACTTATTCCTATGCCGAGGACTGGCTGCTCAACACCTTTTGTTATATAAAAAGCTTTGAGCCGGGTCAGGAGGATATATTAAAGGAAGCCTTCAAGCTTGCCCGGGAATACGAAAGCAAGCTTTCGCGTACCGTCGCGGATTCACAGATAGTTACGGGTGAATACGATGCCGAGACCGAAGCCCTGTTAAAGACGGCTCTTGATTTTGAGGAGCTTTCCGGAGGGGCGTTCTGCGTACATCTGGGGGCGGTGTCCGCTCTTTGGGATTTCGGAGGCACGAGCGGGGGGCCTTTTGTGCCCGGCGCGGATGAGATAAAAGAAGCGCTTTCTGCTCAGAGTCTTGATCTCGGCGCCATAGCGAAGGGCTATATCGCGGACCGCGTTGCGGATTTCCTTCGCAGCCGTTCTGTAAATACTGCGGTGATATCGCTTGGAGGCAATGTGGTCTGCCTTGGGCGCAAGGCTTCGGGCGATGATTGGGCGATCGGGATAGAAAAGCCTTTTTCCGGCGGCGGCCGGCTCGAGGAAAGGGAAAGCGCGGGTGTATTGAGCGTAGGCCCCGACAGCTCGGTCGTGACCTCGGGGATATACGAGCGCTGCTTCACCGCCGATGACGGGAGCTTTTATCATCATATTCTTGATCCCGAAAGCGGTTTTCCCTGTGAGAGCGATATAGTTTCCGCAAGCATAGCAGGGGAAAGCAGCTGCGTGTGCGACGCTCTTGCTACCGCCGCTGTCGTGCTCGGCTCTGACGGTGCCGCGGAGCTTATAGAAAGCTATAACGAGCGCTGCGGCGCGGACTACGGCTATGTTTTTATCAAGGCGGACGGCGGCAGCATAGTTTCGCCCGGGCTTTTTTATGAGCCCGAGATCTGAATTTTTCCCGATTTCAAAAACCTTTGTTGAATTTTTAACAACCTCATAATATAATTAAGAGTGGCAAACGGGAGTTTGCTGTATTTTACTGCGTTCCACAAGCCGCGGTAAAATGTAATTATTTTTAACTCACCAGTTTAAGGAGAAAAGCAATGAGTTCAGGTAAACATCTGAAGGGCATTCATGTTGACCATTGCAAGAACACCTCCGGGGTGGCCATCGTTCCGATGACTCTTCCCGAGATGGTGTATATTCCAATGTCTCAGCATATAGGTGCTCCGTGCCAGCCTACCGTGGCAGTCGGTGATCACGTTAAGCTCGGCCAGCTCATAGGGGACAATCCGGCTCCTATGTGTGCCCCGATCCACGCGAGTGTATCGGGCGAAGTTGTTGCCATTGAGAAGTTCATGACTTCCTTTGGCCGTGTGGACACAAATGTTGTGATCCGCTCAGACGGCAAGCAGGAGCTTGCGGAAAGTGTAAAGCCCCCTGTTATTACAGACAAGGCGAGCTTTCTGGCAGCGGTTCGCGCGAGCGGGCTTGTAGGTCTCGGCGGCGCGTCCTTCCCCACACACATCAAGTACAATCCGAGAAACCCGGAGGAGGTCGACACTCTCATCATAAACGGCGCGGAGTGCGAGCCTTATATCACTGTAGACCAGATGACTATGGTTGCTCATGCCAAGGGTATCGTTGACGGCTGCAAGAATATAATGAAGTACCTCGGGCTCAAGAAAACGATAATAGGTATCGAAAGCAACAAGCCCGACGCTATACAGGCTTTCAGAGATATACTCGCAAACGAGAAAGAAGATATAACGGTCTTTGAGCTTCGCCAGGTATATCCTCAGGGCGCGGAGCGTGTCATCATCTACGAGTGCACCGGCCGTCATCTTATTGCCGGCAAGCTTCCCGCGGATGTCGGAGTCATAGTGTCGAACTGCACTTCGGTCCTGAAGCTTCAGGAATACATTGCGACCGGTATGCCTTTAGTCTGTAAAAGTCTCACCGTGGACGGCAATATAGTCGCGAAGCCTCAGAATGTTGAGGTCCCCATAGGGACCAAGGTCAGCGAGATCATTGAGTTCTGCGGAGGTCTTACAGGCGATGCCGCAAAGATCCTTTTCGGCGGACCGATGATGGGAAAGGCTCTTCCGAGCGATGACTTCGCGGTAACGAAGGGTAATAACGCGATACTTTGCTTTGACAGGGATTTCGCGGTCCAGAACCCCGAGACGGCCTGCATAAGCTGCGGCCGCTGCGTGCGCGGATGTCCGATGAATCTGATGCCCGCGAAGCTGTCCAAGGCTTTCAATCATAAAGATGTGGATATGCTCAGAAAATATAATGTTATGTCCTGCATGGACTGCGGCTGCTGTGCTTATTCATGTCCTGCAAGAAAACAGCTCAATTTTGAAATAAAACAGGCCAAGGCTCTTGTGATGGCGGATGACGCCGCGCAAAAGGCAAAAGCCGAGGCGAAGGCGGCTAAGGAAGCCGCGGAAAAGGAAGGAGGGAAAAACTGATGGCTGACAAGAGAACAGGTTTAATTGTTTCCTCCGCTCCTCATGTAGTTAATCCGGTAGATACTACGAGCATAATGAGAGATGTTCTTATCGCTCTCATACCGGCACTTGTTGTCGCCGTTTATGTGAACGGCTTCAGAGCTCTTGTGCTTTCGGTAGTATGTGTTGCGGTTTCGGTGTTCTTCGAATGGGCATATGAAAAGCTGCTGCACAAGACTATCACGGTGACAGATCTCTCCGCTGCCGTGACAGGTCTTATACTTGCGTTCAACCTGCCGGTGAATCTTCCTATATGGATGGCTGTAGTGGGATGCTTTATCGCTATCATAATAGTTAAACAGCTTTTCGGAGGTCTTGGCGAGAACTTTGCCAACCCCGCTATCGTTGCCCGTATAGCCATGTTCGTGGGCTTTGCTTCGGCGATGACGAGCTGGAAGGTGACCGATAAGATGGATCCCGCTATCATAGCGGCCGCAGGCGACGCTATGACCGGCGCTACGCCTCTTGCTCTTTACGCCAAGGGTGCGGAGCTTCCGAGCACAATGAGTATGTTCATCGGAACTGTCAACGGTTCCATGGGCGAGATCTCTGCGGCGGCTCTTATAATAGGCGGTATTTATCTTCTTGTAAGAAAGGTCATAACCTGGGAGATCCCGGTAAGCTTTATAGCTGTCGTAGCGCTTTTATCGGCAGCCTTCGGCAGAGATCCTTTATTTGATGTTCTCGCCGGCGGCGTTCTTATCGGCGCCGTGTTCATGGCGACCGATTATGTGACTTCGCCTATCAATCCTGTCGGCAAGCTGATATTCGGCGCCGGCTGCGGAGCCATGACAATGCTTATACGCCAGTTCGGCGCTTATCCCGAGGGCGTATCCTTTGCGATACTTCTTATGAATATCATGACGCCGCATATAGATGACTGGACAAGATCCAAGCTCAACGGAGTTCCAAAGGGAGGTGCAAAGTAATGAAAGAAAAATTCGCACCGACTATTGTTCTGGGTGTTATCTGTCTTGTAGCCTCGCTGCTTTTGGCGGCGACCTATCAGGTCACGGCTCCCAAGATAGCTCAGATCAATATAGACAAGGCCAATGCCGCCAGGGCTGAGGTCATGCCCGAAGCAAGCTCTTTCGATCAGGTCGACTGCGAGCTTCTTGAGGGTGTTCAGGAGGTGTACAAGGCCTCCAATGAAACAGGCTATGTTATTACTTCCGCTGCAAAGGGCTTCGGCGGCCCCATAACTGTTATGACCGCCATAGACGCCGAGGGCAAGATCGAAGCTATCAAGGTTACCGACGCTTCAAACGAGACCCCGGGTCTCGGCTCAAAGGCGACCACTCCCGACCACGCGGCAAAGTTCGCGGGCGCTTCGGCTGTTACTATGACCGAGGGTGAGGACGGAAAGTATGTCGCTCCTATTTCGGGCGCCACATATTCCTCAAAGGGTGTGTTCAACGCTGTAAAAGTCGCGCTTGAGCAGTATGCAATGATTGGAGGTGCTCAGTAATGGAAAAGAAGAGCAAGCTTTCGATCTTCACTAACGGTTTTATAAAGGAAAATCCCATACTCGTTCTGATACTCGGTACCTGTCCGGCTCTGGCCGTATCGACTCAGGCCGTAAACGGAATAGGCATGGGGCTTGCGGTAGTATTCGTACTTACCTGCTCCAATATCCTTATCTCCGCGTTGAAGAGGATCATTCCCGACAATGTCCGTATTCCGTGCTATATAGTGGTAATCGCCACTTTCGTAACCATAGTGCAGCTGCTCATCAAGGGATTTTTGCCCGATCTTGATAAGGCTCTCGGGCTTTATATACCTCTGATAGTTGTAAACTGCATCATACTTGGAAGAGCGGAGGCGTTCGCCAACAAGAACAGCGTTATAGATTCCGCGCTCGACGGACTCGGAATGGGTCTCGGCTTCACGGTGGCGCTTACTATAATGGCTTCTATAAGAGAGCTTCTCGGTGCGGGAACTGTTTTCGGAGTCGCGATCACGGCGAATCTGATAACTCCTTTCGGCATCATGATACTCGCTCCCGGCGGATTCTTTACCTTCGGCTGTCTGGTTGCTTTTGTCAACTACATATCCAAGGGCAAGGTCGCGGCCAAGAGGAAAAACAAGTGCATGGGCTGCCCCGGCGCAGCTGCCTGCAGTCTTTCCGAGGAAGGAGGCAGTGAAGAATAATGAAAGAAATGTTGATGATAATCATGGCGGCAGTTCTTGCAAACAACTATGTTCTTGTAAGATTCCTGGGTATCTGTCCTTTCCTTGGCGTATCAAAGAAGCTGGACAGCGCGATGCCCATGAGTATCGCCGTAATCTTCGTAATGGTGCTTGCTACCGCGGTAACATGGCCTATACAGCATTTGCTGCTTGACAATCTCGGGATAGGATACCTTCAGACTACGGTATTTATCCTCGTTATTGCCGCTTTGGTGCAGTTCATAGAGATATTCCTCAAGAAGAGCATGCCCGGCATCCATAAGGCTTTGGGTGTATATCTTCCGCTCATCACTACAAACTGTGCTGTTCTCGGTGTTTGCGTAATGAACATCGACGAGGGTTTTTCCTTTGTAAACTCGCTTATCAACTCTTTCGGCAGCGGTGTAGGCTTCATGCTTGCTATGTTCCTCTTCGCGGGGGTTCGTTCCAAGATCGAAGAAAACAACTATCCGAAGCCCTTTAAGGGTGTAGCTTCCACGCTTGTTGCGGCCTCAATAGTCAGCTTGGCTTTCATGGGCTTCAGCGGCATGGTCGATAATATTTTCAAGTAGGAGGTATAGAGATGTCAGCATTTATTTCCCCTGTACTTCTTACAGTTGTAGTGGCCGTTATATGTGCCGTGCTCCTTACCGTTGCTTCCAAGCTCTTTTATGTTCCGGTCGATGAGACTGCGGCGAAGATAAGAGAGGTCCTTGCGGGTGCTAACTGCGGAGCCTGCGGATATGCGGGCTGTGACGACTACGCCAACGCCCTTGCGGCGGATCATGATATATCCTGCACCCTCTGTTCACCTGCGGGCGCGGGCGCTGCCGCGGCGATAGCCGAGATACTCGGTGTTTCGGCGGGTTCTGCGGATCCCAAGGTGGCGATAGTAAAGTGCTCAGGCAACAACGATGTGACTAAAAAGGCTATGGATTATCAGGGCCTTTCGACCTGCGCGGCTGTTAAGGATTTCTTCGGCGGTCCCGGAGAATGCAAGTACGGCTGCATAGGCTTCGGAGACTGCGTGAAGGCCTGTGCCTTTGACGCCATAGAGGTCTGCAACGGCATTGCTCATGTGGACAGAGAAAGCTGTGTGGGCTGCGGAGCCTGCGCTTCAGCCTGCCCCAAGAAAATAATCGATCTTGTTCCGAAGACCAACCGCGTTTATGTCGGCTGTTCGTCGCTTGATACCGGAAAGATCGTGAATCAGCTTTGCAAGACCGGCTGCATAGGCTGCAGGCTTTGCGAAAAGGAATGTAAGTTCGACGCTATCCATGTTGAGAACAATCTTGCCAAGATCGACCCGATACTTTGCAAGAATTGCGGTCTTTGCGCGAAGAAGTGCCCGAAGCATATAATACATGTTATTCCCAAGCCCGGCGCTAAGCCTGTGGTAAAGGTCGTTCCGCCCGCTGCGGAAGCGTCCGCCCCGGCTGCCGCGGCTTCAAAAGAGGCGCCCTCGGCGGCTCCCGAAGCATAAAAGCTAAAAGATCCTTAAACTGAAAATCCGCCCCGAGCCTTTAATGACTCGGGGCGGATTGTTTTAATTTCACATATTATTTCAGCATTTTATCGAGCTCGCTGTCCTGATATATCTCGTATCGCGGGAGCTTGTAATTTCCGCGTTCAGGGATATAGCGGCCTTTTGTCGTGTTGAAGCTGAAGCTGAAGAGCTCCTCTATGAGCTTGTCGGCGTCCTTGTCGTTCGATCCGAAAGGATAGGCGAAGCTGACTGGCGTCGTCACCTCTTCAAATATCCGCATATAACTTAACTTTATATCGTCCAGCACGCGCTTTTGAAAGTCCTCGTCGCTTTCTCCCGCTCTGCGCTGCACCCCGTTCACGCCGTTGTCGCTGAGGCCTCCGCCGTATTCCGGGTTATGAGCGTTGTGGGTGTGCGAGCCTATTTCTATAATGCCGGAGTCGTGCATCTCGCGAAGCATATCCCAGCTGCAGAAAAATTCCCTTTCTTCGTCCTGCATCGCGCTTATCACTGATATCACCGCCTTGAAGCCGTATTTTGAGATCAGCGGGTATGCGATTTCATAATTGGAACGATAGCCGTCGTCAAAGCTTATTATTATCGGTTTTTCGGGAAGGCTGAAGTCCTGTTCAAGCATATCCCTCGGTAGTATTGCCGTATAGCCGTTTTCTTTCAGATATTTAAGATCGGACTCGAATTTTCCGGCGCTTACGGTCATTGCGTTAAGCGCTTCGCCGTCCTGCACAAGATGGTGATACATGAGTATCGGTATGCCCTTGCCGCGCGAGGCTTTGATCCCGGCCGCGATAAGCGCCGCGACGCAGAGCGCGATGACGCCAGCGAGCGCCGCTTTTATGATCCTGTTTTTGTTCATTTTGCTCCTTTTGCCGTCCGCCGCGTTTTGATATACGGCGCGGCCGCTAATATTATAGCATACCGCGCGCTTGCG
>JBHCAF010000011.1:0-3896 GCA_041798185.1 Bacillota bacterium
AGCGATGCGGCCTTATCACTGCCAAAGCTTTGTAAGCGGCGCAAAGATCCCACAAGCAATGCGGCTTTTATCACTGCCGAAGCTTTGCAAGCGGCGCAAAGATCCCACAAGCGATGCGGCTTTTATCACTGCCGAAGCTTTGCAAGCGGCGTAAAGATCTCACAAGCGATGCGGCCTTATCACTGCCGAAGCTTTGCAAGCGGCGCAAAGCTTCCTCGGGCGATGCGGCTTTTATCACTATTCAAGCTTTATGAGCGGCGCCATGTCCTTGGCGAGCTTTTTAATGCCCTCTTCAAAGCGCACGCTTATTATGTTTCCGTCGATGCCGACGACCGAACCTGTGCCGAATTTCGTATGCTCTACCTTGTCTCCCGTATTAAGCTCAACGCCGGCGAGAGTCTGCCGCTTAGGCTTTTCCTTCATCTGTTTTATTATTGCTATCGGCGATACATAAGAGCGCTCGCCGACCGCGGCGGAGCTGCTGTAACGCTCGGCTTCTCTGAGCTTTCTTTCGTAAAGAGCGTGCCCCTCAAGATATTTCGGGTCGATCTCCTTTAGGAATTGACTTTCGCCGGTAACATCACGCCTGCCATACATTGTCCGCCACTCGGCCGACGACATGAACAGTCGCTCCTTTGCCCTCGTCATACCGACATAACAAAGCCGTCTCTCCTCTTCCACTCCGCCCGGCTTGTCAAAGCTCCTGTAAGACGGAAAAAGTCCCGTTTCCATGCCCGGCATAAAAACGACAGGAAACTCGAGGCCCTTTGCTGAATGAAGGGTCATAAGAACGACCGCGTCCTCATTCGGATCGTGATTATCTATATCAGAGGCAAGCGCGAGATCTTCCATGAACTTTTCAATACCGAATTCTTCTTCGTTATCGGCCGCCTCCTGCTGCTTTTCTATTATCTCACTTCTGAATTCGAGTATGTTTTCTATGCGGCTGTCCGCTTCGGGACTTTCCTGCGCTCTGAGCGCGTCGATATATCCGCTTTTATCGAGCAATATATCATAGATCTCACTGACGCTGAGACTGTCCTTTTCAAGCTCGAGCGAGCTGTAAAGATTGCTGAGGGCTTCTCCTATGCCGAGCTCTCTCATTGCCTCAAGCGCCGATATATCCTTTGTTCCTGCCAACGCGTTTACGGCATCTATTTTCGCCTTGCCTATACCTCGCCGCGGAGTATTTATTATGCGTAAAAGCGAAACATCGTCATCGGGATTTATAACGAGCCTCATATAGGCTATCATATCCTTGACCTCGGCCCTGTCATAATAGCGCATACCGGAAAGCACGCGGTATGGGAGTCCCTTTGATATCAGACTCTCCTCAAAGCGCCTTGACTGGGCGTTGTTACGATAGAGCACGGCAAAATCCGAATAGCCGAGCTCAGGGCGTTTTCTCATGACGGCCCTTATTTTCTCGCTTATCCAGCGTGCCTCCTCTTTGTCGTCATTCGCGCGGTAATATTCTATTTTTTCTCCGTCCGCAGCGTCTGTCCTCATGCGCTTGGATTTTCTCGATTCGTTGCGGACTATGATGCTGTGCGCCGCGTTTATTATATTCGCGCTGCTGCGGTAATTCCGCTCGAGCCTTATGACCCTGGCGCCCGGAAAATCCTTTTCGAACTCAAGAATATTTCTTATATCGGCCCCGCGCCACTGGTATATGCACTGATCGTCGTCTCCGACAACACATATATTGCCGTGAGCTCTCGCGAGCAGCTGCATGAGCCGATACTGTATCATATTTGTATCCTGATATTCGTCCACCATTATGTATCTGAAACGCTTCTGGTAATCCGCGAGTATATCGGGATGCCGCTCAAAAAGCTTCAGCGCGTTTATCAACAGATCGTCAAAATCCATCGCGTTGTTTTTGAGCAGCCGCGCCTCATATGCGGAATATACTGCGGCAAGCAGCTTTCCGTCGGGTCTTGAAAAAGAGCTTTTTTCAAACTCCGCGGCGCTTACTCCGCTGTTTTTGCGGGCGGAAATAAAGCCCAAAAGAGAGGCCGCGTTAAAAGCTTTATCATCAATATCAAGAGCCTTGCTTATAGAGCGTATCACGCTCTTCTGATCTGCCGGGTCATAGACCACAAACGAGCGCCCGTAGCCCAAACGCTCGGCGTGAGCCCTCAGTATCCTGAGGCAGGCTGAATGAAAGGTCTGTATCCACATACCGGGCGTTCTGCCTATCAGAGCCTCCACCCGCTCTCTCATCTCTCCGGCGGCCTTATTGGTAAAGGTGAGCGCCAGAACGGAATAGGGAGATACCCCGAGCTCCTTTATCATATAGGCTATGCGGTGAGTCATGGTATTGGTCTTGCCGGAGCCCGCGCCCGCAAGTATAAGCAGCGCCCCGTCCACACAGGTCGCCGCCTCGTATTGTTCTTTGTTAAGTTTGCTCAGATAGTCCTGCAATTTCCGCACCCTGCTTCTAAACTATTATGCTGCCGCCTATGAACTCGCGAAGTATGGAGTTGTTGGCTATGAAGCTTTCGTCCTCGAGCTCGACAACATTGTTGAGGAGCGAGAGCTGCCTTTGAGCCTCAAAATACCATTCGTTGGTCTCTCCTATCTGTTCAAGCAGAGGCTTGGCGTATTTTTTAAGCACCGCGTATTCATAGGGCAGAGAAGAATCGAAAATTATGTCGGCATTGTCCTTATACGGCAGTATATTCTCCATTTCACCTATGCGTACAGTCTCCCAGCTCGAAAGAGTGGCAAGCGGATCCCAGCCCCTGTGCAGATTATCCCTTACCATCCTTCTGAGTTTTCTTATATCGCTTGTCTGTATCTTGCTTTGTCCGTCTATTTTAAGCTCCGTCATCGGCGCTATGTATATCCTGTATTCGTCCTTAAGCTCTATATCGGCAGCAAGCGCCGGGTTGAGCCCGTGAATACCCTCAACAACTATTATCTGTCCCTCGTGAGCCTGGGTCTTGCGCTCTCCGAATACCGGATGTCCGCTAAGAAAATCGAATCTCGGAAGATCCACCTCTTCGCCGTCGAGCAGTGACTTCATCTGTTTATTGAAAAGATCGAGATCCATGGCGTCGAGATTTTCGAAGTTCTGTACGCCGTTCTTGTCGAGCTTTATCTTGTCGCGGGCTATGAAATAATCGTCTGTCCCAAGATATATGGGCTTACGCCCGTTCACCCAAAGAGCCATGCACAGCCGCTTTGAAAAGCTTGTCTTGCCGGAGCTGCTGGGCCCCGCTATAAGAACTATCCTCTTACCGTTTTTTACTATCGTATCGGCTATAAAATTTATCATTTTAACATGTATAGCCTCGGAGAACATTATGACATCGTCGATCTCTCCGCTTACGATCTTCTGATTGAGATCTCTCAAATATACTATGCCTGTTCCGAATTCCGTTATGGTCTCTATGCTTCTCATGATCACTCCTGTAAATATAATGCTTTATCTGTACTGAATAAATATAATACTGTTTCCTTTACCCGCCTGCCGCTTATTTTTTCCAGAGCTTCTTTATAAAGGGCAAGCTGCGGCATATAGCTTTCCTTGAGCCTGTCATAGCTTTGAGCCTCGTTATCCCTGTCTATATGATCGCTCTTATAATCCAAGAGCACATATTCGCCGTCCTCCTCAAAATAGCAGTCTATCGTTCCCTGAACAAGAACGCCGTGCCCCTCATGCTCGTGCTTCATAACAAAGGACGCCTCCTTGTGAAGCTCCCGGCTATCCGCCGCCCGCCTTCCTATTTCGGAATCCAAAAATGCCTTTATTTTCGCCGGATCCACACATTCGGCCTGCTCAGGGCTCAGTATATCGGCTTCCGCGAGAGAATCTATAAAGCGCTTTATCTCATCAACGCTTTTCATTCCTGAAGAAAAGCTTATATGCTCCATAACGCTGTGATAGG
>JBHCAF010000012.1:0-7050 GCA_041798185.1 Bacillota bacterium
CTCCCTTGGTATCGAATGTCACCTTTATATTGTTGAGGTCGACCTTGCTCGTGTTGAGCAGGGTAACGCTGAGCGTGAAGGTTCTTCCCGCGGTCACATTGCCGCCGGTGCTGTAATTGCTCACCATAAGTATCGGGCTTGCAACATCGGACACCTTTCCGGAAGAGCCGCGCTGCACCTGAACATAGAAGGCTTCCTTAAAATCCTTTGTCTCTTCGCCAACATACATGCCGCTGGTAGGATCGTAATTTGATACCTCGCCCTCAACATGAACGATTATCTTATGGCTGCCGGTGCTGACGCTGTTTTCGCATATTATCGGAAAGCTCGCGCTTGTGGAATTATCGACAACAAAGGTCCCGACATATCTTTTTTCACCGCCCTTTTCGAGCTTCATGCCGGGAGTTTCAAACTCAAGATATATTCTCGCGTTTTTCAAGCTCTGCTTGCGATTCACGATATTTATTTTAAGCTCGTTCACTTCATTCGCATAAATAATATCGTCGTCGCCTATAGTGTAGCTGATGTTGTACTCGGATTTTACCTCGTCAGCAAAAGCCGCGATCGGAAACGCTCCTGCAAGAAGCAAGGCGCACATGCAGACCACCAATGTTTTTTTAATAATACTTTTCATCTCTAATACTACCTCTGTTCTATGTTGATTATATTTCCGTCGGATATCGTTACGATCTTATCCGCGTATTCGGCTATGCTTCTGTCGTGCGTAACGAGTATCATCGTCTGCCCGTTAGCCCGCACCTGGGAGGTTATCAGATCCATAACATCCCTTGTAGTACGGCTGTCCAGATTTCCCGTAGGCTCATCCGCAAACAGTATCTTGGGCCGGCCCACTATGGCCCTCGCGATACCTACGCGCTGCTGCTGTCCGCCCGACATCTGATTCGGCCGGCGCTTGTCGTAGCCGTTGAGCCCAACAAGCCTCAGAGCGTCCTTCGCGAGCTTTTCCCGCCCGGCCTTGTCCATGCCCCTTAGCGCCAGCGGAAGGCTGACATTTTCGACCGCATTCATGCTCGGTATGAGGTGATACGCCTGAAAAATAAAGCCTATGTTTTTTTGTCTGAACAAGGTAACATCGCTTTCGTTGAGCTTGTGGACGGGGACCTTGCCTATCCATATCTCGCCTCTGGTCGGCTTTTCAAGACCCGCCACCATATTCAAAAAGGTGGATTTTCCGCTGCCCGAGGTTCCGAGAAAGCACACCATCTCGCCTTTATTGATATCGAGGCTCACATCGTCAAGGGCGACGACCTTTTCCTCGCCCATGCGATAGACCTTCCTGACATTTTTTACCTGAATAAGTGTTGTTTCCATAAAACGATCCTTTTCCTAATACTTCCTTTTACCAAAAAGTGTACTACATAGGATAGTACGCTTCAAGTGCTTTCCCGAAGTTTTTAACAGAAATGTCACAAAAAAAGCTTTTTCCCGCGGAGAAAGCTGATCTCCGCGGGATATTTATGCTACTTTTGCAAATATTTCCGCGGCACCCTCTTGCTGATGCCGCATATTATCTCGTAGGATATCGACGATATATCTTCAGCCATATCGTCCGCCGAGTATTCGTCCGACAGAAGCGATACCTCGCTTCCTATGTCGAGGGCCCCGGCAGGAGCCTTTCCGCAGTCTATCAGCTTCTGAAGCTCTGTTACATCGGCCATGAGCTGATCCATGCATACTCTGCCGACGACGCGGCAGCGGCAGCCTGCGATTATGACGAAGCCTTTATTTGACAGGCTGCGCCTGTAGCCGTCGGCGTAGCCTGTCGGCACCGTCGCGACCGTCATGTCACGATCTGCCGAAAAGCTTCTGCCGTAGCCGATGCTTTCGCCTGCCCTTACAGCTTTAACCATGGCTATGACCGATCTCCACGCCAGAGCGGGCTTGATGCCACCGGGCATAAGGCTCGAAGCATCGGGCTTTAAGCCGTATAAAACTATGCCGAGCCTCGCAAAGGCGCTGGCGCTCAAGGGAACGGCCTGCGTGTTGTGCCTGAGCCCGGCCGCGGAGTTCATATAGTGAACGCAGGGAAGCTCGAGATCTGAAAGCCTTTCGGAGATCTCTATAAAGCTTTTTATCTGCCCCAGGCTGAACTCGTCCTCGGAGGCGTTGTCGGCCGCGGCTATATGCGTAAATATACCGGTCATATCAAAACGGGCCGCGAATTTTCTTATCACGGCCTCACAGCCCTCGGGATCTGACGAATCAAGTCCGATACGCTTCATTCCGGTATCTATCGCAAACTGCGCCTTGAGCTTTGAGGCTTTTTCTCCCGCGACCTCCAGCAGAAGCTGCGCGTATTCCTCGGACAAAAGAGCCTGTGTGATATCATATTCCAGCAGCTCCGAAGCACATGAAAGCGGGGTATAGCCCAATATGAGTATCTGTCCGTCTACTCCGGCTTTCCTGAGACCTTCGGCCTCTTCGATATTGGATACCGCAAAGCTGCGGCAGCCGCAGCGCTCCTGAAGGAGCTTTGCTGTCACGGTATCGCCGTGGCCGTAGGCGTCGGCCTTCATGACCGCCATTATCGTCTGCCCCGGACGCAGCAATTTCTCGCATATTCTGTAATTTTCAGCAATGCGGTCGAGATCTATCTCGACCCAGGATCTTCCTAACATGAGACACCTTAAATCCTGCGCTTCTCATAGTTCCACGCGTCGCGGCACATAGCCTTTATATCAAGCTCCGCCTGCCAGCCGAGCAGCTCCCGCGCCTTTACTGCGGAGGCATAGCTCGCCGCCGCGTCTCCCGGCCGTCTCGGGGCGATCTCAAAGGGTATTCTTATCCCGTTCACCTCTTCAAAGGCTCTTATGAGCTCGAGCACGCTGACGCCCCGTCCGGTCCCGAGATTGAAGACCTCGGAGCCCTTATGCTCACGGGCATAGTCGAGCGCCGCTATATGGCCCTTTGCGAGATCCGCTACATGGATGAAATCACGCACGCCCGTCCCGTCATGAGTATCATAGTCATCGCCGAATATCCTCAGATGATCGAGCCTTCCGGCGGCGACCTGAGTTATATAGGGCATAAGATTGTTCGGTACCCCCTTGGGCTTTTCACCTATAAGTCCGCTGCCGTGTGCTCCGACCGGGTTGAAATAACGAAGGAGCACCGCCGAAAAATCTCCGTCCGCCGCCGCAGCGTCGTTCACTATCTGCTCTATCATATACTTTGTTCGTCCGTAAGGGTTCGCGCAGGGGCCGGCCGCCGACTCCTCGCTAAGCGGCAGGCTTCCGGCTCCGTAAACCGTTGCGGAAGAACTGAACACAAAATTGCGGCAGCAGTTTTCACGCATAAGCTCAAGCACGCTGAGCGCCGAATCTATATTATTTCTGTAATAAGCGAGCGGTTTTTCGCAGGATTCACCGACCGCCTTAAAGCCGGCGAAATGGATCACCGCGTCTATATCGTTCTCTTTGAAAACACGGGCAAGCGCAGCGCGCTCGCAGACATCAAGCTCATAAAACCCGAAGCTTTTTCCCGAGATCCGTTCGATATATGACGCAACGGAAAGCTCGCTGTTGCTCAAGTTATCAGCTATGACTATTTCCCTTCCGGCAGCCAGAAGCTCGACCGCCGTGTGCGAGCCTATATAGCCGAGGCCGCCTGTGAGTAAAACGCTCATTTCAGCCTCCCGCTACTGCCCGCCGGTCTGTGCCACCGGCGCTGCGGGCTGTTCCGCAGGCTCCTCGGGCGCGGGCTTATATATGCCGTCAAGCATGGCCTGTATCTCGGACTCGTACGGTACCCAGAAGCTCAACTCCTGTATGGTGTCAGGATATCCGGGAAGCATATACGAGTTTATGCTGTCTCCGCTTAGACCGCTCATGGCTCTGAGCGCGATCTTGGCAGCCATTCCGTAGGTCATATCCGATTCCACATTTTCAAGCGCCGTTTTCGAAACCTGAGACAGATTACCTGCGCTGAGGCACTTCTTCAGGACCTTTTTAACGAATTCCTGCTGAACGCTCTGGCGCTGTATATCACCGTCCGGATAACCGGAATAGCCCGGGCTTCCCTTACGGAATCTGAGAAATTCCATAACATTGCCGGCGTCTATTGTCTGGATTCCCGCCGGTATATCTACATGAAGCTCATGACCGCGGGTCGTATCGTCGTACTTCATATGGAACGGGATATTCATCTCGACCCCGCCTATGACCTGCATCACGGCCTTTACATCGTTGTATTCGACTATTGCATAGTAATGTATGGGCATACCGTAAAGTATCTCCGATACGACTTCGGCAAGCCTTACCACACCCTGAGATGAATATATGGCGTTTATCTTGTGATGAGCATAGCTTATAAAGCCCTTGCCCCTGAAATAATATGTATCGCGGGGCACCGATATTATATCTATCTTTTGATTTTCCATATCATAGGATATCAGCATTATAGTGTCGGTCATTCCCTCGTTGACCCCCAGACACAAAACATTTACACGCTGCTGCGTCTGGAAAAGCTCATAAAATGACGAGCCCTCGTCCACCGCTATGGGAGTCATATCCTTGAGCAGACTGACCGCGGTATCGGTCTTCGGGGCGTCGCCGCCGTTGTCGGTCGTACCGTGAAAGACCGCTTTGTTTGCGAAATTATGCGCCCCCACGCGCACGGCGCTGAAGGCGATCAGAGCGATCAGAAATACAATCACAAAATTTCTTATAGTTATTTTTTGCAAGATAAGTTTTTTCTTCATTCCCGGTTCCCTTTTATTTGAACATACCCTTTTATTTTGAACATATATAACTGTATTATAAATCCTCGAAACGCGCCAAGGCAAGCCTTGATGCGCCGCGGCTCAAGATCGCTATCTTCTTATCAGGTCCTTCAGAAGCTTCAGCTCGTCAAATTTGAAGATCGCAAGAAGCACCAGATAAAGAGCCGCGGCCGAAATGACGGCGATCACGAGCCTCACGAAGGGCATAACCGGCAGCAGGCTGTAAACTCCGTAGCTGAACGCTATCGCGCAAAGAGAGAAAAGCAGTATCAGAGTAGGCTTCTTTTTTGATTTCAGAAGCCTTATATTCCGGTATTTTCTGCTGAAAACCATATATCGGGCCGCCATTCCCACAAGCTCGGCCGCCGAGGTCGCAAGAGCAAGACCGGCGACTCCCATAGGACCGACCAAAAGAAGATTAAGGCTTATATTGACCGCTATCGCAGCGAGCGAGCAGCACACCGCAGTCTTCGTATCGTGCATGGCGTAAAAAGTCCTGTTCAAAAGCTCGCTCACTCCGTAAAACGGTATCCTTATCGCATAAAAAAGAAACGCCGCGGCAACGAGTGCGGTAGCCGTCCCTTCAAACGCGCCTCTTTCGTAAACTATCCGGGTTATCTGAGTCGAGTAAAGCATAGCCCCCGCCGCGAACGGCACGGTGATCACCGCAAGAAGATTTATGCCTCTTTCGGTAAGATCCTCGACCCTTTTTATGTCCTCGCGAACGAAGGCCTGATTCAGCTTTGGATATATTATCGTCGAAAAAATACCGACGCTCAGGGTCAGTATGAGAGTTATAAGCTTTCCGCTGTAATTGAGAGCCGCCACGCTGCCCTCGGCAAGATTTGAGGCAAGCATCTTGTCTATAAAAGTATTGAGCTCACTGAAAGAGCCCCCTATCAATATGGGAAGCGCAAGCTTCAGAACATCGCGCGCGGCTGAGGAAAGATGAAGGTCAGGAGTATATTTCAGCCCCTTTTTTACCGCAAGCCCGGCCTGCCCGAAAAAATTAAGGGCGCTTCCTATGACAAAGCCTATTATCATAAAGCGTATGTCGTGCTTGGCCGCTGCGATTATAGCCGCTATGGTGCATACATTCTGAATGACGGCGACAAACTTCTGCCTGGCAAAGCTGCCTTTGTATTTAAGATACGAATCGCAAAAGGTTATTCCGGCGGTAAAAAACAGAGTCATAAAGGCCCATCTCATATAATAGACCGTAAGACTGTGCTTTTCGCCGGCGTAGCCCGGAGCAAAAAGCTGCACGAGCTGCCTTGAAAAGATCAGGCTTATGACATATATGACCGCAACTATGATAAAACTGAGATTGATGAGCCTGCTGGTTACAAGATTGGCCTCTGCCTCGCCCTGGCGCTCGAATTTTTCCGCAAGTATCGGCATATAAGCGGTTCCCATGGCGGAAAGCACTGCAGCAAGAAGAGTGGTAGGTATAGATATACCCATCACATAGGAGTCCGCGACCATGCCGGCGCCGAAGTAGTTCGCGAGTATCATCTCGCGCACGAAGCCTAAAAAGTTCGAGGCAAGCGTTGCCGCAGCGACAGCTATCGCGATCTGTGCAGTTGTCAGTTTTCTGCTGAACATACATCATAGATTATAGCACAGATCGGTCAAAAGGGTCTTATAGGCGTTCTCAGAAAAAAACACCGCCTATAAATATCTTTATCCCTATCGCGATGAGTATGATACCACCGAGAAGCGAGGCCTTGTCCGCCAGCCTGACGCCCGCCCGCCGTCCTATTTTCAGACCCGCAGCGCATATGACAAAGGTCACGGCTGCTATGATAAGACAGGCCAGGCACGCGGCAAGCACGCCGTAGCGCTCAAGGCTGAAGCCTGCGGAAAGAGCGTCGATAGAGGTCGCTATCCCCTGAAATATCAAGGTCCCGAAAGACAGCGAGGAAAGCGCGGCTTCTCCCCGGGCCCTGCCCTTGAGCCCCGAGACGAGCATTTTGCCGCCTATAAAGCCAAGCAAAAGCATGGCTATATATGGCACAGCCTCCGCGAAAAGCTCAAAGCTGCCCGCAAGCGAGCGAACGCAAAGCCAGCCGAGAAGCGGCATCAAGAACTGATAAAAAGCGAAAGTCCCCGCAATGAGAAAGCTTTTCGTTCTTTTCATATCAGGCCAGGCAAGCCCGTCAGCAAGCGATACCGAAAAGGCATCCATGGCAAGAGCCGCGCCCAGCAATATATTCGTTATAAAAAATTCGGCATTAAGCATAATAAATATCAAAGCCCGCTTAAAAGCGCGGGCTTAAGCCTGTAATATCGAAAGCTTTATTTCATTA
>JBHCAF010000013.1:0-4302 GCA_041798185.1 Bacillota bacterium
AGTCCCATGTCCTCCGCCAAAACACTTAAGACCGTCCAAGGGGCGGTCTTAAGTGTTTTTTTGACTCAAAAGGACTCGAACCCGAAAGGGCATAAAGCTCCTGTGGAGCTTTATGGTCTGAGCACGCCCGAGGCGAGCGCAGGACGGCGCATTGCGAAGCAATGCGTGTAAGTCCCATGTCCTCCGCCAAAACACTTAAGACCGTCCAAGGGGCGGTCTTAAGTGTTTTTTGATTCAAGAAGGACTCGAACCCGAAAGGGCATAAAGCTCCGATTGTAAATGTTAAGACAAGGGCTTATCATAGAGAAGTATAGCGATGTCATTATGACGGACTTGCATAATGTTACAATGACGGAGTAGGAGGATCTAAAATTGACAAAGCCGCTTGATATTAAGCCGGAAGCTCGGTAAGCGAGTATCATCTTCTGACAGATGCAGAGTACTTGAGTTATGTCGGTATCGCATTTGCGAACGGGCAAATTAACGGGGAAGACTTTGACCGCCTGACGGCGGAGTTTCAATAAGAATCAAAGGCATTTTAAGCTCGGCTATTTGAAGCCGGAGGTGTATCTTGCGAAAAACTTGGCGATTATTCAGAGGAGCGGTGATCATTATGGGACTTATCGCGGCGGCAGCGACTCTTTTCGGTTGCGCGCGGGCAGGAGAAAAGGGTACAGACGGTATAGGAAGCCGTGCGGATATAAACAAGAGCGGTATAGTGTATTTCGAATATAGGTATAACGGCAGCATAGGAGGGGACAGCTACAGATATGAGGTCGATGCTCGGGATGGAAGCGTAATCTTTTCCCATGAGCGTATGGATATACCGGAATACGGCAAAATGAGCATGGAGCTTCCTGCGGATTTTCTTGAGAAGCTTGATAAGCTTTATCTTGACAATCATCTGGCCGAGTGGGACGGATACAGCAAATATAACAGCGATGTTTTAGACGGCTCGGGTTTTAGTATTTCTATAATATTTGCCGACGGTAAGTCCATCAATGCAAAGGGAAGCAACTGTGTGCCTGAGGGTTATGCCGATTTCAAAAAGGCTATGACAGAGCTTTTCAAGGATATGACAGAAAAGCTGCTTGAAGAGGGCCGCGAGAAAATGATCGCGCAGGGAGTGTCCGGCGATCTGTTGAGCATTATGGTATGCTTTAATCAGCATGGAAGCTCGGGAAGCGACAGCTACAAGTTTTTTATAGTGAGAGACTCCGTTCGTGAAAACAATTTTGATGTCGAGATTTCTTCGGACGGCGGAGACGGGATCATAGAGGGTGAATACCTCTATTATGCCGCGCTTCCTGATGAAGCTGTCGACTTTGACGGGGTAAAAGCTCTTGTTGAAAAATACGATGTGATAAACTGGTATAACTGGGATAAGGCATCTGACGATTACGATAACAGCGAATGGTTTCAGGTATTCTTCCGCTTTGAAGAGGGGCATATCAGCGCCATGGGGACGCTTCATCCGGAAAATTACGACGGTTTCCGCGCAGAGTTCTTGAAGCTAATGATAGATAATATAGAAAACGCCGAAAAAAACTACGGATTAAAGCAGTAACGCAAGTTTTTTGTTTTTTCGCTTGCAATATCTTACGGAATTTAATACAATCTTGAGGGTAAAATACCGCGTGGGGTATTGGCGCAGTTGGGAGCGCGCCACACTGGCAGTGTGGAGGTCAGGGGTTCGAATCCCCTATACTCCACCACGATGTGCAGATCCGAACTCGGAAACGGGTTCGGATTTTGTGTATTTTACTCCACAACACAAGGAATCCCGCAATATCAGCACTTGCGGGATTTTTCATTGGAATTTCAACGCTGTTCAGGATTTACCCCCCCCTTTTTTTTTATTTATGCAAATTCTTCTTGATATTTTTCAATTTTTCATCAGACAATTTTGGGGGCTTAAAGACTGCACTTTTCTTGACAACTCCAGGCATAATTTGAGTCCCATGTCCTTTCGCAGGCCATGTTGCCATTGTACGCGCTTGTCTGTTATGAGACAATTATATTAGTTGAGAATCATTGAGGTGGGGGTTTTAAGTCTAATGGCCTGATAGCGAGAATCATGTTGTGGCTGGACGAGCGTCATTGTTTTGTAATTTCCCCTGTTTTGGGCATTCTTTTATCCATCGCTGTATTCGTTTGGATCGGACAACGAACACTTCCCGAACCGGGGCCTATTACCAAATCCTCTGCGGCTTCAGACTTTTGTTCAATTGATATTCAGGGGCTTTCCCGCTGGATCGTGAAAGTGAAAGATGTTCGGCTCTACATTCCTTGACCTGAAAAAAGACCCAAATACAAGCATAGTCGTCGCGTTTATCTATGTGTTAGGTCTCTCAATCATGATTCTTGCGTTTAAAGGCATCATATTTTTCGATGAATGGAAAGAGAAAAGAGCGAATTGATGTATATAGGCTATTTCCATATATCGATATTTGAATATATTATGGCTCCGTGTCAAAACTTATCAAATGAAAGAGATATGATTGAGCAGTTTCTGAAACAATCACATACTAGACATTTGTATTACAGCTGCCGGATGCCCGTTTATTTCAGCTGCCATCAGAGAGGCTTCCTCATATTCTTTTAATGGGTCGTTTTCCTTTATGTCCAGCGTCACTCTGTAAAGCTTATCCGCTTCAAAGCTTGCGCCTGCGGATTGCCAGCTTGCGCCGTCCCAGTACTTCCAGTAGGAGGCGTTGACGCTGAAGCCGCTAGGTACCGTTATAGAGACGGAATTCGGCGCTTCCCCTATAAGAGGAACTGCTACAGTCGCCGAAACATCGTATATCTTCGCGGGGTCGAGGATCCCGACCGTTACGACGGCAGAGCTTTCTGTAAACGGATCGAATTTGGAGAC
Organism: Bacillota bacterium; assembly: GCA_041798185.1. Classification (GTDB taxonomy): domain Bacteria; phylum Bacillota; class Clostridia; order Peptostreptococcales; family Anaerovoracaceae; genus UBA1764. Next base: position 2,876 of record JBHCAF010000013.1, read on the forward strand.
CGCAGTAAGCACGGCCTTGCCGCTGCCGCTTCCTGCCGTTACATTGCCGTCCGCGTCTATTGCGGCAAGGCTGCTGTTGCTTCTCCACACCACGCCCTTGTAGCTGGCGGCGGCCGGCAGAATTTCTGCGCTCGCGAGGGCGTTTTCTCCGCTCGAAAGCGTGTCCGGCGAAACCGAAGCTGTCATGCCGGTCACGGGCGTGGCCCCCGCCTTTGCCATATAATCGAAATCTGAATAATTATTTCCGCCGTATTTATCACTTTGTACTATGCGGCAGGAGGAGTTCTCAAAATCGTTATAGCCGAGAGTTGTAGTATTAAATGCTATATCGTTTATTTTTTCATTGCCGTTGGCTTCGATCTTAAACCATTTGACATTCGGGGATTTGCCGTTCGGCATGTTTATGCGTACATCGGCGCCTGTTCCGATACTGTTATCCGTCCCGTTGAAGCTGTAGACGCCCTCCCAGCCGCTTCCGGGGCTTTCAGTTCCGGTGTATATCTGCTTTATACTAAGCTTACCGTTCAATTTGATATTTCCGTTGGCGCATATACCCCTGGTTTGCCATGTGGAGTTCGAGCTCAGACTTATATCAAGCTTCGCGTCAGAAGCGAGCGTGACATTTCCCGCGTCGGTCATATCCCTTGTCGTGATACCGAAAGTCTCCGGATCATCAGGGGAGCCTGTCTTGGTCACATTTATATCGATGCTGCAGCCGCTTAACGACAGGCTGCTTCCTGTCACTTCTGCGTTTTTGTCATTTCTATGCCGTACGCGAAGCTCATCTCGTCTTGGGCATTCACATTTATGCTGAGGCTGCCGCTTCCGCTGAAAGCTGCGGCGTTCACATTGATCGTTCTGATACCGACGCAGCTGTTACCGCTGCCGCCCAAAGGCTCTGAGGTAGTCACTGTATTAGTGCCGTTCAGCACTATATCAAGAGTGCCCTGATTTGTGCCGCCTATTACTATCGGCCCGCCGTTGTAATCGCTGAGCGTCAGAGTTCCGTTATTGTTGCTTGTGGTCCAATACCAGCCTGTACCGCTGGCCGTTTCGGTCGCGGCAGCTGTTGTCCTGGCAACAGCTATGCCCGGCGGATCGGCCGCGTATACCGGGTCGCCAAAGGCAGCAGGGCGAAGGTCATAACAAAGCTCAAGGCTAAAGCCAAACGCCTTACCGATTTCTTTTTTGCTGTCATTTTTTATTCCTCCTTTTGAAAGAGTTCTGACTTATATCCCTGCATTCTTTATTTCGCATATAAGCGTAATGGCTAAACGGAATCTATGGCGGCCGCGAGATCGGATTTTATCCTGTCAAAAAGCCTTGTGATTTTTAAGCTCAGGGAGCCTTGTTTTTCTTTTCGGCTTCCCACAGCTTGTCTGCTACCGGCGCCCAGGCCGCCGCCGCTTTTTCGCATTTGCGGCAAT
>JBHCAF010000014.1:0-7841 GCA_041798185.1 Bacillota bacterium
AAGCGCCGGAGACCTTGTCGTGCTTCTTGGAGGAAGCACCGGACGGGACGGGATAGGCGGAGCTACCGGCTCATCAAAGGCTCACGATACCCATTCTGTGGAAAGCTGCGGTGCGGAGGTCCAGAAGGGCAACGCCCCCGAGGAAAGAAAGCTGCAGCGTATGTTCAGAAACGCCGAAGCGAGCAGGATGATAAAACGCTGCAACGACTTCGGCGCCGGCGGAGTTTCGGTAGCGGTCGGAGAGCTTGCTCCGGGCCTTGATATCGATCTTGACGCAGTACCCAAAAAGTACGAGGGGCTTGACGGCACCGAGCTTGCCATATCGGAATCGCAGGAAAGGATGGCGGTCGTCATAGAAAAAAAGGACGCAGAGCGTTTTCTCGCGCTTGCGGCCTCGGAAAATCTTCAGGCGGTGATAATCGCATCGGTCAAGGAAGATCCGCGCCTTACTCTGTTTTGGCGCGGCAGCAAGATCGCAGATATAAGCAGAGAGTTTCTCGATTCGAACGGGGCTGAAAAGCATATAGAAATAGATACTCCCAAGCTTGATTACCGGAACAAAACAATAAGCGGCGGCTTCTCGGAAAATTACATGGCGCTTGCCTCTGATCTGAACTGCTGCTCCAAGAGGGGGCTTGCCGAGCGCTTTGACTCCACAATAGGAGCCGGAAGCGTGCTTATGCCCTTCGGCGGAAAGTATCAGCTCACCCCGGCTCAGGCCATGGTGCAGAAGATATCGCTCGAAAAAAAGCATACGGACAGCTGCTCAATGATGGCTTTCGCTTATAATCCTTTTATTTCCGAGGCAAGCCCGTATCACGGCGCTTATCTCGCGGTCGCGGAGTCCGTCTGCAAGCTCATTGCAAGCGGCGCCGAGTTCAGTGAACTGTATCTCAGTCTTCAGGAATACTTTGAAAAGCCCGGCAAAGACGGCAAGCGCTGGGGGAAGCCCTTTGCGGCTCTTTTGGGCGCCTTCGACGCGCAGATGCAGCTTGGGATAGGCGCAATAGGCGGCAAGGATTCAATGTCGGGCAGCTTCGAGGATCTGAGCGTTCCTCCGACTTTGGTCTCATTTGCCGTTACGACTCAGAAAACGGACGATATAATTTCGCCGGAGTTCAAAAACGCCGGAAGCTTCGTTTGCCTGCTCAAGCCAGAGCTCAATGAGGCGGGGCTTCCGACCGCAAAGTCTCTGATAAATAATTTTGAAAAAATAAACGGGCTTAAAAAAAGCGGTAAGCTGCTTTCCTGCTATACGCCCGGAATGGGCGGCGTGGCAGAAGCCGTGATGAAAATGTGCTTCGGAAATCATATAGGCTTTAAGTACAGCGATGACATTTCGCTTCAGGATATCTTTGAGTATTCATACGGCAGCTTTGTGCTCGAGCTCAATGAAAACCTGATGCCCGAAAATCTTATAGGCAGAACGAGCAAGAGCTTCGCCTTAAAACACGCAAAGGAGAGCCTGGAGCTTGACGAGCTTCTTAAGATATACGAAAATACTCTTGAGGATATATATCCCTGCAATATCAAGACAAAGGGCGGCGCGGCGGAGAATTTCAGCTTCAAGCGCGGCGCGGCGGAGAATTTCAGCTTTGAACGCGGCGCGGCGGCGCCTCTGATCAAAAAGAGCGCTAAAGCAAAAGTTATCATTCCGGCATTTCCCGGAACCAACTGCGAATATGACAGCGCGAGGGCTATGACGGACGCCGGCGCGGAGGCTGAGATCTTCGTTATCAATAATCTGAGTTCCGACAGTATCGCAAGGAGCATAGATTCCTTCGCGGAAAAGCTCAGAGAAAGTGAAATGCTGTTTATCCCGGGAGGCTTTTCCGGAGGCGACGAGCCCGACGGCAGCGCGAAGTTTATAACTGCATTTTTCCGTAACGCCGTTATAAAAGAAGCGGTCTCAGGTCTTTTAGACAAGCGGGGCGGTCTTATATGCGGTATATGCAACGGTTTTCAGGCGCTCATCAAGCTGGGGCTTTTGCCCTACGGCAGGATAATCGATACTGACGAGAGCTGCCCGACATTGAGCTTTAATCTGATAGGAAGACATCAGTCAAGAATAGTCAGAACGAGAGTCGCCTCCGATATGTCTCCGTGGCTTTCGGCGTGCAGACCGGGCGAGATATATAATGTACCCATATCTCACGGCGAGGGTCGCTTTATAGCCGGTGAAGCTCTCATAAGAGAGCTTGCTTCAAAAGGGCAGATCGCGACTCAGTATGTAGACTGCGACGGAAACGCGAGCATGGATATAGCCTTCAACCCTAACGGCTCAGCTTTCGCGATAGAGGGCATAAGCTCTCCCGACGGCAGAGTGCTCGGGAAAATGGGACATTCCGAACGCATAGGCAGGGGTCTGTATAAGAATGTGCCGGGAGAATACGATATGAAGCTGTTTGAATCCGCAGTCAGCTTTTTTAAGGGTTAAGCTTTAATATGAAAGGTATCGGTTTCAGGTCAAAGAAAAGTTTGATCGCCTTTATTTCGGCGATGGTATTTACGGCGCTGCTTTGTGTTGCCGTTTACCGTATCGCGGATCATATGCTGCAGAGCGGCAGGGCGCAGAAAGCTTTCAGCGAGCTTGCCGATGCAGCAGATATTCCCGTTGACGGGACAAGCGGCAGAGAGCATATACTGAATGAAGAGTCCTTTGAAAGTATCAAAAGGAGGGCCTTTTATTCAAGGCTTATTGAGACGAATCCGGATTTCGCGGCATGGCTCAAGGCAGAGGGCGCCGCGGTGAGTCTTCCTGTGGTTTCACGCTCGGGTGATCCCGAATATTATTTGCGAAGAGCTTATGACGAAAGCTATTCAATGAGCGGAACGCCCTTTTTAGCGGAGGGCTGTGACGCCGAGAGCGTCTGCGTGATAATATATGCCCATAACATGCAGGACGGGACAATGTTTTCGCAGCTTAAAAACTATGACAGCGCTGAATACTGCGAGAAATATCCTGTCTTGAGCTTTTCGACATCGGAAGAGGATCGTGACTATGAAATATTTGCCGCCCTGCGCTGCAGAGTTCTGGAGGTCGATGAAGAGGGCTTCAGATATTATAAACAGGCCGGTGATATCAACGAAAAAGAATACTCGGCTCTGTGCTGCTGGCTAAAGGATAATTCAATATTCGAAACTGATATTGAGCCTGTTTATCCTCAGCAGATAGTTATACTTTCGACCTGCAGCTATCACGGAGAAAACGGCCGATTCATACTTGCGGCGCGGAGAATTTATAAATAGCATTAAAAGAGCAGACAAGCATTACTCTATGTTCTGACCCTTAAACGCAATTCCGATCTTTAGGATCAAGAAATCACATACAATAAAACAACAGAAGGCTTCATTGTTCGAAGCCTTCTGTTATTTTATTAAATCTTCGTATTTTACTGTTTGCTTTACCGTTTTTTTCGCGTTTCTCTGATAAGAATGAGAATGTTTAAGCATATTCCGGCAACGGACAGCGCCGCGGTCATAGCCCAGAAATTAAGCGTGAACTGATTTCCCGTTTTCGGCACATTGTCGAAATTCTTGACTTCAGCCAGCGCTACCGTAGGCGGTGTCACAAACAGCGGCGGCGGAGTAGACGCGCTTCCCGGAGGTACGAATCCGCCAATAGGAGGCGTATATCCACCGATCGGAGGAGTAGACCCGCCGCCCGGAGGGGTAAACCCGCCCATCGGAGGAGTAGATCCGCTGCCCGGGGGAGGAGACCCGCCGCCCGGGGGAGGAGTAAACCCGCCCATCGGAGGAGTAGTCCCGCCGCCCGGAGGAGTAGATCCTCCGCCGCCCGGGGGAGTAGGCTCGCCGCCACCCGGCGTAGTTCCTCCGTACGGCGCAGCGTTGTTTGTAACTGTCAGGCCGTCTTCGGATTTTATGTACCCGGGAAGAGCCGATATCTCTTTTACCGTATATATTATAAGATGTCCGTCTTTATATTTAGGCAGATCACTTATCACACATTCCCATACATTCGGATCTGCCGTGCTGTGCGACGGATCAAGAGTTATTGCCGGACCGACCATGGAAAGTACTCCGTCCACGCTGCTGTAAAGCTGAAGCTCTACCGGCGCGCGCATAGCGGGTAGATCGTTCACCCATTTTTTAGTCAGTTTAACATCCGTAAGCTCGACTCCCACATGGTGGGTCGTCTCGCTGTTCAGCTCTATATTTCTGCCTTTGACGCTTTTTATAGTCGCGGTATTGTCAAATTTAAGATCATTTACATTTACCTTAGTGGGTATGTTTATAATGATCTTGTGCGCCGCCGGCAGCTTATGTATGCTTATTCCGATAGTGTCTCCCGAGAGCGTATATTTTATGCCGCACGATCCGGACGGAGTATTCTTCAGGCGGCCGCTTGAAATTTCGCTGCCGCTTCCGTCGAGAAGTCGGTAGTTAAGATCCTTTTCCTTAAGGCTCAGACCCGTCGGTATCGTATCTTCAATGTATATATCCTCACGGGGCTGAAGCGCCGAGTTGTTTGAAACACCGAGAGTATAAATCAGATCTTTTCCGACGAAGGCAGGCGCCGGATCAGCGCTGCTGCCGCTTGCGGGGTCAGCGCTCTTAGTTATGCCGAGGCCTTCATCTTTAAGCAATACCTGAGTATATTTGTGCTCAACGAATTGCAGACCTCCCAGCGGAGTTCCGTCGCCGGCCACAAACCTGTCGCAAAGAGCCACATGGTTGAACGCGTGAGCATTTTGTCTTATAAGCTTATCGGCGTTCGCTATCGGTGCCTTCATATGAAGTACCGTAACAAGCGAGCTGTCCTCTTTCAGTACAAAATTGCCGCCTCCGAGCTTGCCGCCCATATCGATGGCTATGGCGTATACCCTTTGATCCGCAGGGAGCTTGTTAGCATCGCTTTTTATCCAGCAGCTGTCGCTGAGATCCCTGTGCGTTTCTATATCAAGATCCTCAACTGTGCTGTAGTAAAGGACAGGATTTACTCCCTGAGCGGTGAGCTGCGAGAGGTCGACAGAATAAAGCTCTCCCTTCCATCTTGCGGGATTGCCGTCAGGAACAAAGCTTTCTATGGAATCGAACAGAACTATGCTGTCCACAGCCTGACCGCTTCCGTTTGCGATACGCAGCATATATTCATAGCTGCCGCCCGGAGCGACCTTGACCGAATCGTGCTCGCCTGTGCTCCAGACAGGGTTATCATCGCTTCTGACAAATTTGAGAATCCCTACATGGATCGCTATAGCCGAATCGATCTTTACGAGACTGTCAGTGTATATAAAGTTTTTACGCGACAGATCCGCATTGCCGTCGTTGTTGCAGTCGTCGAAAAGCTCCCAGCCGTTAAGCGCCGATGAGAGGGGATGCATATCTAAGTAGCCCTTGGATATCGTCGCGTTCCCGCTTTCGTAGGATGCTCTGTTCAGGATCTTTGCGCCGTAATCGGCTACAGAGCGCCATGGATATTCAGCTCTGAAGCTTGCGTACATGCCCGAGGAAAGCCCTCCGCTGCCGCTGTAATTCTGTATACCGTCAGGAACGGTGACTTTGATTATCAGCATGCTCTTGCCGGAATTCTTCCAGTTGGGCTTAAGCTCATAGCTGCAGGGCAGGGGGGTCTTTTTATCTGTCCAGCTGCCGCCGTCTTCCGTTCTTATCATGGCGAAGGCCTCTATGCTGGAGCTGTCCAGTATCAGTCCCTGCGGGAGAAGATCATAGAAGGTTCCTTCTCTTTGTTCTTTTAATACGCCGGAGCTTATCACATCTTCTATTCTTAAGCCGTCGGTGCTTACGCTCTCATAGGCGTGCAGAGTATATTTCAAAAGCTCTCTCTGACCGCTTGCGTCTGTTGTATGCTCGCAGTCTTTACTGATATCGCTGTCATAAAGCAGCTTCGTAAGAGAGACCTTTGTATCGGCGTGCATATGTGTATCAGGGCGTCCGTATTTTGCCGTATCCAAAGCCTTCATAGCCTCGGCGCCGCTGCCGGAGTACACCACGGGAGGGCTTACAATATCACCGCTCTGGTTTCTGACGCACATAGTATTTATATTTGTCAGATCTATGCTGTCGAGCGTCTTAAAGGCTTCTATAACTCGAGTTGAAGGCTTTAGTCTGACGCTAAGATCAAGGGATATATCATATTTGTATGCCGAGGATGTGCAGCAGGCTTTTATTCCCGTGCAGTTCTTAAAGAGATCGTAGCCTGTGCCGCCGTCCATTCTCAGCATTTTTATAGAATAATACGGCCCTCGCATATAGTAACCGACGAGCTTCCACGGGCCTCCCGAGTATTGAGCATATACGCTTACAACGGGCTGCACCTCCTGCAGGGCTTCCTTTACCTTGTAAGAATTTGATTCCTCGTCCGGAACATAATCAAACAATCTTGTTTCCAAACCGAAAGAGGCGATCTCGTAATCATCCGCTCCGAGGGGAGAAGAAAAATCACCGCCGAGGAACATGGTGTCATCTATTATCTCCAAGCTGTTATTTTTCTTTGCGTAATTGCTTGGAACATTTTCCCCTGAAGGGTCTATTTTTTCCCAGCCGTAAATGCTGAAGCTGTTTCTGAACTCCCCGGGTGAAAGAGGGCAGTCTCCGCGTTCAAGGATAGACAGGGCGCCTCTCCATATACATTCATAGATCCACGGGCGGTAGCCCTTGAGATCCTTGTTGCAGCTTAATCCCCCGGGTATGGGGGCGAAAGTCATTGCAGACAGTTTGAACTGAGCCGAAGCCGATCTTTGCTGCCAGTCGCCGCTCTCGTCTATGCCTCTCAGCTTGAAGCTCGCGTTGTTGTGCAGGGTATGCTCTTCACTCAGATATTCTTTCGGATAAGCGCAAAGCACATTGATATCTATCGCAGTTAATGCGGAGCTGCTGCCTGACATACTGCTGCCCGGGATGAAATTGTTCGAGCTTGCGCCTTGCAGGCGGCATCCGAGCAGAATACCTCCCTCAGAAGCCGGAAGATCGTCGTCGAACTGCCAGTCAAAGGGTTGAGTCACTTCACCCATATATGCTCGGCATGTCCATACCTCGTAAAAGTATTTCTTTGCGTCTTCTGGCTTTGCCGCGCTTCCCCAGTCCATTTGCCATTCTTTGAAGCGGGCTGTTCCGGAGTGTTCGCTTTTGGTGAAGTCCACAAGATTTGCGTAGGTATACATCTTCGCTCTGAGCGGATTGCTGATTTCCGTGAAACGCTTGTTGCTCCCGTCATGCACGGTGAGCTCTACCTTTGCGTCAAATTTTTCACTTAGGCTTCCGTTTCTTATCTGCAGCGGTTTTCCCGAAAGATAACCGAACTGCATATCAAACTGAGTATTGGGATCTACCGTCTTGCAGTTGCTTATTATGTATCGGTCGTTTGCCTCGTCGTATGTATAGCTGAAGGGAGCCTTTGTTCCGATTATAGGAGCCTTTGGGATCGACATCATATTAAGTTCGCCGACAGGCTGTCCGCTTCTATCCTTAAACAGATGCCCCGGTATGCTGATTTTTATCGTGCCCGGTTCATAGGCATAGCCGGCGGTTCCCTTAGGGATCGAAAAAGAGATCGATGTATCAAGCTGGGTATCGTAGTTTCCGCCGGGTCTGAGAACGCGCGTTCCGGCCTCAAGGGGATCGTACATATTGCGCCAGCCGGCAGAAACGGGCGACAGGCTCGTGCTTTCCGGGTTGGGAACTCTTTCCTTGTATCTTAAGCTCAAGGGGAAAGTCTTGGCATACGCGCCGTCGTATGACACGCCGTTTTCATCTATAACTACATCAACAAATATATCCTCATTCACGGACTCTTTATGTTCAAACGCGGGGTTTGCAGTTTCCCAATATATATTTGTCTGAAGTCCGGCGAGACGATA
>JBHCAF010000015.1:0-4663 GCA_041798185.1 Bacillota bacterium
ATTCATAGCCTGCACCGCTTATCCTGAATGCAGATACACTAAATCTATCGTGCAGCCTGTGGGCGTTAAATGCCCAAGCTGCGGGAACGATATCATAGTGCGAAGAAGCAGAAAGGGCAAGCTCTTTTACGGCTGCTCGGGCTATCCCGCCTGCAATCAGGTATTCTGGGACAGACCGGTCCAGGAGGAGTGCCCGGAATGCGGCCAGCTGCTGACTGTAAAGGGCAAGAAGCTTTCGTGCTCGAATCCGGAATGTAAATACACAAGGCCCAATGAATAGGGCGCGAGAATGCCAATAGGGCAGAAGAGCTCCGAAATATCAGGTCTCGGCACGCTTTCGCGTTGACCGAACGGATCTGACAAGGGGCCGTATAAGCAAAAGAAAATATATCACTGTAAACAAAGGGGTAAATATGCAGACATTTCATGCGACAACTATTTGTCTTGTAAAGCGCGGAAGCGACGATGTCGCTATCGCGGGCGACGGGCAGGTCACTATGGGGGAGACCGCCATAATGAAAAACAAAGCCAAGAAGGTAAGAAAAATATATCACAATTCCGTTCTTTCGGGCTTCGCGGGCTCGGTCTCGGACGCTATGTCTTTGAGCGAAAAATTTGAGAAGAAGCTGGAGGAGCACGGAGGCAATCTCAAGCGTGCGGCCGTTGCTCTTGCCGATATGTGGAGGTCTGATCGCGGGGCGAAAAATCTTGAAGCTCTTATGCTCGTTGCCGATAAGGAAAGCATACTGCTCATATCGGGAAACGGCGAGGTAATAGAGCCTGACGAGAATTATATAGCAATAGGAAGCGGCGGCAACTACGCTTATGCGGCGGCTCACGCGCTTTATGATCATACGGAGCTCGGAGCCGAGGCAATAGCCTATGAGGCGCTTAAGATAGCGTCAGACATTTGCGTTTATACCAACAGCCACATAAGCGTTGAAAAATTATAAAGGGAGGACAGTATGAGCAAATTTTATGATATGACTCCTAAGGAAATAGTAGCGGAGCTCGATAAGTACATCATAGGGCAGGAATCCGCCAAAAAGTCGGTCGCGGTCGCGCTGCGAAACCGCTACCGCAGAAATCTTCTGTCCGATGAGATGAAAGAGGAGATAAGCCCTAAAAACATACTGATGATGGGCCCGACCGGCGTAGGCAAGACCGAGATCGCAAGAAGACTCGCAAAGCTCATGGATGCGCCGTTTGTAAAGGTCGAAGCTACAAAATTCACAGAGGTAGGCTATGTCGGCCGCGATGTGGAAACGATGGTTCGCGATCTGATGGAGGCTGCTGTCAGGGTCACCAAGCAGAAGCATATTTCCGAGAAATACAGCGTTGCCCAGAGCATAGCCGAGGAAAAAATAATAGAGGCGATAATACCGGGCAAGAAAAAGAAGGCTGCAAGCAGCGCTCCTAACAATCCGTTCGCGTTTTTGATGGGCATGGGTTCTCAGGCCACATACAATCAGAGCAGTGAAAAGATAGAGAGCGGAAACGAGACCAACGAGGGCGAGCTTAATCTTGCGAGAGAGCAGGTGAGGCAGCAGCTCAGAGACGGGATGCTCGAGGAACAGTATATCGAAATAGATGTGGTAGAGGCGCCGAAGGAAAATACTCTTGATGTCAGACAGGGCGGGACAATAAATCTCGGAAGCATATTCGGAGATCAGATGCCCAAGAAGACCAAGCGCCGCAGCATGAAGATAAAGGACGCGAGGAAGATACTCACAGAGCAGGAGGCCTCCAATATGATCGATATGGATCAGGTGAGCTCCGAGGCGCTGGAAAACTGCGAGCAGAACGGAATAATTTTCATAGACGAGATAGACAAGATCGCGAGCGGCTCTTCTTATCGCTCTGGCGCCGATGTGTCACGCGAGGGAGTGCAGAGGGATATTCTGCCCATAGTCGAGGGCAGCGTCGTAAATACGAAATACGGGCCGGTAAAGACCGACCATGTCCTTTTCATAGGCGCCGGAGCATTTCATGTAGCGAAGCCTACCGATCTTATACCGGAGCTTCAGGGCCGATTTCCGATAAGGGTGGAGCTTGAAAATCTCAGCAAGGAAGATTTCGAAAGAATACTTACAGAGCCGGACAACGCTCTTTTGAAGCAGCATAAGGCGCTTCTTGAGACTGAGAATGTCACGGTGAATTTCACCGATGATGCCGCGGCGGAGATAGCGCGCATGGCGTTTTTGATGAACGAGCAGACCGAGAATATAGGCGCGAGAAGGCTTCACACCATAATGGAAAAGCTTCTTGAAGAGGTGTCATACGAGCTTCCCGATCCCGAAAGGAGCGAGGTCGTTATAGACGCCGATTATGTCAGGAACAAATTTGACGAGACCATCAAGGCCGAGGATATCGACCGCTTCATACTTTGATGATCGGGTACGGTTCGCGCTTTACCTTAGGCGATAAATGATAAATATAGACGAAAACAACAGAATAAGCGAAAACGAAGAATACAGAGCTATCCTCGTCGGCGTGAGCACCGGCGAGGATATCAGCTATTTCATGGAAGAGCTGAAAGCCCTTGCGGGCGCTGCCGGAATAAGCGTTATCGCGGAGATGGAGCAGAAGCTTGACAGGATAAATTCCGGAAGCTTCATCGGAAGCGGAAAGCTTGCCGAGCTTGCCGAGGCCGCCGCCAATATGGAGGCCGATCTTATAATCTTCAATGACGAGCTTTCAGGTATGCAGCTTCGCAATATAGAGGACGCCGCCGGAGTCAGGATAATAGATCGTACCATGCTGATACTTGATATTTTCGCTTCACGGGCGGTGTCAAAAGAGGGACGGCTTCAGGTCGAGCTCGCTCAGCTTCAATACAGGCTTCCGCGGCTGCTCGGCTTCGGCAAGTCTTTGTCGAGGCTCGGCGGAGGTATAGGAACAAGAGGCCCCGGAGAGAAAAAGCTCGAAACGGACAGGCGCCATATCCAAAGGCGCATGAACGAGATCAAAAAAGAGATAGCGGAAATAAAAGCGAACCGTTCCGTTCAGCGTGCCAAAAGAGAGCGCTCGGATCTTCCGGTCGTGGCCCTGGTCGGCTATACAAACGCCGGCAAGTCATCCATAATGAACTGCTTTGTCGAAAAGCAGGTCTTTGAGAAGGATATGCTTTTCGCGACGCTTGATACCGCCAGCAGGCTTGTCGAGCTCGATGACGGCAAAAAATTTATAATGATCGATACTGTCGGCTTTGTGAGCAAGCTTCCTCACGCGCTGGTAGACGCTTTTAAGGCTACGCTTGAGGAGCTGAAGGACGCCGATCTTCTTATCCATGTTGTGGACTGCTCATTCGAAAACCACGATTTTCAGATAGAGATCACGGAAAAGGTGTTGAAAGAGCTCGGAGCTGACGGCAAGGAGAGTATAACGGTCTTCAATAAGCATGATAAGGCCTCTGACTTCATCTCCTTCAGAAAAGATTCGCTTGTGATCTCGGCGAAGAGCGGGGAGGGCATGGAGGCTCTCAGGGCGGAGATCGCCTCGAGGATATATTCGGATCTTATCGCGCTTGAGCTTCTGATACCCTATGACAGAGGCGATATAGTTTCTTATATAAAGGATAAGACGAGCTGCGAAACGAGCTACGAGCCCGAGGGGACAAGGCTTAAGGCGGAGCTTTCGGCGGCTGACAGAAACAGGCTCTCGGCCTACATAGTGGATCCCTTATAGATGGCTGTACTTTACAAAACTGTCGGAAAAGAAGCTCTTGCGGAGCAGAGCATAGAAAGATCGCGCTTTATCGCGCATATAAAGCCGGCGGCTTCAAGAGAAGAGGCCGAGGCTTTTATTGCCGATATCCGCAGAGAGCATCGTGCGGCGACTCACAATGTTCCCGCTTATATAATAGGGGATAAGATGCAGCTTCAATGGTGCTCGGATGACGGCGAGCCTCAGGGAACATCGGGAGTGCCCATGCTTCAGCTTCTTGTCAAAGAGGGGCTAAGCAATCTCTGTCTTGTCGTGACGAGGTATTTCGGCGGCACGAAGCTCGGCACCGGAGGACTCGTTAGGGCCTACAGCTCCAGCGCGAGACTTGCTCTTGACGCTGCCGGCATAGTTGAGATAAGAGATCACGAGGAGCTTGAGACAGAGCTTTCATACAGTCTTTTAGCAAGGCTGCAAAACGCGGAAAAGAATATGCCTTTCGAACTTATCGATATCGAATATGCGGCGCTTTTGAAGGTGAGACTGCGTTTTGAGGCTGAAAACAGGGCTGATATCGAAGCCTTTCTTCAGGATCTTACAGGCGGAGGATTCCTCAAAAATACGCCTGTTTGAGAAAATAAATTGTCTTAAAAAACTGTTGACAAAGAAGAGAAATTGTCTTATTATAATAAAGCACGCTGCGAGGTTGTGCGTAAGTACTGTTGTGGGAGTTTAGCTCAGCTGGGAGAGCATCTGCCTTACAAGCAGAGGGTCACAGGTTCGAGCCCTGTAACTCCCACCAGTTTTTTTCGGTCCGGTAGTTCAGTTGGTTAGAATGCCAGCCTGTCACGCTGGAGGTCACGAGTTCGAGCCTCGTTCGGATCGCCAAATTGAATAATGTGTTTTGCGCGCTGGCGTGGCTCAATGGCAGAGCAGCTGATTTGTAATCAGCAGGTTGTTGGTTCGACTCCGATCGCCAGCTCCAGAATTGGAGGGATTC
>JBHCAF010000016.1:0-5304 GCA_041798185.1 Bacillota bacterium
ACTGGGCGATATTTTTTATAAAAGCTTTTATCCGTAACGATTATACGCCCGACATAATCCGCGCCTATGAAAAGGACAACGCTTTTAGATACGATATAGACGCTTTTGATATAAAACGCAACTCGGGCGAAAACAGGAGCCGCCGCGGATACGCAGAACGAATAGACCGCGTCCAGTGTAAGCATCGCCAAGACCCCGAGGACTATGCCGCGCACATTGGCATAAAGAGGATCGCCATTCTTGTCTTTTTGCCAACTGAGCAGATATGAAACTAGCAAGAACAGCGCTGCCAAAAGGTCGAGCGCGACAGACAAGCCTTTATCCATCTTTCACCCTATTGATTTGTATGTAATTTATCACCGGCATTCCATGCTTTCTTAACAAGAATATATCATATCGTACACACTTTGTGTTAGAATTGTTACAAAAGTATTCGTATTTTTGTATCTTTCGAATGCGAGAGTTTAACGCGCGAAAATCAGCTCACTTCAAGGAGGTTTCTATGGAATTTGACAATGATATGATAATCGATGTGCAGCCGCTCAGCATAGAGCCCGGGGAGCTCATAAAGCCCGCGCCCGAGTAAACTGCCATCGAGGGCCGGTATATGGCCGATGTGGCGCTAAGCGAAGAAGAAAAGAACGCGGTAACGGAATTTTCAAAGAAGATCGACCTGCAAAACTCCGCCCTCACCGCGCAGTACGGAGCGTCAGCGCAGCAGAAGATAGCGGCCTTTTCAAACGAAGCGCTTGAGGGAGTCAAAACAAAGGAGCTGGGCGAGGTGAGCGGCATGCTTTCCGGCCTCGTGGCCGAGCTGAAGGGATTTTCGATAGAGCCGGAAAAGAAAGGCATAATGAGGCTGTTCAGCAAGGGCGGCAACACCATAGCAAGACTGAGAGCGCAGTATACCGACGCCGAAAAAAATGTCGGAAAGATCGAAGTCTCACTGCTTTCACACCAGAATCAGCTGAGCAGAGATGTCGTTCTGATGGACAAAATGTATGCGGCGAATCTCTCCTACTTCAAGGAGCTCACGATGTATATACTCGCGGGGAAGCAAAAAATAGAAGAGGTCAAAGGCACCCTTCTTCCCGAACTTCGGAAAAAGGCCGAAGCCTCCGGACTTGCCGAGGACGCGCAGGCGGTGAACGATCTGAACGCCCAGATAGAGCGCTTTGAAAAGAAGATCTATGACCTTGAACTGACAAGGAATGTGAGCATACAGATGGCGCCTCAGATAAGGATGATCCAGAACAACGATATCCAAATGGTGGAAAGAATACAGTCCACGCTCACCAATACTATACCTCTTTGGAAAAATCAGATGGTGCTGTCACTCGGCATGGCACACGCCCAGCAGGCGACAGAAGCCGAAAAACAGGTCAACGACCTTACGAACGAGCTTCTCAAGAAAAACGCGGAGGCGCTTAAACAGGGCACCATAGCCGTCGCTACAGAAAGCGAGCGGGCGGTCATAGATATAGAGACTCTCAAGGAGACAAATACCAAGCTGATAGAAACCTTCGACGAGGTCATAAGGATACAGGCAGAGGGAAGAGAAAGAAGAGCCCTCGCGGAAAACGAGCTCGGCAGAATAGAAAGCGAGCTGAAAGCAAAGCTTCTTGAGATCAAAAAAGAACAGAATTAAAAAGGAAAAGCAAAATGGGGAATAATTCCGGAAAAGGCGGAGCCTTTATAGCTCTTATAGCGCTGATAGCAGGAGCGCTGCTGCTCGGCAAGCTGCTGCCGCACGCGGCAAAGATATTGCTCACGGTCGCGGCGCTCTGCGCCCTGGGCTTTATAGCGCTCGGCATTATCGTAATATTTTCGGGTTTTCGCTCGGCAAAGAACGAAGCGGAAAAGACCCGCATAGACAAGGCTGAAAAAAATATAGGAAAGCCGCTGCCCGAAGAGGAAAAAATACTGAACACATCAAATAAGCTGCTGCTCGACGCCAAGCTGCTAACGGCAAGAGTGAGAGATATAAATGTACGCTCGGCGCTCACTCCGGTGCTCGGCAGAGCCGACGACATAATCAAGTTCCTCAAAAGCGATCGCGAAAAGATAGCCTCCACAAGGCAGTTTCTGAATTACTATATACCTACGCTTGATCTCATCCTTAAAAAATTCATCAAGCTTGAAGCAAATAATGTTGCAACGCCCGAGGAGAGCGAGAGGATCATATCCTATCTTTCGGATATAAACAGGGCTATGGAAAGACAGTATCAGAATCTCTTCAGAATGGAAAAGCTCGACCTGTCGGTCGAGATGGAAGCCATGACGCTTGCCTTCAAGCGCGACGGCCTCATAAGCGAAAGCGATTATAAGGCGGAAGAAGAAGCGGAAGCGATAGAGCTGACTGTATGAAACAGCCATGCCGTATAAAGCGCCTATAACGGTATATGAATATATTACAAAAACAACAGAGCTGATAAAAACATGGCAATACAACGAAAAGAGGAGCCGCAAGGCTCCTCTTTTATTATAGGCTCTGAAAACGAGCGAAGCGCAGGGCTCCGGCGCAATGTTGAGCCTTGATCATGAAGCTTATTGATCAGTAACGAATATCTCGCTGCCGTAGGCCGGGTGAGCTTGTATTGCCTCCAATATATCAGGGTCAAACTCACAGCCGTAAAAGCCGACAAAAGAAAAGTCTCCGACCGCTATGATCTCGCCCACAAGATTGCTGAAGCTGCAGCCGTTAAAGCTGATAACGCTGCTGTACGCGCTGAACATATCATATACTCCGCAATCGGCGAAGCGGGTCGAGTAAAAATTAGAGCTGCTGTCCCATGAATATACGCAGCCGTAAGTGCAGTCATGAATAACGCCTTCGTTAAACAAAACATTATTGCTGCCTCTGATGCCTACGCCGTAGGCCCCGCAGCCGTAAATATCACAGCCGTTTATTTCTATATTGTCGCTGTCGTCTATATGTATCACATCGCCGGAGCAATGACCCGGCTCGACCGCATGCCCGAACACTATATTCGACAGAGTGATATCAGAGCACTGATTCAATGACAGGACCGTTGCGTAAGCGTCTTCCACAACTATCTGCGCGGGATTTTCGGGATCCGCCGATTCTATCGTAAGATTGTTGAGCCTGTAAAATATGAAATCGCTGCCGTATAAAATATAGACCTTGCCGCTTATAGCTTCAGCATCAGGATAATCATGCACTACGGGGCTGTTGCTCGTATCGAAGTTCGCCTTGTCATATTCGTCGCGCAGCCACTTTGAGAAATTGTATGTTCCCGGCTTCAAGGCTATGCTCTTGATATTGGGATCGTCGAGGGCACGAAAGAGCTCGTTCAGATTGCCGACCTCTATGCTTGTCTTGGAGCCGGCATTCGGGCTGCCCGCGTCGCAGGCGCTTAAAGTCAAAATGAGGATAAGCGCCAAAGCAATACTTATTATTCCTGTTTTTTTCATAATATAACCGTCCTTAGAATTTATATTTATCCTCTATCGAAAGCCATTCAATGAACGCGCCGTTTCTTATTTCGCCGCTCAGCTTGATCTCTTTGCAGCGCTCGTCTATCATTTCCATAGCCTCATCAAAAGAGCAGTACTTAAGACCGAGATCATCATAAAACTCTTTATATTCGGGGTCTATCTCCACATCATCCTCACCGTCGGTGAATACATAGACATTATGCTTGATATACTCTTCGTAGTAAGCGTCGGAATCATCGTCGCCGGGGAGAAATTCCTCGAAGTTGATTACCGTGCATAATATATCTCCGTATCCGGAGTCGGGATAATTCTCAAGATCGCCGTATACCTCTATCGGAAGATACTCGACAGGTATTATAGCTCTCTCAAGGTCGCAGAACTCATCGCTGTAAATAAACAGTTCTTTTCCGCCTCCGTTCACATAATAATGATCGGTGCTGTAATAGGAAATATTGCCGTCATTGTCGAAGCTCAAATAGGAAAAATCAACAAGCCCCTCCTCGGTGATATCTATGCTTGAATAAACACCCTCGTCAACATTGCCGTCGGTATAAAACGCTTTCGGGCT
The DNA here is from genome assembly GCA_041798185.1 of Bacillota bacterium. GTDB lineage: Bacteria > Bacillota > Clostridia > Peptostreptococcales > Anaerovoracaceae > UBA1764. Next base: position 4,028 of record JBHCAF010000016.1, read on the forward strand.
AAGACGGCTCCCGTCATACTGTATCAGGAAATAAACATTGAAATACAGGTCCTCCTCGCCGTGTAAGCACTGCCGGATAGCGAGATCGGTCTTGCCGTCAGCTCCGCAGTCCAAAAGCGCATACATGAGGTCATAGGCTTCAACGCCCATTATAAATTCGTCGACCGATTCGGAGACCTTGTCGCAAAGCTGCCTGACGGTAAATTCTTCACCCATCACAAAGTCCGCGATATCCTCGCTTATATAAAGCTTTGAGCTGCCGCTGAGAAAGGCGTCTATCGCTTCTTCAGCCGTAAGCTTCTTTTCGCCGCATCCGCTGGGTAAAAGCAGCGCGAGTATTAAAAATACAGCCGCGATCCATCTGATTTTCTTCATTTGTTTTCCTCCAATGCTTATAAATATGAATAACTGCGTCAGAATTTTCTGCCGCCGCCGGAATAACTCCTGCCTCCGCTGCTCGAATATCCGCCGGAATAGCTTGAGCCGCCGCCTCCGCCGCTGCTCGATTCCTTCTTGGGCCTTGCCGTCTTGCTGACGCTGCACCCGAGGTAAATATCCTGAGAGCGCTCAAGCTTGAAGCTGCCCGGAACAACATAATCAGCCGCGCGGCTCGCCGCCCTTACAGTATGCATCCGGCTCTTCATAGCCGCCATGCGAAGCAAGGCCGCGACGGTGCTGATCACGAGACTTATTATCAAAGGCACACCGAGATGATAGGTCTTGGGAGCATGGCCCTTTGCATATGTATATTCCAGACTGTCAAGATACACGCAGGCCGTTTCGTATAAATCACTCCTGTCAGCCGGTTTTGTCAGCTTCTCGTATATTCTGTCGCTCGTTTCTGCGTTGTAATACGGGCGCTCCCCGCTGAAGGAAATACCCAGATTCACGATATGACCGTCCTGCCCATAAATAGCCAAAACGCCGCCGTCATAGCTTTCGCCTTCACCGTAGCCGCCGTAAAGGAAGAGATCCTCTCCGCAGCGCTTTATGCCGCGGCCTAAATGGCAATGTTCCGTGATATATATAAGAATATCTGCGCCGGACTCATCTCTTATCTTCTCTATACGCCGCTCAAGCTCCTGCTTCTGCTCGCCGCTCAAAGCGTAGGCTTCATCTATCACCCTTGCTTCGCCCGGGGCGTTATGGAAGCGCTCAAAGGAATCGCTGTCCTCGGGGTACCAGGCGGGCAGCCTGTAAAGCTCCAAAACATCTGCCAAATAGCTTATAACGCCCTCGCCGTAATCCCCGTTGACCATATAAGGCTCAAGATTATC
>JBHCAF010000017.1:0-13545 GCA_041798185.1 Bacillota bacterium
CTGCTTGATTTCCCCGGGAAAAGCGCCTGCACGGTCTTTCTTGCGGGCTGCGATATGAACTGCCCTTTCTGTCACAATTCAGGGCTTATAGACGGCTCCGCCCCTTCGCTTATGAGCGACGCGGAGCTGCTCGTCTTTCTGAAAAAACGCCTCGGACTTCTTGACGGAGTAGCTTTCACCGGAGGAGAACCGCTGCTCAGAAAAGAGCTTCCGCAATTGCTCTCGGATATAAAAAAGCTCGGCTACGCCGTGAAGCTCGACACCAACGGAGCACATCCGGCAGAGCTCAAGGCTCTGATAGAAAAAGCTCTCGTAGATTATGTCGCCATGGACATAAAAAACAGTCCCGAAAAATATCCCAAGACCGCGGGCAGCGATAATATAAAAATAGAAGACATAAAAAGCTCCATAGCAATATTGCTCGAAGCCGGCATAGACTATGAATTTCGCACGACAGTGGTCAAGCCCCTTCATGACGAAGCTTCATTCAAAGAAATAGCTCCTATGATAAAAGGCGCAAAGAGATATTTCCTGCAGGCGTTCATGGAACGCGAGGCTGTCAGGGACCCGGAGCTGAAAGCCCCGAGCCGCGAGGAAATGGAAAGCTACGCAGAAATAGTGCGGCCTTTCGTGGAAAGCGTGGAGCTTCGGGGGATATAAACCACAATATCTTGTGTTTTTGTCAAAAAAGAGCCTCTATATATATTGACGAAGAGTAGGCAAAATGGTATATTTATTTTGCGATTCTACCCCATATTTAGTGGGTAAGCTATATAAATGTACATTATGATGTGGAGGTTTTTGAATGTACCAGGTTATCAAAAGAGACGGCAAAAAAGTAGATTTTGACATAAAAAAGATAAGCAAGGCCATAACACAGGCCTTTGACGCGCTTGATAAAGAATATCATCCGAGCATAATCGATATGCTCTCGCTTCGCGTTACGGCGGACTTCGCGGAAAAGGTGAAGGACGGCTATATAAGCGTCGAAGAGATACAAGACAGCGCGGAGCAGGTGCTCTCCGAGAGCGGCTACGCGGATGTCGCCAAGGCTTATATACTTTACAGGCGCCAGAGAGAAAAGGTTCGTAATGTCAGCGCCACCATGCTCGATTATAAGGATCTTGTAGACAATTATCTTCAGATAAACGACTGGCGCGTAAAAGAAAACTCCACAGTAACATATTCCGTAGGCGGCCTGATACTCTCAAACTCTGGCGCCATAACAGCGAACTACTGGCTTTCAGAGATCTACGATGACGAGATCGCGGAGGCTCACAAGTCGGCCGCGATACATATACACGATCTGTCCATGCTCACAGGCTACTGCGCGGGCTGGTCTCTTAAGCAGCTCATAATGGAAGGGCTCGGCGGAGTTCCGGGAAAGATAACATCTTCACCCGCGAGCCATCTCTCGACGCTCTGCAACCAGATGGTGAACTTTCTCGGTATAATGCAGAACGAATGGGCTGGAGCGCAGGCCTTCAGCTCCTTTGATACCTATCTGGCGCCTTTTGTAAAAATAGACGATCTCTCGCAGAAAGAAGTAAAGCAGGCCGTTCAGTCCTTTGTGTACGGCGTGAACACACCGTCGCGCTGGGGAACTCAGGCTCCCTTTTCAAATATAACGCTCGACTGGACAGTACCGGAAGATCTCAAGAATCTCAACGCGATAGTCGGCGGCAAGGAGCAGGCTTTCACCTACGGCGAATGCCAAAAAGAAATGGATATGGTGAATAAGGCCTTCATAGAAATAATGATCGAAGGCGACGCCAACGGCAGAGGCTTCCAGTACCCTATCCCTACATATTCGATAACCAAGGACTTCGACTGGAGCGAAAGCGAGAATAACAAGCTGCTCTTTGAAATGACGGCAAAATACGGAACGCCCTATTTCAGCAATTATATCAATTCCGATATGGAGCCCTCCGATGTGCGCTCCATGTGCTGCAGACTGCGCCTCGACCTTCGCGAGCTCAGAAAAAAATCCGGAGGCTTTTTCGGAGCCGGAGAATCAACAGGCTCCGTCGGCGTAGTAACGATAAATCTGCCTAGGATAGCTTATCAGTCGAAGGACGAGGCTGAATTTTACGCCCGTCTCGACAAGCTCATGGATGTCGCGGCAAGATCTCTTAAGACAAAAAGAACGGTAATAACAAAGCTCCTCGACAGCGGACTTTATCCATATACCAAGAGATATCTCGGGACCTTTGAAAATCATTTTTCGACCATAGGTCTCATAGGAATGAACGAGACAGGACTCAACGCGAGCTGGCTGAGAGCCGATCTTACGGATGAGAGAGTGCAGAAATTCGCAAAAGAGCTGCTCGACCATATGAGAGAAAGACTCTCGGATTATCAGGAGCAGTACGGCGATCTCTATAATCTCGAAGCGACTCCTGCGGAATCCACGACTTACAGATTCGCGAAGCACGACAAGGAGCAGTTCCCCGAGATCATTACGGCAAACGAAAGTGGTATGCCCTATTACACAAATTCAAGTCATCTGCCCGTAGGCTACACAGAAGATATATTCTCGGCTCTTGATGTTCAGGACGAGCTGCAGACAAGATACACGAGCGGCACCGTTTTCCATGCCTTCCTCGGCGAGAAGCTGCCGGACTGGAAGGCGGCCGCAAATCTTGTAAGAAAAATCGCCGAAAACTACAAGCTGCCCTACTATACCATGTCGCCGACATACAGCGTATGCAAGGACCACGGTTATCTCTCGGGCGAGCTTTACAGCTGCCCGCACTGCGGACAGAAAACCGAAGTGTATTCGAGGATCACGGGCTACTACAGGCCGGTGCAGAACTGGAACGACGGAAAGACTCAGGAATTCAAGGACAGAAAAGAATACGATCTCTTAAGGTCCAAGCTCACCCGCAAGGGGCCCGGCTGCGATAAGACGGCTTCGGAGGCGGCGCCTGCCGTACAGAGCGCGGATCCTGACAGCGCGGCGGAAAACAGCTCCGGCAGCAATGTAAAGGCGTATCTGTTCACGACGCCGTCCTGCCCTAACTGCAAGCTCGCCAAGGCGCTGCTCGAAAAAGCGGGCGTAGCTTACAACACGCTCATAGCGGAAGAGCACCCCGAGCTCGTAGCAAAATACGAAGTAAAACAGGCCCCGACTCTCATCTTTGAAGCTGAAGGCAGCTATGAAAAATACAAAGGCGTATCAGATATAAAAGCCTATCTCAACAAAGTGAGCTGAACGCCCGAAGAGACAATGCGCGGCGCGGGTAACACCGCAAGGAATAATGCGCGGCGGAAATGACGCCGCAAGGAATAATGCGCGGAGAAAATTACGCCGCATGCGGCAATGCGCGTAAAACGCGCAAGGCGAAAGGAATAAAATGCACGATGTTATTATCGTAGGCGGAGGGCCCGCCGGCATGACGGCGGCCCTCTATTCTTTAAGAAACGGAAAATCGGCACTGGTGATAGAAAAAGCAGGCTTCGGCGGACAGATAAGCTCTTCGCCGAAGCTTGAAAATTACCCGGGCACACTTTCAATGAGCGGAAACGAGTTCGCGGAAAAATTTCTCGACCAGATCCTGTCCCAAGGAGCCGATGTCGAGCTCGACGAGGTCACAGAAATAATCCCGGGAGATATATGTATCGTAAAAACCGCTGACGGCGCAAGCTTTGAATGTAAAGCCGTAATAATAGCAAACGGCGTGAAGCACCGTATGCTAGGGCTTCCGGGCGAAGAAGAAGCGATAGGAAACGGGATATCCTTCTGCGCGGTATGCGACGGAGACTTTTATAAAAACCAGACAGTAGCCGTTGCCGGCGGCGGAAACTCGGCCCTCCAGGAGGCCCTGCTGCTTTCAGGAAAATGCGAAAAAGTTATAGTGCTTCAGGATCTTGAATATCTGACCGGAGAAAAACGACTTCAGGAACTGCTGCTCGCAAAAGAAAATATAGAGGTGCATACCGGAGTCAGGATAAAAGAACTCCGAATCAACGGCGCCGGTTCCTTCGAGGGACTTAAAACGGATATGGGAGACTTCGACTGCGCCGCCCTCTTTGTGGCCGTCGGTCTTATACCTGAAAATAAAAACTTCGAAGCTCTGGCGGAGCTCGACGAATACGGATACTTCGCGGCCTCGGAAAACTGCAGGACAAAAACCGCCTGCGTGTTTGTCGCAGGAGACGCGAGAAGCAAACGAGTAAGACAGGTCACCACGGCTCTTGCCGACGGCGCGACCGCGGCTATAGCCGCATGTGAATATATAGATGGCCATTAACAAAACAGATTATGAAGAGCCGCGCTGCGTCCTTTGCATGGATAAGCCCGGCGAGAAAAAGACCGCGGCTGTAGATACGGGAAGAATAGCGGCAAAGCTTGACAGTCTGCTTGACAAAGAGGAATGGGCTCAGGCTGAAAAGCTGCTGTCCTACTGGCTCGGCGAAGCAACGATCGGAAACGACAGGCGCGGACAGTTTTTTATTTATAATGAGCTCATAGGCTTAAAACGCAAGCTGCAAAAGGCGGATGAAGCTCTGGCGGCGGCAGACGAAGCTCTTAAGCTCGGCGAAGAGCTCGATATCATGGACAGCGTAGGAGGCGCCACGGCTTATGTGAACGCCGGCACGGCGCTTGAAGCCTTCGGAAGACCGCAGGAGGCTGTTTTGATGTATAAAAAAGCCCTGCCGGTTTATGAAAGCGGACTGCCTCATGGCAGCGCGAAGCTCGGAAGCCTTTACAACAATCTCGCGATAGCTCTTTCGCTCTGCGAAAATTATGAAGAAGCTCTCGCCTGCTATGACAAAGCTCTGAATATAATGTCAGGGGTCGAGGGAGGCAGGATCGAACAGGCGCTCAGCTATCTTAATATGGCCGACACCTATCAGGCCATGCTAGGGCTTGAAGACGGCATAGAAAAAATCGAGGACTGCCTTGAAAAAGCACAGCTTATGCTTGATTCCGAGGATCTGAAACGCGACGGCTACTATGCCTTTATGGCGGACAAATGCATCGGCAGCTTTGAATACTTCGGCTATTTTGCTTATGCCGCGGAGCTGAAAAAAAGAGTGAGGGAAATTTATGACAGGCTTAGAGCTATCTGAAAAATATTACGAGGAATACGGAAAAGCAATGATACACGAACAGTTTCCGGAGCTGGAAGCTGTTCTTTGCACTGGGCTCATCGGAGCCGGATCGGAATGCTTCGGATTTGACGACGATATATCAAAAGATCATGATTTTGAGCCTGGCTTTTGCATATTTCTTCCGGAAGAAGCCCTCGTGAGCCGCAGACAGGAATTTGAACTCGAAAGAGCTTACAGTAAGCTTCCCTGCGAATTTATGGGTCTTCGCCGCAGCCTCGCCGCGCCTGTCGGAGGCAGAAGACGCGGAGTTATACGCCTGTCTGAATTCTTAAAAGAAAAGCTCGGAACTGAAAACGGCGAGCTGACTCAGGAAGCATGGCTCAAAATCCCTGCAGCCGCCCTTGCCGAATTTACGAACGGAAAGATATTCAGAGACGATTCGGGCATACTGAGCGCTGTCAGGCAAAGAACAGCCGCCATGCCCGAGGATATACGCTTAAAAAGACTCGCAGGAAATATACTTATAATGGCGCAGGCCGGCCAGTACAATTACAGCCGCTGCACAGCAAGGGGCGAAGGCGCCGCCGCGCAGCTTGCTGTATTCGAGTTCTCAAAGGCGGCAATAGAGACGGTCTTTCTTCTTAACAGGAGCTACGCGCCCTACTACAAATGGGCGTTCAGAGCAATGGACAGACTCCCCCTACTTTCATGCACCGGCGCCTATCTTGAATTTCTTATGACAACGCCCAACGATGAGAGCTTTGCCGAGGATAAATACCTTCGCATAGAAGATGTCGCGGCCGATATCATAGAGCTTCTCAAAAAACAGCAGATCACCGAAGCAAGCTGCGGTGATCTTGAAAAGCACGCATATTCGGTCAACGATCATATACAGGATCCCAATATAAGAAATCTGAATATATTCTACGCTGTTTAGCGGAGCGCCGCGCTGAACGGCCTTGCGCTTCAAGCTCAAAAAGCAGACTCTGCCACGCGCTTATTCAGTTCTCAAGCGCATAGTAAACGCAGCCGGCGGTCTTGGCGAATTCAGCTATGGCGATATCGCCCATTTCCGCAAGCGCCTTCATGATCGGACTGTTTGCTATTCCTCTGTCTATCTGAAGCACAACGGCGTCAGGCGCCGTCTTCTGAAGTCCTATGGACATCAGGTCAAAAACATACTCGCTCTTCGCGAAGCTTCCTAAAAGTATATATTTATCGGTGCCCGGTCTCATAAAGAAATCTATCTCCCTTATGGCATGTCCAAGATACAGCCCGATATTTTTAAATACAGTCTCGGCATTCTGTTCGCCGCCCTCTGCCATGTTCATAAGAAGATCTATGCAGGGCTTGGGATTATTCACAGGCATTCCGGCGGACTTAAGTATCGCTCCCTGATCGGGGAAGCCCGCCTCTTCCTCGCTGTCTATCCTGAAAATACATTTTGAAAGCGCTCCGGGAAGCGATGGAATGCTTCCGTCAGCCCTCACATGTCCGAAGGCTATATCGCCCTCAAGCTCAAGCGCTATAATGCCGTCCTTTATAAGCTCCTGCCCGGCTTTCGTATATTTAAGCTCATTATAAACGCTGTAGGCCGCCATATTGCCGCTGTCAAGCAGCTTTACAGGCGCGCCGTCTCTACACAGAGGCTTAAATTTTTTATCAAGATCCTTTATCCTTAAAAACACTTCATTCCCGGGAACGGACAGCGCTATCGCGTCAAGCAGCCTGCCGTCCGCAGCCATTTCGATAAGCTCATATATCGGATTGCTTATCATAGCGTCTTCTGTTGCGATCAGAGGATTCCAGTCATAAGAAAGTATCCTTCTTATGCGGCCGCCTTCGGCAAGTATGAGCTTTATATCCGAAAGCCCAGCACTTACCCCGCAGACCAAGGGCTCTTCTGGCATATCATAATTAGCCTCGGGCCTTTCCTTAAGTCTTGCCGTTATTGCCGAAACCGGAATGGAAGCGCAGTCGGTGTTATCGAGCTGCCCCAAAAGCGCCGCGGCGTTCAGCCTGTTCGCGTCAAGATATCTTGACATGAGCTCAAACTCCTCGGGCGCCTCTACCTTCGGAAGAAGGATCGAAAAGGTCTCGCTTACGCCCTCGTTTGTTATAACGCTTATATCGGAAGAAACCGCGTCGGCGGCCTCCTTCATCTCCTCACGACATTCCGCGAGCCACAAGGGTCTTCCGTTTTTTATATCGTCTATCCATCTTTTGATCACTTTATTATCTCCCTCTTTTATAAAGCTCAAGGCTCAAAATGCTGCGCCCTTTCTTACTCTTTTGCCCCGTTTCCTTTAAGATTACCTTTCCGCGCCCTCTTAAAACTATCCTGTCCCCGTCGGACAGCTCTTTATCGGGCTTCACACACTGCAGGCCGTTCAGAAAAACAATGCCGCCGCGGACGGCCTCCTGCGATGCCGAACGGGAAAGATCAAAGGCCTCTCCCAAAACATTATCAAGCCTTAAAGAAGCGACGCTGCCGCGTTTTATCAGCCTGTCAGCTTCAGCTCTGCGAAGCTCGTTTATCGGGAAAAGCTCGGTCTCAAGCCTGAAGCGGCCGGCCTGATTGTAATTCGAAAGCAGAAAATCGGCCATGCTTTTAAGCACTATTATATCAGCCCCGTCTTCGGTCACGATTATATCTCCTGTGACGCTTCTTTCTATACCGAGAGCCAGGATCGAGCCGAGATAGTCGCTGTGGCTCAGCCTCTCGCAGTTCTTGGGAAGACGCACCCGAAGCACAGCAAGAGGATCGTTCTCGTAAGAGAGCTCTTTTATATGCTCGGGCAGAAATATCATAAGCCGCCGCTCCGCGTCTTCGTAGCCGCCGTAAAGAATATGTCTTGAGAATCGGAATTCGGCCTCAGCCGCGGCGCACTGCCTTATATCCAAAAAAGCGCTGTGGCTCACAAGTCCGCGCTCTTCGCACTGCCGCCTTTTGGCCTCTATGGTTTTTATCAGAATAATATCGTCCTTGTCCAATATATTTTCCCTGACCCTCAATGTTTATCTATAAGCTTTGAATAAGACGCGAGATAAACCTCGCGCTGACGCCTCGCCTCGCCGGGCTCAAGCGGCGCGGCGCCTTTCGCCAGAGCGTACAGCGCCGCCGCGCAGTTCTTGTCAAGTATCCTGCTTCGCGCCTCAAAATCTTCGCCCGCGCATATCTCCGCTCTCGTCTTTTTAAGACTCACGCTCTCGCCGAAAAGCTGCGCGAAATCGTCCAGATATGCAGGAAGGGTTTCCATTCTGCCCGCGCAAACGGAAAATAGATCTTCGTTTCCCGAACATACATCAGCTTCAAATACGGCGCGGCACTCTCCTTCGAGCATATCCGCTGTATCAAAGGCCTCATCGGAGCTCCTTCCAAGGCATAACGCTCCGTGCTTTTCCATTAAAAAGGCCTGTTTTTCAGGGCTGCGCCTGATGAGCTTCACGATATTGGAGCTCAGCGCCCCGCTTCCGGGAGGAGCGTAGGCCCCGGCCGGCGCAAAGGGCATATCAAGACCGGCTGCGCTTATCACCGACGCGTAAAACTGATGAGTATGGATAATAAAATTTATATCGGGCCGCAGCTTGTAAGCCCCCGCGTGAAGAGCCTTCTCACTGCTCGGCCTAAGCCTGCCCGCTGCAAGACAGTTCACAGAGCTCTGCCCTTCTTCGAAGCTCTCAAAGCCCGCTCCTTTTTCGAAGCTCCCAAAGCCCGGCTCTTCTTCGAAGCTCTCAAGGCTCTCCCCTTCTTTGAAGCTCTCAAAGCCGCAAGGCGCACACGACAGATCGGAAAGCCTCAGCCTCACAAGATCGCCGATCGCAAGCCCTGTATAGGACCTGCCGCTCGGCGTTATGATACATTCGTCTTCCGAGATCCTCGCGCTTATATTGCCCCAGGTCCTTGAGACCAGCCCTCTTTCAAGAAGCGTCAGTCCGGCGGCTATAACAGCCTCTCGCGCCTCAGTTTCCGTATAATACATAGCCCGAATATCTGTCCTTAAAATCGCTCACAAGAAGAGTTCTTCCTTTCAAGAAGCTTCGCCTCCTCCCATAATTCATCAAGATCGGCAAGCGTCATGCCGTCTTTTCTGTTTGCCTCCACATGGGAAAAACGCCTGATAAACCTCTCGGAGCAGCCGTTCAAAGCCTCCTCGGGATCCACATCAAGCATACGCGCGACATTCACCGCGGCAAAGAGAAGGTCTCCCACCTCAGCGGCCACAGCCAATCTGTCGCCCTTTGCGGCGGCTTCCTTTATCTCGTCATTTTCCTCCGTGACCTTGTCGAAGGCTCCGCTGACATCATCCCAGTCAAAGCCTGTCCTCGCGGCCTTTGCCTGAAGCTTGAAGGCTCTGTAAAGCGCAGGAAGAGCGCGCGGCACTTCACGCATAGCTTCGCTTTGGGAGCGGCTCTTCTTTTCGCCCTTTTTTATTTCATCCCAATTCTTCAGGACCGTTTTTGAATCTATATCGTTTGAAAGCTCTCCGAATACATGAGGATGCCGCCTTATCATCTTCTCGCACTCCTCATTCGCGACATCCCTGAGAGTGAAACGCCCCTCCTGCTTCGCGATATTGGCGTGAAAGACGACCTGAAGCAGCACATCGCCGAGCTCCTCGCGCAGATTTTCATCGTCGCTGTTTTCTATAGCCTGTATCAGCTCATACGCTTCTTCTATCATCGGCTTTTTCAGACTCTCGTGGGTCTGTTCCCTGTCCCACGGACAGCCGCCCGGAGCTCTCAGCACATAAATTATATCGGAAAGTCTTTTTACCGCCGCCTCTTCGCTGTCGGCGCTCTTTTTCAATTCATCCTTGAACGCCTCTATATCAGATATCGCCTTATCTTCATATCCCGCAGCCGCGGCGCTTTTGCAAAGCGCGGCCGCTTCTGCTGCACGATCTTTTTTATCCAATTCATTACTCATAAATACCTGTTTTCCCACTGTCATATGCCAGCCTCCCCGCTATTACGATAAGCGCTAAAGGATAGCCTGTTCTTTACGATAATTAAATAAGCGCTCAAAAGCCGCCCGTTTGCCCGTTTTTATTTCGGATAATACTTTCCGAATTTTCTATACATATTAAGCTGCCGAGCCTTAAGATATAGCCATCTTTTAAGAGGCATATCGGCGGGATAATACTGCGAATCGCAGACCAGCCCTTTTCGCACGCAGTCCTTTACCGCGGCGAGCTTTTCCTTGTTCTTAACATATTTATATACAACGCCCAGCGGCACCACATGCCAGAAATGAGGGCCCTTGGCGAGTATGCGCGGAAGCTCCTTATGATATATGTAATCGTCCGCGACGAGCTTTGCGAGATTGTTTCCCGCGCCTGTTACCCGGTAGTGGCTGCGGCCCTGCCGTATATTTATTTCAAACATCTTGTATTTGCCGTCGCGGCTGTCGTATTTTATATCGGCGTCGGCAAAGCCTTCATATCCGATCTCCTCCATCATACGCCCTATCTTAAGCATAAGCTCTTCATTGCAGACGGTAAGCGTTGCGGCGTTGTTTCCTATGGCGGTCGGCGTATGCTCCTCGAGCAGAACATTCCCCAAATTCATAAGCTTGATCTTGTGATCAGAGCCTATATACATCTGAAGATCGTATATGGCGTCATCGGCTCCGGGCACCATATCCTGAATTATCATATTGTCATCATAGCCGTTTGCGTATATAAGCTTAAGCGCCGCAAGAAGTTCCTCTCTGCTGTATATGAAATATGCCTTATGGAAGCCTTCAAAGTGGTGTCTGTGATACTTTACGGAATCCGACGCTTTCAAAACGATAGGATAATCCATATCTATATCAAATTCAAAATTCATTTCGGGCTTATATATAAAGGTCTTGGCGTAATCAAGGCCGTAGCGCCCGCAAAGCTCATAAAAGCTTTCCTTGAGAGTGATATTGTCAAGCACGGCCTTGTCCGCATAGGGCAACACAAAGCGGTCTTTGAGGCGCTCCTTGTTTTCGACTATGAGACGCACATAATGATCGGCGCAGCCTATAAGAAGAAGCTTTCTGTCCCGGTATTTTTCGGCTAGCCCGTCCATCGTTTCAAGAAAGACCGAAGTCTCATCGAGCCTGTCAACCTCGAGATAATCAAGTATCCTCGTAGACCCGGTAACTCCGCCCCGTCTTCTCGCGACCATAAGAGATCTTATGCCGTAGGCCTCATGAAAAGCCCTCGCCATACTGTATACATTTATATCGCTAGCCAGTAAAATCGGAAGAAAATCAGCCTGCATTTATCGCTCCTGTAAATCATAAACCACGAATCTTTTCGACGAGCCTGCCGCAATCATCATCTGTGGTGGCCCAGCTCGCACACAATCTTATCACATAGCTGTCTTCTCTGTTTGAAAGCTTTTCCCATATCCCGAACTCGACATTTTTTGAAAGCTTTTTTACAGCCTTGCCGCCGAGCACCGCGAATACCTGATTCGTCGGAGAATCCGAATAAAGCTCGATACCCTTGGCCCGCAGAGCCTCTCTTATCCTGTCCGCCTGTAAAACCGCGTTCTCTCCAAGCCTCTTGTAAAGCCCTCCGCTGAACAGGATATCGTACTGCGCTCCGACAAGCCAGCCCTTAGCGAGCAGCGCTCCGAGCTGCTTTATCCGCGTCATAAAATGCTCCGGCATATTATTTTTTGTAAAAACAAGAGCCTCTCCGAAAAGAGCTCCGCACTTCGTTCCGCCTATGTAAAAGGCTTCGCTGTATTTCGCGATATCAGAAAGCTTAAGCCGGCTGTCCGCGGCAAGAGCGCTTGAAAGCCTCGCCCCGTCTATATAAAGCGGCAGCTTATGTTTAGCGCAAAGCTTATGCAAAGTCTTCAGCTCTTCCCTGCTGTATAAGGTCCCGAGCTCTGTCGGTTGAGAAATATACACCATCCCGGGGATAGCCATATGCTCATAGCCGTCATCTGAGAAAAAGTTTTCAAGATATTCCGACAGGTCATTAGCCGAGAGCTTTCCGCAGCGCGACGGCAGAGCGATCACCTTATGCCCCGCGTGCTCTATCGCGCCGGACTCATGCACATTTATATGACCGCTGTCAGCCGCTATAACGGCTTCATATGGTCTGCAAAGAGCGTCTATGGCAATTATATTGGTCTGAGTGCCGCCTGTCAGAAAAGCGATCTCGGCCTCGGGACAGGAGCAGGCTTTTTTTATCCTTTCGCGAGCCGAAGCGCATATCCCGTCCGCTCCGTAGCCCGGCTGCTTTTCAAGATTTATCTCAAGAAGCTTTTTCATTATGAGGGGATGGGCACCCTCGCAGTAATCGTTCACAAATGATAACATGATACACCTCGCAATTAGAAATATTATACTCTATTTTCAAGCCCCATAGAGCTTTTGAGCAAGGGTTTAGCAATGAAAAAATCAAGTCCGCAGACAAACTGCGGACTTGATCTCAAAGCTATATGGTGGGCCTTCAGGGACTTGAACCCGGGACCTGCCGGTTATGAGCCGGACGCTCTGACCAACTGAGCTAAAGGCCCATATCGCTTATGGTCGGGGTGACACGATTTGAACGTGCGGCCTACTGCTCCCAAAGCAGTTGCGCTACCAAACTGCGCTACACCCCGGTATTAGCATGGAAGCCGTGCCGATATATTACCGTCTAAAAAGACATGGCAGGGGCAGAAGGATTTGAACCCTCGGCACGCGGTTTTGGAGACCGCTGCTCTACCAACTGAGCTATACCCCTAAGATAAAGCAAATGGCGGGAAAGGCGAGATTCGAACTCGCGCGGCCCTTACGAACCCTAACGGTTTAGCAAACCGTCCTCTTCAGCCTCTTGAGTACTTCCCCAAGTTTAATATTGGCGGAGATAGTAGGATTTGAACCCACGCATGCTTTCACATGTCCGGTTTTCAAGACCGGTGCCTTCAACCTCTCGGCCATATCTCCGCGGCAAGGTCCTATATTTTATGGTGACCCATCCGAGACTCGAACTCGGGACACCTTGATTAAAAGTCAAGTGCTCTGCCGCCTGAGCTAATGGGTCGCATCGTGGCTGGGGTAGCAGGATTTGAACCTACGAATGCCAGGATCAAAACCTGGTGCCTTACCGCTTGGCTATACCCCAAAAAAATTGTGGTGAGCCCAAAGGGATTCGAACCCCCGACACACGGCTTAGAAGGCCGTTGCTCTATCCAGCTGAGCTATGGACCCGTAAACAGCTATAACCGGCGGTAAGGCCGGTGTCTTTTTCATGGAGCGGATGATGAGAATCGAACTCACGCCATCAGCTTGGAAGGCTGAGGTTCTACCATTGAACTACATCCGCAAACTCCGCAAAAAAAGTTGGAGCGGAAGACGAGATTCGAACTCGCGACCCTCGCCTTGGCAAGGCGATGCTCTACCCCTGAGCCACTTCCGCTTAATTATTGGTGGAGGGAGATGGATTTGAACCATCGAAAGCTTAGCTAACGGATTTACAGTCCGCCCCCTTTGGCCACTCGGGAATCCCTCCA
>JBHCAF010000018.1:0-4631 GCA_041798185.1 Bacillota bacterium
AATGAATAAAAGCCCGCGAACCAAAGCTCGGATCCCTTTATCCAGTCACAGCGCCTTGCCTGCTCTGCGGCAAAGGCAAGGCCGTCTTCGCTGTCCATATATCGCCCCTGCATATAGCGGTCATACGCCTCGCTTATTTTGCTCATATCAAACAGCTTATCGTGCAGCATTGGAGAAAGCTTTTCCGAGAATGCGGAGAAATCGGCCCTGAACTGACAGTTTTGCTTGGACTGGACTATATAGTCCGCGGCGGCGGAAAGAAAGCTCTCGCCGCGCGCGACCTTGCCGTAAACCTTGAGCTCTCCGGCGTCGGCAAGCTCTCCGGCGCATTTCCGAAGTATCATCGAGCGCCCAAGCGCGGTTATCATGGTGCGCCCCGGGCCGCCTGTCCGGCGAACTATTTCCGAGCGGAGCTTATTGCCGGACATTATATGCAGGTCAAAAAAGCCTTCCTCGCCGAGAGCCTCAAAGGCTGCCTGCTCGGCTGAAAGGGTAAGCTGCGCGGGCACTATCAAAAGCTTGTTTGCCGCGCTTGATTTTATTTTAAGAAACATATCCTTACTGAACATAATTGTTTTAATTAAATCGCTATTGGCCCCGCTTCTTGATCCCGGCCAGGTCTTTGCTGACCGCTTGAGGCAGTTTTATACATCTCCCAAAAGCTAACTGCAAAGCTCTGCCTGTCATAGCGTGGAGGATTTCCGCGCCGATCTCAAAAGGTATTCTGTATTTTCTTATGGTTCCGATTATAGCTATCCTCCTCCTGATGTTTATATTGTAACAGCAATTTATTCACATCATCAATAAATATCGGGCCGCATTATAAGCGCGCCTGTCATGAAATGTGAGGATATACGATAACAGGCCGGGCAAAATAAAAGAGGGCCTCATACGAGGCCCTCTTATTTTTTCCTGTTCTTGAGGCTTTGTTATATCATCGGCTTGAGATCCGGGCTGATTATAAGCTCTGCCTGTGTAGCGGCCTGTACCTGCTCGACCGTGAATTCGGGGTTGATTTCAACAAGCTCAAGACCCTTATCAGTAACATTCATAACGCCCATTTCGGTTATTATCATATGAACGCAATGAACTGCTGTGTACGGAAGAGTACACTTCTTGAGGATCTTGGGGTTACCCTTTGCGGTGTGCTCCATAGCAACGATGACCTTCTTTGCGCCTACGAGAAGATCCATAGCGCCGCCCATGCCGGGCATCATCTTGCCGGGGATGATCCAGTTGGAGAGTGAACCCTCCTGATCTACTTCAAGGCCGCCGAGTATGGTGGCCGCAACATGTCCGCCTCTGATGAGACCGAAAGAAGTAGCCGAGTCTATGAAAGCTCCGCCGGGCATAATGCCTGCCGGCTGTCCGCCTGCATTAACGATGTGGAACGGATCCGCTTCCTGATACTGTCCCGCAGCCGCGGCGCCTACTGTGCCGTTCTCCGCCTGAAGAGTTACATGAACGCCTTCGGGAAGATAATTGGGAACGAGAGTCGGAAGACCGATACCGAGATTTACAACATCTCCGTCATGGAGTTCTTTAGCAACACGCTTTGCGATGAAGCCCTTGATTTCAGATTTTTCCATTGTTATTCTCCCTTCTTACTTTACAACATAGTCAACGAGCATTCCGAAGGTCCTGACATCTTCCGGAGCGATATCGCCGATCTCAACGATGTTTTCAGCCTCTACGATAACCGTATCGGCCGCCGTGCCCATTCCGATATTGAAAGTCGAGGATGTGCCCTTGTACCAGCAGTTGCCGGCCTTGTCGACCTTGTATGCGCCAAGAAGAGCGAAATCCGCATGAAGAGGCTTCATGAGAAGATATTCTCTGCCTTCTATTGTCTGCTTGCCGAGGCAGTACGGGGACTCCTCTACGAGTGTGCCTACGCCGGTCGGAGTAAGAACTCCGCCGAGGCCTGCTCCGCCGGCTCTGCACATTTCTGCGAAGGAACCCTGCGGGATAAGGCAAACTTCAAGAGTCTTTTCCTGGAAATTCTGTGTTGCTATATTGGGGTTGATGCCTACATGTGTAGCAACGATCTTCTTTATCTGATGATTTTCGATGAGCCATGCAGCGCCGTAGTTGTGACCGGTCGGGCCGGAGCCTTCGGGGAAACCGCCGTCGTTACAGATCAGGGTAAGATCCTTAACTCCGGTCTTGGACAGCGCTTCACAGAACTTGAGCGGGCTTCCGCATCCAAGGAAACCGCCGATCATAATAGTGTCGCCATCCTTGATAAGCTTCACAGCTTCATCAATAGTAGTAAACTTTGGCATATTTTTACCTCCTAAACTTTTGCAATAATAATGTTTTGTACAAAACATCACTAATGTGACCAATACATTATAACACTTTTAATACGCAAGTGCACGGCATGAACGCTTTTGTCAGCCGAATAAGTGCATAACGCGCCGAAATATCAGAATAAAACGAAGCGTCGGCAGAGCCCCGCGCTGCCATGACCGATGAGAAACGAATATTCAGAAGCGTCCGGCGCTATCACATCGGCAGCGAGCAAATGCGCCTCCGGCGCTATCACATCGGCGGCGAGCAAATGCGCCTCGGGCTATAAGATCGATGGCAAGCAAATAGTCAGCAGTGATCCGTGCTGCCCGGAAGCTCCGGCAATATCGAAAGAAAAGTGAAAATAAGAGCAAGGCTCAAAAGGACTCCGCCGAAAATATCGCTTGCCCAGTGAACGCCCGAAAGCAGGCGCCCGAAGACCGCTATACATATAAGGGCGAGGCATGAAAGCTCCTCGATCAGAGCCTTGCCGCGATTTGTTATGCGGCGCGATATTTCTATCATGAGCGAAGCGAATACGACTATTGCAAGCACTGTATGCGAGCTGGGATAGCTCGGCTCTATGCTGCCGTCAGCCTCAAGCACGGGCCTGAAGTTTATGACAAGCCTATTGAACACAAGATAAAATATGATGGCGAGGGAATACAACACTCCCATGGCGATTATGTCGCGGTCGACGCCGCCGAGACTTTTTGTTTTAACGAGCTGCGCCAGACCTATGAGTCCGAAAAACGCGCATATCAGTATAGAAAGCCACCCGATAGCCTTGGTTATATCAGCCATAAGAGAGCTCTGCCCGAAAGCCTCAAGGCACTTTTGATTGAAGCTCGCGTAGCCTACAAGACTGCCGTCGGCGGCTATGGGCTGCAGGTCGTGCTGCGTGAGAGATATCGTAAACAGCGCGAAGCATATATACAAAATAACGGCAATAATAATATACGCGATCTTTTTTTTGCTCATTTGTTATCTCCGGTCTTCCGCGGCCGCGAGTTTTATACACCGGCCAAAACTTAAGCTTTGCTCATAGCATTATATACCATTTGCTCGCTTTTTATTGCCCGGTCCGGAAAATCAACGCCGTTTACATTTTCAGAGCTGTGATAGGCACAACTATCACTCCGTCAGGACGACGATAGGCAGCGTTTGCCATACCGCAGATCACACATAGAACTGCAGGCGCTTTTCCGTTTGATTCGGCTTCGAGCTGCTCCTTGATACTCAAAAGATTCGCGGCGGCCGAATCGATCTGCTTAGCGCCAAGCTTAATCTCAAAAGCGCACCATTCACCGTCGGGACGCTCGATCACCGCATCTATTTCCCGATTTTTGTAATCCTGATAGTGATATAGCTGCGCGCCGAAGGACTCCGCGTAAATTTTAAGGTCCCGCTCACACAACGCCTCAAACAGAAAGCCTAAAGTTTCCAAATCGTTAAGCAATCTTTCCGGGGTGACATTAAGCAACGCGCAAGCAAGAGAAGGATCAGAAAGATGTCTCTTTTCCGCCTGCTTGATACGCACAGATGAACGGATATTGCTCGAAAAAGGCATCTGGTTATCTGTAAGAAAGAGCCTCTTAAAAATATCAAGATAAGATAATACCGTATTGCCGTCAATATCCTCATCATCTACAGCTTTTATATCCTTAATAAGAGTTTTGTTTGTAGCGCTTGTGCTCTCGTTTCTTGCGAGCGAACGTAACAGCAGCCGCATTTTGCCTATATCACGCTTGACACCGTCAATTCTGTAAACATCGTCATTGATCACGGCGTTAAGATATTCTATAGGGAGAAGAGACGCCCGTTGCGCTGAAAGACCGATACTTCCCGGCCAGCCGCCGCGAACAATCAGTTCGATCAGTTTTTTCAAGCTGACTTCTCCTGTCATTGTCAAGCTTGGCCTGCCGTGACACAAATCATACAGAGATATCTTTCCGCTTGAATCTCCGGACTCATAAAGAGACATTGGACGCATACGAAGACGCGCGATCCTCCCGGCACCGCTATGCAATATCCCTTTGTGGTTCGGCGTTGCGGAGCCTGTAAGTATGAACTGTCCTTTCTCATGTGTCCGGTCAACCCTATATCTTACAGCGTCCCAAAGTGACGGCACCTCCTGCCATTCATCGATCAGGCGCGGCTTATCACCATCAAGCACCAATTCCGGTGAAAGCGCCGCCAACTCTCTGTTCTGGAAGTTGCCGGAGGGATCACCGATATAGATTTCACTTTTGCTGTGAAAAGCTGAAGTCCAGGTCTTACCGCACCACTTTGGCCCCTCAATGCATACCGCCCCGAAAGTTGTCAGGTATTCATCAAGT
>JBHCAF010000019.1:0-2863 GCA_041798185.1 Bacillota bacterium
GATTTTCCCTTTGAACGATATGAGGGCGTTGGAGGGGTGATCCAGCAATATATGTTTTATTACGCCAGATCACGATAGAAACGGAAAATAATGGCTAATCCTTACGCGAAAAACTTAAAAAAGACGGTGTTTGACATTGAGACGACGGGGCTTGCGCCCGGACGCGATATGATAATAAACGCAGGCTTCTGCGACCCTGATACGGGCCGCCTGTTTCAGCTTTTTGCCGAGAACGAGAATGACGAGGAGAGGCTGCTCAAAGAGCTCTTTTATATAATATCCCAGCACGAGGTCGTCATAACTTATAACGGAGACAGATTCGATCTGCCCTTTATAAAGACGAGGGCTGAAAAATTCGGAATAGACGCTGACGCGTTTTTCTGGTCGATAGATATGTATCGTTATCTCAAAAGCTATTGGCTGATGGCCGGCAAAATGAG
The DNA here is from genome assembly GCA_041798185.1 of Bacillota bacterium. Lineage (GTDB taxonomy): Bacteria > Bacillota > Clostridia > Peptostreptococcales > Anaerovoracaceae > UBA1764. The sequence continues at coordinate 441 of JBHCAF010000019.1, forward strand.
ACATCTTGATCAGAAATCCGTTGAGATTGCTTTGGGGCTGTCCGACGACAGAGCCGACAGGATAGGCGGAGGCGAATGTATTCCATTATACCGTCATTATCTTTCGCAGCAAGACGCGAAGAGCAAGGACTTGATCCTTCTTCACAATGCCGACGATGTGCGGCAGCTTGCGAGGATATACAACGCCGCCGTATTTTTGCCGTATGACCGTATCTGCTCTGAACGGGGCTTCGGGATATTGGCTCCGCGCTATGTTCTTTGCAGAAGCGTAAGACTGGACAACAACGCTCTTTATGCCGAGGCGAAGACCTTGCCCGGCGGCATACCGTCGTCAATATATGAAGATTCATATGAGCTGGAATATGACTGCTTCAGCGGTGATATAAGGCTCAAAATAATGCTTGCGGCCAAAGAAACTCTGCGCTATGTCGATCTGAACAGCCTTCCGTGCGAAAAGGACGCCTTATCGGAGCTTAAGGGATATCATTCCGATTTTCTTGTTCTCGCCGACGGGCAGAGGCTGCTATATCAGGAAATAAATATGCTTCTAAGCGGTATTTTGTCGGGAGCGGGACTGTTCTGATGTATATACGGGGAATTCGTATTTCCGATACATCTGCAATGCATTACATAAAGCTGATACTGAGATCGCTGCTGTTTCTGCTCTGTCTTGCGCTTTATCTGTGGAGCAGGCTTTCAGGTTCAAGTTCGAGCTTCGGCTTTTTTGAGCAAAGCTCTTATATGATCTGGGCAGTTGCTCTTGTGTTTATGCTTGAGATGTGTCTTCGCTTTTTTCCGTCAAGGATAGAGAGCATGGGATGCCGGAAGCAGTTCGGAAGAAATTATCAGCCCACGGGAAGCTCGGAGCCTCCGAGAATAGACAGCAATGTGCGAACGGCCGCAGTCCTCGCATCGTGGATCGCCATCAATTCGCTTGTTGCGCTTCTTTTCTTTTTGAAGATCATAGACAGGGAAATACTTGTTCTTATATCTTTGGCATATTCGGTGTGCGATATGATATGTATTCTGTTTTTCTGCCCGTTTCAAACATGGATGATGAAAAATAAATGCTGCGGGAGCTGCCGGATATATAACTGGGATTTTATAATGATGTTTACGCCTTGCGTGTTCATAGACCACCCCGCGGCAAGAATGCTTTTCGGATTTGCGGCGCTTTTGTGCTTGCAGTGGGAAATAATATACAAGCTTCATCCCGAAAGATTCGCGGAAAACACCAATGCGTTCCTGAGCTGCGGCAGCTGCACGGAGAAGCTCTGCGCTCACAAGAAGCAGCTTCAGCGCTATCTGGTCGTCTTCAGGCAGAGACTTGCCGAAGAAAAGAGAAAAATGGCGCAGGAAAAGCTTGAGGAAAAGCTCTGAATGATATATAATAGCTGTTGCTTGCGCCACTAGCTCAACGGATAGAGTACCTGACTACGAATCAGTAGGTTGCGCGTTCGAATCGCGCGTGGCGCACCAAACCCTTGAAAATTCAAGGGTTTTTCTTTTGGGAGAGCAGGGCTGCGCTTCATATCTCCGCGCATATATTACGGCATTTTACCGCGTGCTCCGAAAAATATACAGTCATTATGCTTTTAAGCAAAGAAATATTGTGCTATACTTATGACATTTGGAGGATTTGTTTATGAAAAGAATTATTGCAATTGTATGCGCTTTAGCGCTCATGTTCTCACTGACTGCCTGCGGCGGCGGAGCCAAGGCCGATGATACCGTCAATAATTTCTGCGCCGCGATGAAAGCGTTTGACATTGAGGGAATGCAAAAGCTCGTTTCTGAAGATCTTGTCGGCAATGATGAGATGGATCTCTTCGGAGATGACAGCGAGGAAATGAAGCCCTTATATGACGCTATAAAGGAATGGGCGTCAAAGCTTAAGTATTCGGTTGCCAAGTCCGAGGTAAACGGCGACGAAGCGACTGTGACCGTCAATTTCACATATGTTGACGCTTCCGAGGTGATCGCGGCAACTATGGAAGATTATTTTATGCAGGTCTTCGCTCTTGCGTTTACGGATGCAAGTGAGGAGGACTTTGACGCGCTGCTCGGCACCGTGCTCAATGAAAAGATAGCTTCCGTTGAAACCGGCGAGCTTGAGGCTACTGTCGAGTTCAAGTGCGTCAGGAAGGACGGCGCATGGCTCATCGGAAGTATTCCCGAAAATCTCTATGATGTTGTAAGCTGCAACATTATAAATGCACTTGACGATGTTATGGGCGGAATGTTCGATGATATGGATATCGACGGCTTTGAGGATGAGGGCTCACAGCCTCTCGAATAAATATCTATTCCCGGCGGCGTGCCTCGGGCTTATAGCCTGATTGCCGTAGGATAAAGGTGTTATGTACTGAAAAGCTCTGCAAGCGTGATACTTGCAGAGCTTTTAATATTGCCTTGCGGGCTGC
>JBHCAF010000020.1:0-4058 GCA_041798185.1 Bacillota bacterium
ATGCCTGCACGGTATCGAGCTTTGAGCAGTACGCCCTCGCTCGCTTCATGGAGGACGGAGCCTACGGAAGACATATATCGAGGATGAGAAATTTCTACCGCTCACAGAGGATGTCTCTGCTAAACGCTCTCAAGGCTTCGGATCTTATGCGTATAGCGGAAATAAGCGAGAACAATTCGGGGACGCATTTCATACTCGATGTAAAAACCCCTCTCTCAAGGGACGAGGTGTTCAGGGCAGGACTCAATCACGACTTCGTGCTTTCCTTCATCTCAGATTACTGCAGCGGCAAAAAGCCTCAGAAAAACTGCAGACTCGTGATAAACTACGCGGCCATAGAGCCGGAAATGGTCAATGAGATAGTAAGGCGGCTCGAGCATATCTTTACAGCAAGCTAACGGCGCTGAAGCCGGGGGAGAATATACATAATGAAAAAAATTTACATCAACTGCAGCGAACAGCAGGGATCGACAGATCTGAAAAGCTCACTTGAAAAGCTGCTCGAAAAGCACGGCTTTGAGCTCGCCCCGCCGGACGATCCGGCGCTCGACTTTGCAATATCCATAGGCGGAGACGGCACTTTTCTGCGTACGGTCAGAGCCATAGAGTACCAAGATAAGCCGGTCATAGGAATAAATACAGGACATCTCGGCTTCTTTTCCGAGCTCAGTCCCGAGGAAAGCGGAAAACTGCTCGAAATACTGAACGGGAATTACAGCGTTCAGCGCTACAGGACAATTAAGACCAGAATAAAAAGCGGCTCGGAAAGCTTTGAGCTGTCGCCCGCCCTGAACGATGTATCGGTGCGTCACTGGTACAGCAGCCTTATCCATCTTAAAATAAGCATAGGCGACAGCCTGATAGAAAATTTCAGCGGAGACGGAGTCCTGATAGCTTCTTCTGCCGGCAGTACGGCATATAACTATTCTCTCGGAGGAAGCATAGTGGATCCGAGGCTTGCCCTGCTGCAGCTCACACCCATAGCTCCCGCGAACAACAAGGTATACAGAAGCTTTACCTCAAGCATAGTCCTGCCGCCTCAGCATGAGATAATACTGAAGCCTCAGGATCATAAGGACGCGATGATAATAATAGACGGCTCCGAAAATTCGTTTGCCGATATCGAGGAGGTCTCGGTTTCGCTCTCGGAAAACGAGCTTCAGATAGTGCGGCTTCCGGGATATGACTTCTGGGCTAAGGTGAAATCCAAATTTCTTTAGCCCGCTATGACAGGTCGAAGCTTCTTCTTATCTCCGCAACCTGATAAAGCGAGCCGAATATGAGCACCGGGGTATCCGGCTCAGGACCCGAAAGAGCCGCCATAAGGCCGGCCTTCGCGCTTTCCGCGGTCTCGCAGGGGATATCGTATTTATTATCTATTATTTTTTTCAGCCTCTCGGCAGAAAGAGCCCTCTTGCTGTCAGGGCTGACTATTGTAAATTTCTTCGCGAACGGAGCTGTCAGCGACAGCATTTTTTCATAGTCCTTGTCGGCAAGAACTCCCATCACAAAATGTATCTTGGCGCCCGGCATATAGTCTTTTATGCACTCTGCAAGGGCCTCGGCACCGTGCGGATTGTGAGCTCCGTCAAGTATCACCAAGGGCTGCTTGCTGAGCAGCTCGAAGCGCCCCGGCCACACGACCCTTGCGAGGGCTTTTTTTATAGCGTCTTCGCTTATATCAAGGCCCTGTTTTTTAAGTATATCCGAAGCGTCGAGCACAAGCGCCGCGTTCCTATACTGATAGCTCCCAAGAAGGCGCAGCCTTATTTCCCGATGCTCCTTATAGCTTATTATCTGCCCGTCAAAGCCGTGGCTGTGAAGCAGCAGCTCCGAAGGCTTTGCAACGCTCAGCTCCGAAGCCGTTTCCGCGGCCCTCGCTCTGAACACATCAAGAGCCTCGCGGCTCTGATCCTGAACAAGAACGGGTCTTCCGGGCTTTATTATCCCTGCCTTTTCAAAGGCGATCTCCGCAACGGTATTCCCCAATATCTCGGTATGCTCAAGCCCTATGCCCGATATAACTGAAAGCATCGGATCTTCTATGACATTTGTCGCGTCGAGCCTTCCTCCAAGCCCCGCCTCAAGCACCGCAAGCTCGCAGCCCTGCTCTTTGAAATACAAAAAAGCCATAGCGGTCATGATATCGAATTCAACGGTATCAAGCCCCTCGGCCTTTTCGACTACAAAGCTCCTGAGCCTGTTCCAGTCGCCGTCGCTTATCTCTTGTCCGTTCACCCTGATCCGCTCGTTATAGCGTTCAAGATGAGGAGAGGTGAAAAGCCCCGTTTTATAAGCGCTGCACTGCAGGATCTCGGCGAGCATCGCGCAGCAGGAGCCCTTGCCGTTCGTACCGGCTACATGTATAAATTTTTGCCCGAGCTGGGGATCTCCCAGCCGGGCGTAAAGCTCTCTGTTCACAATATATCAAATTCTCCGTTCATCAAAACGGCTCAAAAGAGCGGCAGCGCAAGCTCTACAGGCTGTCATAAACCGAGTAAAAGACCGAATCTGCAAGCACGCAGCAGCTTTCAAGCGCGCCGTCTATTTTCTTATCGATCTCTTCCGCGCAGGCCCTGTCTTTCATGAGCCGCGTATTGACCTTGACATTCACCGCGGCGCCAAGGATCGCCGCTCTGCAAAAGGCGGCTCCGGTCGCGGCGTCAGACACCGCGAGCCTGCTGCCCTTTTCCGCAAGCGGGGCGAAAAGCTCGAGAGCCTCACAGCTGAGCTCGAATATCTCAAGCGGCGCAGCGGCCGCAAGCTTTAAGCAGCGCTCCATCTCATCGGCCCGGCCCGGCTCGTCCTTAGGCATACAGTAGAGCTTTGAAAGAGGTTCAAAGCCCTCGGCATCTTCGTTGATGAGGCTCAGGAATCTCTTTCTTAGCTCCTGAGCGCGCGCCATGAGCTCTTTTATCTCTGGCTCCGAGGCTGCATAGCTTTTTTTGCCTACGGTAAGCTCTCCAACCATATCGCCGAGAGCGACCCCTATCGCGGCAACGGCGGCAGAGGCCCCTCCGCCGCCCGGGTATGGAGCCTTGCTCGCTATAAGAGAGGTAAACTCTTCTACACTTTTTTTATCTATATCCATTCTTCAATATCCGTATACCTTAACACGATGATACGCCGAGCTTATTTTGCCCTTCGGCGCTCGACGCCTTTATTTTAACAAAGACTCGGCTCGGCGCCTTTATTTTTATTTTAATAAAGACTCGGCGCGGCGCGTTTAAGGACATAAGCCCCCAGGCGCCGGTACACTTCCCGGTAGTACCCAAAAAGCACATCGAATTGCTCGACGCCTTTATTTTTATTTTAATAAAGACTCGGCGCGGCGCTTTTCTATTTTAATAAAGACCCGGCGCGGCGCCGCAAAATTTCAGCGCGCGACGCCTTTTACGGCGTCTATCACGGTCGGAAGCACAAAGGCGAAAAGAACGGATTTCAAAACGCTTGTAACTATGCGGATGAAAAAGCTCCCGAAAACATAGGCAAAGCTGTAATAATCCCATATCTTGCTGTCTATATAAATGCCGACCGTATTGAGAAGCGTGAGCAGCACGCCGCCGCCTATTATAAGGGCGAAAAAGCGTTTTCTGTCAAAGCTCTTCTTATAAAGCAGCCCTATAAAAAGCGCGAGTATCACATAAGGGAACACCCACAGCGGAGTTGTCGACATAAGCCCCCATTTAAGTATCTGATATATTCCCGTTCCGACAAGAGCTATCAGCATACCGTCGACAGGCCCCAGAAGTAGGGCTCCGAGTATAACGGGAAAGGATTCAAAGGTAAATTTCATATTTCCGAGGTCAACAGAAAAATACCCGAGCGCGGCACACATTGCGGCCAGCATCGCGTCTATAGCTAAATGTTTAATTTTCATATGTACTCTCCTTAGAACAGACCTGATATCCTGCCGTTTTTATCGACATCGATATTCTCTGCCGCCGGCCTCTTGGGAAGCCCTGGCATGGTCATGATTTCGCCTGTCAGAGCGACTATAAATCCGGCGCCGGCAGACACCTTGAGATTTCTTACCGTTACCCTGAAGCCGCTCGGCG
>JBHCAF010000021.1:0-4196 GCA_041798185.1 Bacillota bacterium
CGAGCCCTTGTACTTATTGATCTCCATGAAATTCCTATCGGGCGCCAGATAGCTGCCCGCAAGCTCCGAAAGCTTTCCTATGCCGAGCCCGTAAGGATAATGGTCGGCGGTCATCACTATCAGAGTCTTGTCGAGAACGCCCGCTTTTTCGAGCTCCTCGAGCATATATTCAACCGCCTTTTCAAGCTCCATATTGCCCGCGATATAGGCAAGGACTTCACGGCTGTAGCCGCCTGCTTTTTCAGAGCTTTCTTCACTCTCTTCTGAGGAGCCTTCCGCCGCGAGCGTATTCGTTATCTCGCGGGTCAGATCGTCCGATGTATCCTCGGCAGGATCAGCCCCTCCCGGCGAGGGGTCTTCCTGAGGAGCCGAGGCGCCGGCATCCTGATCAAGACGCTCTATCTTCTGACCCGTCAGAGCTTCTACAAGCTCTATATTTGAAGCTGCTATCGTATTGCTCTCAAAATTATAGGCCATGTGTCCGCTGAAGGTAAGTATATAGGCGTGGAAGCGGTCTATCTCGCCCTCGGCGTTTCTTTCGAGCATGAGCGGCATTATCTGCTTCATCATGTCGTAATCCGAGGTCGGCCAGTAGGGACTGTATTTAAGCCCGTTTTTCATCGTGCAAAGCTCGTAGCCGAAATTCCCGTGAGTAAGCTCTCTTCCGTAAAAGCTCGCGAGATAATTATGATAGAATGTCGTTTTTACACCCAAGGCCCTGAACTGATTGCCGAGGGTATAGGGCAGATGATTTTTCTGAGAAGCCGTGCAACTGTTGTAGACCTTGAACTGCTCAAAGCCCGCCCCGTCGGGGACAAAGAGACTTATATCGGGCAGCAGGCCGGTCAGAAACGAATACTCCGAATTCGATGTATTGTCCGCGCTGCAGCTGTAATAATTGCTGAACTGTATGCTCTCCTTTGAGAGCCTGTAAAGCGTGGGCGTTCGCTTCTCGTCTATTAGATAGGGCGAGAAGGATTCGCAGAGTATGGTTATAACATTATAATCCGCGTACTTTCCCGTAAATTCGTTTTTGCGGCTCGGGAGCCTGCCCGCGAAATAAGAGTCGAGGGTCTGGTAGGAAAGCTCCTGAGTTCCTCTTGAAAGAGCCGCGAAATCTATATCGCAGGCGTTGTAAAGCGAGCTGTCATAGCTCTTGCGCCCTGTTTGAGCTTCGTTTTTTATCCCGGCCGCTCCGGCGCCGAAGATACGCTTTTGCAGCTCGAGCCTTGTCGCGGTGAGAGTCCCGAAGCGCCTGTTGGCAAAGCTCAAAACGAAATCATTGCCGTATACTTCCCTGATACCGTAGGTCTTGGGAGGCTGGGCGTACACCGCGGCGAGAGTCCCGCCGAAGCCTATCGCTATAACGGCAAGCCATATAAAGCAGCCCTTTGCCTTGAGCCCCTCGTATTTCGGACGCCCGCGGAAAAAGCAGTAAAGCATTATTATAAAAGGAAGCGCCATTATCGCCAGATACACTCCGCACTCCCTTATGCCGGTCACGGTCTCGGTTCCGAAGGTCCTTATAGCGTCTGCTCCCATGCCTATCTGCGCGACAGAAAGGCAGCTTCTGAAAATATGATAATAGACCAGATTGGTCGAATAGAACAACAGCAGCGCCGCGCTGAATAAAAGCGCAAGCACGCGGTTCAAGAACCCCTTGAAAAGCGAGGAAAACCAGGCGGTCAAAAGCCCCGCGATGATGCTGAAGGCTATCAGCCAAAGCCCGGGCATAAAAGTGCCGTATATCTTGAATCTCACAAGCTCCTCGCAGAGCAGTATATCAAATATGAAAAAGAGCGAATAAAAAATCATATCAGAAAATGTCAGAGCCCAAGCGCCCTATTGCCTCCTTGAATTTGACCCACTTTGAACGGCTTTGGTATTTTATTTTTGTGAGCTCCCTTGAACAGGCCATATCCCTTATAAAGGCCTCGTCGAGCTCTCTTGCGAACTTCTGATCGTATATGATGGCGTTGGTCTCAAAGCTCAGCCTGAAGCTTCTTATATCGAAATTGGCCGAGCCGACAGAGGCGATCTCGCCGTCAGCGACCAGAGTTTTTGCATGCAAAAAACCGCGGTCGTATATATAGACCTTCACCCCGGCCTCGAGCAGCGCCCCCGCGTTCTGATAGGTCGCCCAGTACACGAAAGGATGATCGGGCTTGTTGGGTATCATCAGCCTCACATCGACCCCCGACAGGGCCGCGCCCTTTACCGCCTCGAATATGCTCTCATCGGGCACAAAATATGGCGTCTGTATATATACGGACTTTTTCGCGGAGCTTATCATCGTAAGATAGGCCTGACGGATCTCTGTCTCGGGGCTGTCCGGCCCGCAGGAAACTATCTGCACAGCGCTTGCGCCGTGCTCGGTGAAGCTCGAATAATCAAAGCCTTCGAAGGGTATGTTCTCCTTGCTCGCAAAGCGCCAGTCGAGTATGAATCTGTTGTTGAGATCCTCCACGCACTCGCCCTCGACTCTTATATGAGTGTCGCGCCAGCCCGTGAACTTGCTCGATATCCCGAGATACTCAAGCCCTACATTGTAGCCGCCGGTATATCCTATGCGATTGTCTATAACGACTATCTTGCGGTGATTTCTGTAATTGAGCTGCCAGTTGAATCGCAAAAACTTCGGCGGGAAGAAAAGCTCCACCCTGCCGCCGGCATTTATTAGACGCTTGTAATGATGAGGTCTCAGCTTGCTGCAGCCTATCGCGTCGAGCAGCAGCCTCACCTGAACTCCCTCTCTCGCCTTTTCCGTGAGCAGCCGTATGAGCTCGAGCCCCACGCGGTCTGGCTTCACTATGAAATATTCAAGGCTGACCGATTTCTCGGCCCTCTTTATATCCTCGGAAAGATCGGCGAATTTTGAAGGCCCGTCGGTATAGAGCCTTATGCTGTTTCCGTGCGTCAGATATGAGCAGCCGTATTTCTGATTGAGAGTGATGAGCTTCTGCCATTTCTCCTCGCTTAAATTCTCAAAGGGAAAGCTCCCTTTTTCTATCTCGGATATCTGGCTCGCAAGCTCGTCGTTCAGCTTCAGCTGCTCGTATTTATTGAGCTTCGACACCTTGTATCTTGAGATGTTCTGCGAAAAGAGAAAATACAGTATGACGCCCGCGCCGGGCAGCAGAAAAAGAACCATGATCCAGGCAAGAGTGGCCGAGGAGGTCCTGCGGCGGTCATAAAAGATCAGACCAATGGCTATGATAAAATTTACCGCATATATAAATGTAGGAATAAACTGAAGCAGCGTATTCATAATGTTTTATTATAACATATAGCAAAAGCCAATACAAAACAGCCCGCGCAGGCGCGGGCTGTGCCGACTCGCGGCTCCCAAGAGCCTGTCTTGGAGGCTGCGGCATAAATATCATTAAAAATCAAAGCTCTCCTGCGGCCGCCGCGTCGACGAATTTGCAGAGTATCACCGCAAGCTGCGCTCTTGTCGCCGCGCGCTTCGGGTATAAACGCCCCGAGCTGCCGCTGATAAGGCCCGCTCCGACCGCCCATTTCATAGCCTGCTCCGCATAAGACGAGAGCTCGCCCGCGTCGCCGAAGGCGCTGAGTTCTGATGAAGCCGCGGCATTGTAGCCCCTGAAGGCCGCATATTTATAAAGTATCAGCGCAAGCTGCTCGCGCGTGATCTTCTGTTCGGGTGCGAAAAGCCCGCCGCCGACGCCGGATACTATGCCCTGTTCAAAGGCCCATGAAACGGCGCTGCAATAATAGCTGCCGCCCGAAACATCGCTGAAATGAGCGGAAGCCTTCGCCTCCGGCTTTCCCGTCATATTGTAAAGCACTGTAACGAGCATGGCCCGGTTCATCTCCGCATCGGGAGAGAAGCTGTCCTTTGAGCTTCCCTTGAAAAAGCCCGAGCTTACGGCTCTTTTGATATAGTCCTCGGCCCAGTGTCCTGCGGTGTCTTTGAAAACGCCCTCGGCAAGAGGCTCTCCCCCGCCGGAGGCGCCCGCAAAGCCCGGCATGAGCTCTCCGCCGCTTACCGCAAATATCCCGAGCTTGCTGCTGAGTATCAGATAGCCATCCTCTGAAGCCGCACCCTTGAGCCTCGTGGAGCTTCCGCCCTCGTTTATCCGGTATATTTTAGGCTGTCCGAGATAGGGGAAGTATATCTCAAGCGGCCCCGCGGGCTGCTGCTCCGCGCCGTCCACGACAAATGAAAGCCTGTA
>JBHCAF010000022.1:0-3317 GCA_041798185.1 Bacillota bacterium
AGGCTCCTCTGCCTTGAATAGTCTTTATCATCTCTATACCGCCCGGACCGCAGGTTGCCCCCGTCACGGCGTCTATCGGATCAGCGAGCACCCTGTAATTCTGATGATGTATCATAAACTGGCTGCCCGAATCAAGCAGCAGCACCCAGTTGTCTTCGGCAAGCTCCGAGCTTATGATGTGAGAATAAAACGCCGGCAGATCTATCAGCGCCGCAAGCCTTACATCGTATTCATCAGGCTCCGACAAAACGGTAAGGCAGATATTTCCGTCACCGTCGATGCAGGGCCTCAGCACTCCGTCCGACGCGAAGCCTTCAAAAGAATAGTCGCTCCTGCCGTCTGTCGAGAAGCGCAGACTGCCGCCGCGCATAACCAGCACCGCCCTTGTTATATCGCTTGAAGATACAAGATCCTCATATAATCTGCGGCTGAAAGAGGTCTCATCGCCCGTGCGAAGCCAATTCTGTTCTTCCCGGCGGGCATAATAAGTCTTCTGCTCGATCCTGAGCGCGTCCTTTCTGGAGTTGAGGACGGATCTTATATTATTGTCTATCGCGTTTGCGAGATGGTAGAGCTGATTTTCCTCGTCGATAAATATCTGCCTGTTCTGCCTTGACAAAATCAGTACATCGGCAAGCAGGGCCCCCGCTATGAGCAATACGGCCAAAAATATCACATATCTGTTTCCACGGCTTTTCATTTATGTTTCCGACCTTTCTTGATATACTAAAGATACATAATTCCGCCCTGAATGTAAAGAATCCGAAGCAGGGCGGGCAAGCGGCGCGCTTGCCTGTGGAATAACGGCAGGGAGATATAATGGCTGAGTATAAAGTCCTGATAGTTGACGATGACGAGAGAGTACGCAACACTCTTTATAAGGTAGTAAGATCAAACGGAATAGACGCGGATATGCTGAAAAGCGGAGAGGAAGCCCTCGAAAAGCTGAGGGAAAGCAGCTACGACTGTCTGCTTCTTGACATAAATATGAAAGGCATAAGCGGCTTTGATGTCGTGAGCAGTCTGCGGGCCGAAGGAAACAGGCTGCCTATAATAATAGTATCGGGAAGAAAGGAAGATTACGACACCCTATACGGTCTTGATATAGGGGCCGACGATTATATCACCAAGCCTTTTAATCCCGTCGTGCTGGGAGCCAAGGTAAAGGCTACGATAAGGCGCTTCAAGCTTGCCTCGAGCGAAGCCGACCCGGTCATAAGCGCAGGGCCGTTCAGTTATAACACCTCGACTCTCAGGTTTTTTAAGAACGGCGAAGAAATAGCGCTGACATCAAAGGAAAATTCCATGATGAAGCTTTTTATGGATAACAGAAACCGCATATTTTCAAAGGATATGCTATATGAGATGATATGGAACGAGCACATCATAGATGAAAACGCCATCATGGTATATATCAACAGACTCCGTCAGAAAATAGAAGAAGACCCCGCTCATCCTGAGTACATACAGAATGTTCGAGGTCTCGGCTACAGATTTGTCGTCTGAGACGCGGCTATACGCGCCCGCGAAAACGCGAAGCCGTTTGGCCGCCACAAAAGCTCTGATCACCGCACGCCGCGGCTCTGTCAAAGATCTCAGCGACCTCGCTTCCCGGCTCTGGTGTCATAAGAGCCGCCGCTATACCGAATACAAAGGTGACGGCGCTGGCCGGAACTATCTCATATATCCCTGTACTCCTAAAGAGCAGCAGCCACAGTATATCGGCAGCGCCGCCCGCGACTATCGCAAAGCCCGCGCCGTAAATATTGAAACGCCTCCAAAAAAGCGAGAGCAAGATCGCGGGGCCGAAAGCGGCGCCGAAAAGACCCCAGGCGTTTTCAACCAGACTCATCACAGAACCGCTTGAGGGATTTCCGGCTATGAATACAGCTATGAGAGAGATCAGCGCGACAAGCGTTCTTCCCGCCCAAAGCATTTCCTTTTCGCCCGCGTTCTTTCTGAGGCAGGCCTTATAAATATCCGAGCTGAAGGCCGAGCTCGCCGCCAGCAGCTGCGAATCCGCCGATGACATTGCCGCCGCGAGTATAGCCGACAGAAAAACGCCGCATATAACAGGCGGGAAAATATGTCTTACAAGCTGAATGAATATAGTGGACGAATCGTTTATATCGCCGAGCAGCATACGCCCCGCGGCGCCTACGGCGCAGCCGAAAAACAGGATGACCGCGGTCCATGAGACAGCTATAACGCGGGCCTTCTTAATAGCCTTGTCGGATTCCGCGGACATAAAGCGGACGATGATATGCGGCATCCCGAAATATCCGAGGCCCCAGCCGAGCCCTGATATTATATCTCGCGGATCGGCGCTCAGAAAGTTCCAGTAGCCCGGTATCTCCTCTCCTATCGCGGCGGCATCCATCATACCGCCACCGCCTTTTATCACCGCTGCCGCAAAAATCGGCGCTATCAAAAGAGCTGCAAGCATCAAAAGCCCCTGAAAAAAATCTGTCCAGCAAACAGCCTTGTAACCGCCCATGAAGGTATATGAAATGATTATGAAGGCCGCCGTATACATCGCGCTCTTCTCGTTGATACCGGTCACAGTATTAAAAAGTGTGCCGCAAGCCTTTATGGAAGCGGCGGCATAAACCGTATAGGCCGTGAGAAAAAGCAGCGCGCAGATCAGCCTCAGCGCCGGGCTGTCGCTTTTGAAGCGCTTTGTCAGATATTCAGGGATTGTTATCGAGTCCTCTGCTGCTATGGTAAAGCGCCTGAGCCTCGGAGCCTCAATGATCCATGCAAGAACATAGCCCGCAAGAAGCCCGACAGCTATCCAACTGCGCCCCATTCCGAAAGCGAAAACGCTCGCCGGAAGCCCCATCAAAGACCACGCCGACATGTCGGACGCGCCTGCCGAAAGAGCGGAGACCCAAGGGCCCATCTTTCTTCCGCCTAAAAAATATTCCTTTTCGCCGCCCTTTGAAACGATGAAAAAGTATACACCGACAGCGAGCATAACAGCCAAATACGCAATAAATATTATCGATTCCGTGTTCATAATCTTATCTCCTATTAAATATCCGCGGGATACCCGTCACCGCCGCCTCTTATCTGCCTGCAAAGATACCGATCAGCATCAGCTTAAAATCCTTTCGGAATTATATTCGCTATTGTAATATGGAAATAAACAGAATAAAATATAAACTTAAGTATATATAAAAAATGAAAATATATTGAAGAAAGGCTGCATTTATGCGGAAATCAAGCAATACTAAAAGTAGAATAGTCTCTGCAGCATGGAGACTTTTTTACAGACAGGGCTACGAAAATACGACAATCGACGATATTTTGGAGGA
>JBHCAF010000023.1:0-12413 GCA_041798185.1 Bacillota bacterium
AGAATAGAGGTATTCTGCGAAAAAATAAAGGAAAAACGCACAGGATGTGGAATAATATACTATAATGGCAAAATCGTACAGTTCCGCAATTGAAGAAATAAAATCAAGGCGCAATATCGTTGATGTGGTGGGCTCCGCTGTTACGCTTAAGCGTGCCGGCAGCAATTATAAGGGGCTTTGTCCGTTTCACAACGAGAAGACACCTTCTTTTATTGTTTCCGAGGCCAAGCAGCTTTTTACCTGCTTCGGCTGCGGCGCTTCCGGTGATGTAATAGAATTTACCAAAAAATATTACAATCTGAGCTTTCAGGAGGCTGTTGAGAAGCTTGCGGCTCAGTACGGTATAGAAATAGGTGAGCTTTACGATAAAAAAGCTATCGACAAGGAGCCTTTATATGAGACAAATCGCCTTGCCGCGCGCTTTTTCTTTGACGCCATAAAAAAGGGCGGCGCCGGATATGAATATATGACCGGCAGGAGCTTCACTCCCGAGACCATAGCAAAATTCGGTATAGGCTGGGCCGACTCCGAGTGGTCTTCGCTGCTGGATTATCTGAGAAAGCAGGGCGTAAGCGATGAGCGGGTGCTTGAGCTAAGTCTGGCCTCAAAGAACGACAAGGGCCGGGTCTACGACAGATTCAGGAGCCGCGTGATCTTTCCTATAATAAATACCAGAGGCAAGGTCATAGGCTTCGGCGGGCGCATAGTGGGGGACGGCGAGCCCAAATATCTGAACTCCTCGGAGTCTATGATATTTCAGAAAAAATACAATCTCTTCGGCCTTAATCTGACGAGACAGGAAATACAAAGCGCAGGCTGTGCGGTCATAGTAGAGGGATATATGGATCTTGCCGCCTTATATCAGGCGGGCATTCGGAATGTCTGCGCGAGCTGCGGCACGGCCTTTACTCAGCAGCAGGCGAAGCTCCTGAAGCGCTATACCGACAAAGCGGTGCTGTGCTATGATTCAGATGCGGCAGGAGTCGAGGCGGCGCTCAGGGCAATGGACATACTCAGGGCTTCCGGGCTTGATGTGAGAGTGCTCCATGTAGACGACGGAAAAGATCCCGACGAATATGTCAAAAAGCACGGCGCGGATGAGTTCAGACGGCTCATAAAGGAAAAAGCAGAGCCCGATGTTGATTACAAGCTCGGGCTCATAAGAAAAAAATATAAAGCGGAAGATACCGCTCAGGGCGTTAAGCTTCTCAAGGCGGCGGCCGGGGTGCTGAGGGCCCTAAGCCCGGTAGAGGCCGATATATACATAAAAAAACTCGCGGCTGAGGCCGGTATCTCCGAGGGAGCTCTGCGGCGTGAGGTCGAGGGAAAGCCGCCCGGCAGCGGCGGATACGCAAAAGCGCCGGCTCCGGTGGACAGCGCAGAAAAAATTGCTTTGCCGCCCGCGCAGCTGTTTCTTGAAAAAACCCTGCTGAGGCTTTCGCTTCTCAGAAGCGAATATTTCTCCAAGCTCAGAGATTATACCGAGGCCTTTGCTTCCGCCGAGGGCATAAAGCTCTATTCGGTGCTTGATTCTCTTTATGCCGATGATAAGGATTTCGATATAGATCAGCTCAGAGAAAATCTCGAAGGCTCCGAGCTTGATTATCTTGACGAGCTGCTAAGGGATGTCAGGATAGGCGCCAATGACTCCGCGGCCTTTGAAGATTGCATAAACAAGCTGCGGCAGCTTCGCAAAGACAGGCGAAAAAAAGAGATACACGACATATTGGAGCTGGCGGGCGGAGAAGCCGGCCGCGATATACAGGATAAGCTTTTGCTGGAATATATGGAATTACAGAAATAGGAGAGGTACGAATTTTGGGATTTGAAATTGATATCACATGCGATAAACGCTTTGAAGCGTTGATGCCCTTATATCTTAAGGCTAAGAAAAAGCTTTCGATAGATCTGTCGGCCATAGAAGAGGTCATGGATGAGATCGAGCTTGAGCAGTCCGACCGCGAGTTGTTTTTCGATGTTTTGGAATCGGAAAACATAGAGCTCGTAGCCCCCAACAAAAGCATCGAAGAGACCGAGAGCGAGGGCAATTCCGAAGACGACGATATGGATATATCGGAGTCCGACGAGGCGGAGCTTGAAGAAATAGTTGCGGAAGCCGCCGAGGATAATCTTGAAGATGTCCCCAAGGGAATAGCGGTCGACGATCCCGTAAGGATGTACCTGAAGGAGATAGGCAAGGTGCCTCTTCTGACAGCCGATGAGGAGATGGATCTGGCTCAGGCCATGGAAGAGGGCATAAAAATAAAGGAAGAAATAGCCGAGCTGGAAAGAAAGCTGGCTAAAAAGGAGACTAAGACCAACAGGGCAAGGCTCGAGAAGCTGCAGCTGAAAAACGATATCGTTATCTTCGGAGACGAGGCCAAGAACAAGCTTTGCGAAGCCAATCTCAGGCTGGTGGTTTCGATAGCCAAAAGATATGTGGGGCGCGGTATGCTTTTCCTCGACCTGATACAGGAGGGCAATCTGGGGCTTATAAAGGCGGTAGACAAATTCGACTGGCGCAAGGGCTTCAAGTTTTCCACCTATGCCACATGGTGGATAAGACAGGCCATAACCCGCTCCATAGCAGATCAGGCAAGGACTATAAGAATACCCGTTCATATGGTCGAAACAATAAACAAGCAGATAAGAGTTACAAGGCAGCTTCTTCAGGAATTCGGAAGAGATCCGAGCCCCGAGGAAATAGCGGCGGAAATGGATATACCGGTAGAAAAGGTGCGTGAGATATCCAAGATAGCGCAGGAGCCGGTTTCGCTCGAAACACCCATAGGCGAAGAGGAGGATTCTCATCTCGGCGACTTTATCCCGGACGAGGATGTCCCAAGCCCTGCGGACGCCGCCGCCTTTTCGATGCTTCGCGAGCAGCTCATGGAGGTCCTCAATACTCTTACCGACAGGGAGCAGCAGGTTTTAAGGCTAAGATTCGGGCTTGACGACGGAAGAGCCCGCACTCTTGAAGAGGTTGGGCAGCAGTTCAATGTTACACGCGAGCGCATACGCCAGATAGAGGCGAAGGCTTTGAGAAAGCTGCGCCATCCGAACAGGTCAAAGCGGCTGAGAGATTATCTTGAATAGCTGCGTATTTTCAGACAGAATGAAAGCGCTGGCCGGCGCGGTGATAAAAGCGGAGCCCGCCGCCGATATAGGCACAGACCATGCGTTTGTGCCTATAGCTTTAATTTCAAGCGCGGCAGTGCCTTATATGATATTAAGCGACCTGAGAGAGGGCCCCTTGAAAAAGGCCGAGGAAAATCTGAGGCGCGCCGCGGCGGACCCGGGGCTTTATGAGCTCAGGCTTGGCGGGGGGCTTTCCGTGCTTAAAGACGGCGAGGTAAGCTCCGTTATAATAGCCGGTATGGGTGGGGAAAGCATAAGAGATATCCTTGCGGAAAGCATTGAAAAATCAAGGAGCTTCAAAAGACTTATATTGCAGCCGAGAAAGCGTTCATGGCTTTTGCGTTCATGGCTTTACGACAACGGCTTTGATATAAAGGACGAACAGCTTGTAAGAGAGTCTCGCAAAATATGCGAGATAATAATAGCGGAGCCCGCGGCAGGGCCCGAGCGGGCGGGATCTTACGATATCTATCTTCCCGAGCTTATGCGAAAAGAGGCTCTGTTTAAGGAATTCCTGACGGAATATATAGCAAGACTTCGACTGGTCACCGATAATATGAGTAACTCGGAATATACCGAGGATCTGATAAAGCCTTGGAGGGCGAGACTCGAAAAGGCGGAAAGGCTGCTGAATGAATATATCTGAAATTAAAAAAGCTCTGAACATTATAGCGCCGCTTGACAGCCAGGCGCCTTGGGACAACAGCGGTATGCAGATATGCGGAAGCAATGAAAATATAAAGCGCATACTTGTCGCCCTTGAGATAAGCGGCGAGCTTATAGACGAGGCTGTTGAAAACAGGGCAGATCTGATTGTGACGCATCATCCGCTTATTTTTGAGCCTCTCAAAAGTATCAGCTGCTTCGATCCGGCGGGGAAAAATATAGCAAGGCTCATAAAGGCTGACATTTCGGTCTATTCGAGCCACACTCCCTTTGACACGGCAAAGGGCGGCAATACCGATTATCTGATGAAGCTTATGGGAATAAGATCGAACAAGATCGCAGCCGGAAGCGACGGCTTTCTCAGGCTCGGAAAGCTGCCTGAAGCGATGAGCCTCGCCGAGCTTTCATATAAGCTCGCAAAGGAGCTTAAGCTTGACGGACTCAGATTTGTAGGCGATCCCGAAAGAATGCTCAGGACTGTCGCCTGCTGCACGGGCGCCGGCGGAGACTTTGCGAAGCAGGCTAAGGATATCGCCGATGTGCTCGTTACCGGAGATCTTAAGCACCACGAGGCTCAGTATGCCTCGGAGGCGGGGCTTGCCGTTATCGACGCTGGGCACTGGGGCACGGAGCAGATATTCGTTCCGAATATGAGCGCGCAGCTGAAAAGAAAGCTCGGCGACAAGGTGAAAGTGACTGGATCAAAGCTCAATCAGGATCCGTTCAATTATATGGAATAAGAGGTATATGGAATAAGAGGCTGTTGGGATCAGAGGCTTTGCGCCTTGAGACGAGGCGGAGCTCGGCTTCGGAGAAAATATATGAAATTGATAAGCTTTAATGTAAACGGTATACGAGCGTGTATAGGAAAGGGCCTGCCCGATTTTATCAAAGCGGAGAACGCTGATTTTATCTGTCTTCAGGAGACAAAGGCTCAGCCCGAGCAGATAGAGCTTGATATACCGGGATATACGATGTATATAAATTCTGCGGAGAAAAAAGGGTATTCCGGCACGATGATAATGGCCAGGGATAAGGCGCTTGATGCCGATACCGAAGGCTTTGACAACGAGGGGCGCACAGTGTGCCTTGAATATGAGAGCTTTTATCTCATCAATAATTATGTTCCGAACGCTCAGGACGGGCTTGCGAGAATAGATTACCGGCTCGAATGGGAGGAAAAGCGGCTCGAATATATGATGAGGCTCGACAGTAAAAAGCCGGTGATAATGTGCGGCGATCTTAATGTGGCTCATAACGAGATAGACCTGAAGCATCCAAAGGCCAATGTGGGGCATGCGGGCTTTTCCGATGAAGAGCGCTCCGCCTTCAACAGGCTTCTTGACGCAGGCTTCATAGACAGTTACAGAACGCTCTATCCGGACAAGGTCGAGTATTCCTGGTGGTCTTACCGCATGAGGGCCAGAGAAAAAAATGTCGGCTGGAGGATAGACTATTTCATAACGAGCAAAAGACTGCTGCCGAATATAAACGAAGTGCTTATCAGAAGCGATGTGATGGGCTCCGACCATTGTCCGGTGGTGCTCGATATAGATATCTGACTAAAAGCCTTCGCGCTGTTTGTTGATTTACGCCGAATAATTGTTATAATATTTCAGTGAGTTGTTTATTCAATCGCGGGTCCGGCAGGGATGCCGGGCGTGAGGAAAGTCCGGGCTCCACAGGGCAAGAATGACAGTTAACGGCTGCCGAGAGTGATCTCAGGGATAGTGCAACAGAAAAGAACCGCCGCAAGGTAAGGGTGAAAAGGTGAGGTAAGAGCTCACCGGGCCGCTGGTAACAGCGGGCGTCAATGTAAACCCCATTCGGAGCAAGACCAAGAAGGGGACAGGGTGCTTATGCAAACCGGTCGAAAGGGGACTGCCCGTCTCTTCCCGGGAGGTAGGTCGCTTGAGCTTGCCGGTGACGGCAAGCCTAGAAAGATGATTGATTAGTACATAACCCGGCTTATTTAACAGCTCATCATCATGAAAATGCAGAGCCTTAAAGCTCTGCATTTTCAAATATCAGACAATAAGCGCGCAGCGAGAAGCGCGGCATATTTTCCGGCGGGATCGTAATCAAAATGAATGAAATAAGAAACGAAAAATCATATAAAATGCGGGCTTCAGCGGCTAAGATGGGAGAGGCGCCCATGCTGAGACTTATACTTTCGATGTCGCTTCCGGGTATGTTTTCAATGCTTGTTCAGGCCTGCTACAACATAGTTGACAGCATATATGTATCATGGCTCGGGGAATATGCTCTTTCGGCGCTTTCAATAGTTTTTCCCGTCCAGTTTTTGTGTATTTCGGTGGCGGTCGGAACGAGCGTCGGGCTGTCATCTCTTATATCAAGAAGGCTCGGCGAAAAACGAACGGAGGAAGCCGTATCGGCCGCTCAGCACGGGCTGCTTTTATCCGCCACGCACTGGCTCATTTTTCTTTTCTGGGGAATTTTCGGCATGGCCTGGTTCTGCGGGCTTTTCGCCGACAGCAAACAGCTTTTTGACGCTTCGGTATCGTACGGCAGCATAGTCTGCATAGGCTCTTTGTTCGTGATGGCGGAGTGCAGCTTCGAGAAAATCATGCAGGCTGGCGGCAATATGATGGCTCCTATGTGGGCTATGACGGCAGGCGCCGCGGTAAATATAATTCTCGACCCGATAATGATATTCGGATTTTTCGGCTTTCCGGCGCTCGGCATAGCAGGCGCCGCGTATGCGACGGTCATAGGACAGGCTGTTTCCTTTATCGTATCCAATATCTTCATGTACCGAAGCTCCATGCCCGTAAAGCTGCGCTACGGGCGTTTTAAGCCGGATCTCAAGGTGATAGCCGATATATACCAGGTAGGTCTTCCGTCAATGATAATGCAGGCCATAGGCTCCGTAACGACGCTCGCGCTCAACGCCATACTTATAGGCTTCAGCTCGACGGCGGTTGCCGTCTACGGGGTTTATTTCAAGCTGCAGTCCTTTGTGTTTATGCCGGTATTCGGGATGAATCACGGCCTGATGCCGATCATGGGATATAATTTCGGGGCGAAAAACATAAAGCGCCTTATGCAGGCGCTGAAGCTCGGCATTATTATAGCCATGCTGATAATGACCGGAGGCATGCTTGTGTTCAAGCTTTTTCCGGAGCTGCTTATGGGCTTATTCAAGGCGGAGGGGGAGCTTTTTTCCGTCGGAGTAAAATGTCTCACAACGATAAGCTGGTGTTTTCCGGCAGCGGCGCTTTCCATAATCATAAGCACGCTCTTTCAGGCAAGCGGCAGGGGCGTTTATTCGCTGCTCGTTTCGGTAATGAGACAACTCGTGGTTGTAGTTCCCGCGGCCTATATATTTTCAAGGCTCTTCGGGCTTATGGGGATATGGTGGGCATACCCCTGCGCCGAGCTTGTATCGCTCGCCGTCAGCCTTATACTTTACGGCAGATTGAAGCGCACGGAGCTTTTCAAAGAATGATATAAACATACTGCCTGCGCTCCTTGCTTTCATATACATTTTATGGTACCATAAAGCGTTATTTATGAGAGGAGGCTTATACCAATGGGCAGACATGGTACGATCGCGGGAAGAAAAGCCGCGCAGGACTCAAAAAGAGCCGCAACATTCACTAAATATGCCAAGCTGATCACAGTAGCGGCTAAGGATGGCGGAGATCCGGATTACAATCCGGGACTTAGAACAGCAATTGAGAAAGCCAAAGGCATAGGAATGCCTAATGATAATATTAAGCGTGCCGTAATGAAGGGCACCGGCGAGCTTGCCGGTGAAAGCTACGAGGAGATGACCTTCGAGGGCTACGGAGCGGGCGGAGTCGCCGTTATCGTAGAGTGCCTGTCGGATAACCGCAACAGGGCCGTTTCTTCGGTGCAGCACGATTTTGACAAGTTCGGCGGCAGCTTCGGAAAGCCGGGCTGCGTTTCTTTCATGTTCGAAAGAAAGGGTGTTTTCACGATAGAAAAAACCGACGAGCTTACCGAAGACGATCTGACTATGATTGCGCTTGACGCCGGGGCTGATGATGTCAAGAGCTACGAAGACAGCTTCGAGCTGATATGTGCTCCCGAGGCCTTCAACGATGTGAGCGACGCTCTTAAGGCGAGCGGAGTTTCATTCATAGACGCCAATATAGATTTTGTTCCGAATGTGAGCGCTACTCCGACAGACGAGACCGCGATCAAGAATCTCAGGAAATTCGTGGCGTCTCTTGAAGACAACGACGATGTGCAGAATGTTTATACCAACTGTACGATAGATCTGTACGAAGAGGATTAAGCAGCGTTTAGCTGCGGCTCAGCGAAAGCGAGCCTCTGTGAAAAAGATAAGAAACCGATCGGCTTTTGCGACTTGCCGGTCGGCTTTTTATTGTGCTTTTAAGTAATTTGCCTACAATATATGGTACAATTATTGAGTATGAGCAGATTGATAATTATTGACGGAAACAGTTTGATAAACAGGGCTTACTATGCCATTCAAAGAGCCATGATAACCGCTGACGGATTTTATACTCAGGGTATCTACGGTTTTTTTGAGTATGCTTTTCAAGCTGCGAAAAGATTATGAGCCGAGCCATATGCTCGTAGCCTTTGACCGCAAGGCACCGACCTTCAGACATAAGGAATACGGCGAGTACAAGGCCGGAAGAAAAAAAATGCCCGAAGAGCTGGCTATGGAGCTCCCGGTCTTAAAGGATATACTTGATGCCATGGGTATTTACCGCTTTGAGGAGGACGGCTGGGAGGCCGACGATATAATCGGGACCACCGCGAAAATGGCGGAGGCGGCAGGCGTTGAGAGCTATATAATAACAGGCGATAAAGACGCGCTGCAGCTTGCGACCGAGCTGACCAAGGTCGTGATAACAAAAAAAGGCATAAGCGAATTCAAGCTCTATGACGATGCGGCGATGATAGAGGAATACGGCTTTGATCATGAGCAGTTTATAGATTATAAAGGTCTTCGCGGTGACAGCTCGGATAATATACCGGGCATACCGGGCGTGGGCGACAAGACTGCCGGAAAGCTTATAAGGCAGTTCGGCTCGATAGAAAATATCCTGTCTCACAGCGCTGAGATAGAAAGCGCCAGGCTCAGAGAAAAGATAGAGGAGGGCGCGACTCTTGCTCTCATGTCCAAGAGGCTGGCGACGATAGTCACGAATATTCCTGTGGATTATTCCATAGATGAGCTTGAAATAAAAGAGGCCGATACGGAACGCCTCAGGAAGATATATAAAAGGCTCGAGTTCAAAAAATATCTTTCGGCGCTTCCTGATACGGAGCAGAGCTCCGAAAGCGCGGGGCATAAGGGCTCCTTGTTCAAGGCTGAAGATTTTGAGCTGATATACGGCTCGGAATCGCTTGCGGCCAATCTTAACGGTTCTTTGTATATTGATATAGTGTCCGATAATTCGCACACTCATATGCCGAGCATAGAGTGCGTTCAGATATGCAGAGATAAAAAATGCTATCTGACGAGCAATATTGATCTTAAGATCTTCGACGGGGCGCAGCTCAGGCTGAAGGGGCTTTCGCTTCAGAGGGTATATTATATCTTTGAGCGCTACGGGATCGATACGAGCCGCATGACGAGTGAATTTGACCTCTCTCTCGCCAATTATGTGCTTGCGCCTCATATAAGGCAGGAGGAGCCGGATTTCAACGATAAAAGCTCTCAGCTGAGCATGTTCGCAGGGACTGAGGAAAGCTTTTTCAGCTGCGCTAAAAAATTCGCTTATTTATGCGGAGCTGAGGCGGAGCTGCTTGAAAGGATAAACGCCGAAGGTCTTGATTTCGTGTTCCGCGATATCGAGCTTCCGCTTTGCAGAATTCTCGCGGGCATGGAGGCGGCCGGAATAAAACTCGATAAGGAAGCTCTCACGCTTTCGGGTCTTGAGCTTTCAAAAAAGGCGAAGCTGCTTGAGACCGAGATATATGAGCTTGCAGGAGAGGAGTTCAATATCAATTCTCCAAAGCAGCTCGGAGTTATACTCTTTGATAAGCTGAAGCTGCCCGGTGCCAAAAAAACGAAGACGGGCTATGCTACCAACGCCGATGTGCTCGACAAGCTGGCGGAGGATCACCCGATAGTCGGCGCCGTTCTTGAATATCGCACGCTTTCAAAACTCAAGAGCACTTATGTAGACGGTATGCTTTCGCTTGCGGATGAGAACGGAAGGCTTCGTCCTCATTTTAATCAGAATGTTACGGCTACAGGGCGGCTTTCCTGCACGGAGCCCAATCTTCAGAATATTCCGGTAAGAGACGAGGAGGGCAGAAAGCTTCGCAGAGCTTTTACGGCAGACAGCGGAGATTACTGCCTTATAGGAGCGGACTATTCGCAGATAGAGTTGAGAGTGCTCGCTCACATGAGCGGCGAAGAGGCTTTGATAGACGCGTTTAATGACGGGCGCGATATACACGCGGAAACAGCATCACGAATATTCGGCGTGCCAGCGGACGAGGTGAGCCCGCAGATGAGGAATAACGCCAAGGTCGTGAATTTCGGCGTCATATACGGAATGTCGAGCTTCGGACTGGCGGATGAGCTGACTATATCAAGATGGGAAGCTGAAAAATATATAAACGATTATTTCGATAAATTCAAAAAAGTAAAAGAGTTTCTTGACGGCTGCGTCGCTTTCGCCGAAAAGGAAGGGTATATAAGCACTCTGTACGGCAGAAAACGGGCTATACCTGAAATACACGCGAGCCGCTATATGCAAAGACAGTTCGGAGAAAGGCTTGCGATGAATACTCCTGTCCAGGGCACGGCGGCGGATATAATAAAGCTCGCGATGATAAAGGTCTGCGCGGCGCTCGAAAAGGAATGCAAGGACAGCAGGATGATACTTCAGATCCATGACGAACTTATCATCCATGCCAATAAAAATGAGGCTGATGCGGTAAGAAGGATACTCAAAGAAAATATGATGTCGGCGGCAAAGCTGAGCGTGGCGCTTGAGCTTTCTTCCGAAGAGGGGAATAACTGGTACGAGCTTAAATGATAATAGGGATCACCGGAGGTACCGGCAGCGGAAAATCCACGGCCTGCAGAGAGCTTGAAAGGCTCGGCTGCGTCGTTATAGACGCCGACGCGGTATATGCCGAGCTTACGAGGCCGGGAATGCCGCTTTTGAAAATGCTCGCTGACGAATTCGGCGCCGATATAGCCGGCGGCGGAGGGCTCGACAGAAAAAAGCTCGCGCAAAGGGCCTTCGCGAGCGAGGCGGCAAGCAGAAGACTGAACGAGATCACTCACCGCGAAATAAAAAAGGAGATAAACAGAAGAATAGACGCTGCGAAAAGCCGCGTTGTGGTGCTCGATGTTCCGCTTCTTTACGAGGCGGGCTTCGACAGGCGCTGCGATGAGGTTTGGGTGGTGACGGCCCCTGTCGAAACGAGAATAAGGCGTGTTATGGCGCGCGATAATATAAGCCGTGAGGAGGTTATAGCTCGCATGGATCATCAGCTCGGCGACGAGGAGCGTATCGCGAGAGCGGACGCGGTGATAGAAAGCGGCACGATAGAGGAGCTGCGCGAGAGTATAGCGGGGCTTTTAAGGGAAAGGTTAAATAATGGCGAGATTGACTAAGGAACAAAAGGCGAAGCTCAAGGAAGAGGCTGAAAAAAGGCAGGCCGAGCTTGCCAGAAAAAAGGAAATACACGACGAGATCCTTTCGGTGATAATCATAGCGATCGGAGTTTTTCTTGCTGTGAGCCTTCATACGGTTTCTACCGGAGCCGTAGGGAAATTCGTGCAGCAGCTTCTCTTCGGTCTGTTCGGGCGTATGGGCTATGTGCTGCCGTATTATCTTATAATTTACGGCATACTTAATTTCGCTCAGAAGACCTCGTATATTTCATGGCGCTCGGTTTTGTTCTGCTCTATACTTTTTATACTCATATCTACAATAAACGCCACGGTGTTTTTCCCCGTGCTCCGCGAGATCAGCTTTGAACCGCTGAAGGCGGCTTTCCTTGAAGGAAAGGCTAACGGTGGCGCGGTGGGACTTACTGTCTATACGCTGCTTTCGCGCTTTGTCGGAAAAATAGGCATATATATAATATGCGCCGCGGGCATACTGATATGCCTTGTATTCATAATAAACACTCCCATTTCGGCTATGTTCGATAAGATAAGGATAAAGGCGCAGGCAAGAAGAGCCGCCGCGGCCGAGGCTATGGCAAGCTTCGAGGCCGAGGGAGAGCAGATAGGCTTTAACGAGATACAAAGTGAAATAGAACAGAAGGCGAAGCTCGATGAGATACGCAGCATAGAGGCTGCCAAGGAAGCTGTCGATACCGACAGAGCTTCGGCAGACGATACTATGAAGCTTCCCAGCCTGAATCTTTTCGGAAATAAAAATGAACCGGAGCAGGGCGCTTTCGATGATGGCAGCTCTTTTGGCGAGGATCAGAGCGGTGACAGCGGGCGTCTTGAAGAGCTTTCCGATCAGACCTCGGACATTGAGCCGGAGATAGTTTATGATACCTCCGATAACAAACAGAATATTCTGAGCATGGTGACCGATGAAGGGCTTTTTGCTTCGGGGCCTTCCGAAAAGATACCCGGCTACGGGCTTGACGGTGCGGAAGCC
>JBHCAF010000024.1:0-14652 GCA_041798185.1 Bacillota bacterium
CGCTGTATTTCTTCTTCGCCGGAAGCTCCGACGGAAAATACGGATAATTGATTATCTTAAGAGCGTCCCCGTCAGCCGCATCGGGCCAGCCCGAAAGGATGTCGCTTTCCGTCATCTCCTGAAAGCTTCGCCTCTCGGCCATAAATTGCGAAAGAGCTTTTTTATCGCTGTGAACCAACCTGTCGCAGAGTACCGGATAGATCAGATCCAGATGAGATGAAGCCGACTCCACATCGCCCTTCAGCAGCGTCCGCTGCTTGTGCCGCATATCGGGGCTCTTCTCGGCGCCGGCAGAGAATACCAGTATATCCTTTGCCCTTGTCATGGCCACATAAAGCAGCCTTATTTCCTCGGCAAGACTTTCCTGCCTTTTTTTCTGATTCAGTATTGAAATAAGCTTTGTTTTCGCGTAATTCCGCTTTTCGGGATTGACAGGCTTTAAGGCGCAGCCGTATTCCTTATGCAAAACATAGCTGCTTGAGTCGGCGCTTCCGAGAGCGCGGCCTGAAAGCCCTCCTATGAGGACAAAGGGGAACTCAAGCCCCTTGCTCTTATGCGTGGTCATTATACGCACGCAGTCTTCCGTTTCGCGGACGGTCTTAGCCGGCCCTATATCTATGTTTTTACCCTTGCGCGCAAGCAGCTCCGCAAAGCGTATAAAGCCCGTAAGCCCGCTTATATTATCTCTTTCATAGCGCTCGGCCCTGTCAACGAGAAGCCTGAGATTGGCGAGCTTTTGTTCTCCGTTGTTCTGAGCCGCCGTAAAATCACCGTAGCCCGTGCTGAGAAGAACATTATATATGAATTCCGCGAGCGGCAATATCTCCGACTCCTTTTTGAAGCGTTCGAGCATGGAGATGAAAGAAGCGGCCTTTTCGCTGCGCTTCGCGTACTCATAAAACACCTCATTGAAAGCGGCGTCGGGTCTGTTCAGTTCATCGTTGCCGAAGATCCTTATTTCCGCAAGCTCGTCCGCGCTGTAGCCGAATACCGGACAGCAGAGCACGGAAAGCAGAGGAATATCCTGCTCTCTGTTATCTATTATTTTCAGAAGATTCAGAAAAACCTGAATTTCCACACTGTCAAAATAACCCTCGCTGCGGTCAAGATATACAGGAATGTCGGCCTTGAGAAGAGTTCTGTATATTATCTCGCCACGGCTTCTGGTCGAACGAAGCAGTATTACCATATCGCGGTATTCCAGCCTTCGCTCTTTTCCGCTATCGTCATCGTAGACGAGGGTTTTGTAGTATTTCTTTATCAGCGAAGCCATTTGAAGAGCCTCAAGCTCGTTTTTCTTAAGCTCTGATATCTCTTCATCTACATCTTCATCGGAAGAATCCAGCATATTGAACTCTACTGTGCCGGAAAGCTCGCCCTCATAGCGACTCCCTTTACGAAGCTTCGCGTCTTCGTCATACTCAATGCCGCAGCTCTGATCTGTCATTATTTCGGAGAAAACACTGTTGACGCATTCTATGATGCCCGCCTTGCTTCTGAAATTCATATTCAGGTCTATAACCTTGTTGACAGTATCAGCGCCGCTCTTAAAATCCTTATAATGTGAAAGGAATATCTCCGGCTCGGCCAGACGGAATTTATAAATGCTCTGTTTGACATCACCCACCATAAAGAGATTGTCTTTTCTTGCTATTCGCCTGAGTATAGCCTCCTGAATGGAATTGGTGTCCTGAAATTCGTCTATAAATATATATTTGAAACGATTTCTGTATTCATCGCACACATCAGTATTTTCAAGTATCCTGAGAGCAAAATGGTTTATATCCGAAAAATCCAATGCTTTCGCGAGGCGCTTTTTTTCCGCATACAGCTTGTCGAATTCTTTGACGAGCCTAAAGTATATCTTAAGTGCGGGAAGCATTGCGGCCCGTTCTTTCAGAAGCAAATCTTTCGAAAGATCTCCATACTCGTCAGCCAGCTTTTTAACAAGATCTGTTCCGTGCTTTCTCAGAGCCTTAAGCTCTTCGATATCATCCTCGCTCAGACCCGACTTTTTGAACGAGATACTGTTGTATCTCTTAGGCTCGCGAAGTCCTCTGAACCCGTCCTCCGCATCTATGCGAAGTCTGCGGCAAAGCTCTTCCGCAAATTCCGTTCTGTCACGGGATCTGTCAGCAAGAGCAGGTTCCCCAAGCTGCCGGAGCCTTTTTTCAAATTCAAAAAAATATTCTTTCGCCTTTGAAAGCACAAATAAAGCTCTGTCACGGGCGAAGCCCATAAGAAGCCCTGCCTGAGCGTCATCGAAAAGAAGAGCCTTTTCGAGATAGCCCCAGGGGTCCGGCATGGCCATAAGAAAATCATGGAGCCTGAGAAGCATAGCTCGCACCGAGTCATCGTCTTTATCCTTGGTATCATAGCAGTCCAAAAAGAATAAAAAGTCTTCATCTCCCTGACTGAAAAGCTCTTCGAAAAGCTCATCAAGAGCGTCTTCTTTAAGAAGCGCAGAAGCGGTACTGTCGCATACGGAAAGAGCCGAATCGACGCCTATCAGATAGTAATAGCGCTTGACTATGCTGAAGGCAAAGCTGTCGAGGCTGCTTATATCGGCATGACCCATGAGCTCTATCTGGTCAATACGCCCTTCTTTCTGAAGCTTTTTATAGATCTTTTCACGCATTTCAGCCGCGGCGGCATTGGTAAATGTCGAAATAAGCATTTCATCTATATTTACCCCGTCGTTTTTTATGAGACCGATGATGCGCTCGACCAAGACCGCGGTCTTGCCGCTCCCGGCGGCCGCGGCAAGCAGAAGATTATGCCCTCTGTCCTTTATGGCGCTTTCCTGTTCACTTGTCCACCTGATTTCTCCCATAGAAAGTATTATACCATAGAGAGGGCCTCAAATTTATAGGTGAAGATAAGGCTGCGCGGGCTGAATAAAGGCCTTGTTCTGTGTTAGAATATCCTTATCCTGATCACAAGGATTGAATGGCGTATCCAGTTCGGATTCAGAACGCGATCCTCGTTTCGGATAGAAGCGATGTTTACAGGCACAGTTCTTCGCTGTGCCGCTTCATAAGAAATTCAACAAGGAGAAATATATGAAAAAGCCTGCAATGCTTTTGATTCTTGACGGCTTCGGCATGGCGCCCGCGGGCCCCGGCAATGCCGTAAGCTGCGCTAACACACCTAATTTAGACAGACTTTGGGCTGAATGCCCCAACACCCGAATACAGGCGAGCGGAAGCTTTGTCGGGCTTCCCGACGGGCAGATGGGCAATTCCGAGGTCGGACACACAAATATGGGGGCGGGCCGGGTAGTCTGGCAGGAGCTCAGCAAAATAACAAAAGCCGTAAACGACGGCAGTTTTTTTGAAAATGAAGAATTGATCTTCGCGATGGACAGGGCGAAAGAAAAAGGAACGGCGCTGCACCTTATGGGGCTTCTTTCCGACGGAGGAGTTCATTCTCACAATTACCAGCTCTACGCGCTGCTGAAAATGGCAAAGCAAAGAGGTGTTGAAAAGGTCTATGTTCATGCCATAACTGACGGAAGAGATGTGAATCCGGGAACGGCCGCCGGCTATATAGCCGGGCTCGAAGAAAAAATGCGAGAAACGGGCTGCGGAAAGCTCGCGAGCATAAGCGGACGCTATTACGCGATGGACAGGGA
Organism: Bacillota bacterium; assembly: GCA_041798185.1. Taxonomy (GTDB): domain Bacteria; phylum Bacillota; class Clostridia; order Peptostreptococcales; family Anaerovoracaceae; genus UBA1764. Next base: position 3,635 of record JBHCAF010000024.1, read on the forward strand.
TAAGCGCTGGGACAGAGTCGCCAAGGCCTATGATCTCTATACTCTTGGCAAGGGAAGAACGGGCGGGTCGGCGGCGGAGCTTCTGGAAACGGCCTCGGAAAACGGAGAAAGCGACGAATTTATACTGCCCGGAAAGCTCAGAGAAAGCCCGTCGATAAACGACGGCGACTCGGTGATATTCTTTAATTTCAGGCCCGACAGAGCAAGGCAGCTGGCAAAAGCGTTTACAGACCCCGGCTTTGACGGCTTTGAGAGAGAAAAAATATGCAAGGATATATGCTATGTATGCTTCACGCAGTACGACGCCGGTCTTGAAAATGTCAGGGTAGCCTTTAAGCCCCAAAGCCTTAAAAATACTCTGGGAGAATACATCTCTTCGCTCGGACTTCGTCAGCTGAGAATAGCGGAAACGGAAAAATACGCCCATGTGACCTTCTTTTTCAACGGAGGCGCCGAGGAACCCTATCCGGGAGAAGAACGCATACTTATAGCAAGCCCCGGAGTCGCGACCTATGACCTTAAACCGGAGATGAGCGCCTATGAGCTTACCGACAGCGTTACCGAGCAGATAAAAAACGGTAATTACGATCTCATAGTCATGAATCTCGCCAACTGCGATATGGTGGGACACACCGGAGTATTTAAGGCTGCGGTGGCCGCCGTCGAAGCTGTGGACTGCTGCGTGGGAAGAATAGCCGCGGCCATAAAAGACGCAGGCGGCGAGCTTCTTATCACCGCGGACCACGGAAACGCAGACTGCATGATAAACGCCGACGGCTCCCCGATGACGGCGCATACTTCCAATCCCGTGACATTGATCTATGTAGGAGAGCGGGATAAAAAATTAAAACAAGGAGGCGCCCTCTGCGATCTGGCGCCGTCCCTGCTTGAGCTCATGGAGCTTGAGGTCCCGAAGGAAATGGAGGGGCAAAGCCTTTTTGAGGCTTAAGCCTCCAAGCTCTCAAAATACAATTATGTCATTCGCTTTTACAGGCTGCAGGCATGAGCTTTTACGGCAGCCTCGGCAAGGCGTATGCCGTCGCAGGCAGCCGACATGATGCCGCCTGCGTAGCCGGCGCCCTCGCCGCCCGGATAAACGCCTTTTATTACGCTGAGATCGGATGCAAGCGCCTCGCCGCCTGCATCTCTTCTTATTCTTACGGGACTTGATGAGCGCGATTCTATGCCGTATATTCTGAGAGGCTTGTCAAAGCCCTTCAGTTTTTTCCCGAGTATGGGAAGCGCCTCTTTTATAGCCGCGGCCGCAAAGCCGGGAAGGGACTCGAACGCGGCCTCGCCCTCGGGAAGCCTGCCTAAGCCCTTTTCATAGGCAAGTCTTTCATATTTTGCCTGAAACTCCACTCCCGCCAGAGGATGCTCGGAGCCGAAATCGCTTAGCCTGACATCGCACAAAAGCGCGGCGTTCGCGAAAGCCCCCGCTCTTGCGGAATAACTCATTCCGTTCGTGACGCACTCATACGCGCCTGAGGACGAGTTTATCACCTCGCCGCCCGGACACATACAAAAGCTGTAAACGCCCCGGTCCCCGACCCTGCAGCTCAGCTTGTATTCCGCCGGAGCTATCCCCAAAGCCTCGTGCCTTGCGCCGTACTGCGCGAGGTCGATGCTTTCCTGACTGTGCTCAAGCCGCAGACCTATCGAAAAGGGCTTTTGTTCTATCAGATATCCGTTCTCAAGAAGAGCTCTGAAGGTATCTCTTGCGCTGTGGCCTATAGCAAGTATCAGGCAGTCGCTGTCCGTCATGCCCGGAGTCCATCTCGTATTGAAGCGTATCTCTCCGCCCAGGCTCTCTATTTCCTTTCGAATATTGACAACAGCCCGTCTTATCAGATCGGTGCCTATATGAGGCTTCTGCTTATACATGATATCGGGATCGGCGCCGGCATCGACAAAGCTTTTCAGAACGAAGCTCTGAGCGGGATTCTTAGTGCCTGTCGTAAGCTTGCCGTCGGAAAAAGTCCCAGCGCCTCCCTCGCCGAACTGCACATTCGATTCGGGATCTACCGCAAAGCCCGCCCAAAAGCTCTCGACTTCCCTTACACGGCGTTCCATAGATGATCCCCGCTCAAATATTAAAGGACGGGCGCCCGCTCTTGCGAGCAGCAGCGCCGCGAATATACCGCAGGGCCCGAAGCCGACTACAACAGGTCTTTTTTCAAAGCGGCATAAGGGCAGCCGAGGCTCATAAATGCCGTCATCGGCTTTTCCCGTCTTAAAATGAAGACGCCTCGCGGCGTCTTTCAGGTATTCGTCTTCCAGCCCGGAAGCTATATCAAGCGAAAAGACCCTGTATATATCGGGCTTTTCCCTCGCGTCTATCGACTCTCTTACTATGCGGCATGAGCTTATGCTTTTTGCCGGCAGACGCAGTCTTTTTTCGACCAGAGACGCCATATCGCAAATGTCGACGCCGGCTCTTATTTTAAGCTCGTGTATTCTTATCATAATGTATACCTCAAGCCAGGCTATATACCGGACAAAGCTTCAGCGGCTATCATAGCGCTGGTGAAGGCCCAGCCGAGATTATATCCTCCGCAGCAGCCGTCAACATCAAGCAGCTCTCCCGCGAAATAAAGCCCCGGCACAAGCTTCGACTCCATGCTTTGCGGATCGACCTCGCTCACATCGACGCCTCCGGAGCTGGTCTGAGCATCGCGCCAGCCCTTTGTAGCGATTATATTGAAGCTCATAGGCTCTCCATCGGGCATATACGCGGCAAGCTTTGCCGGTATCAGATACTCAAGAGGAAAATCCTCGAGCAGCTTTTTTCTTTCTCCGGGCTCGTATTCCCACAGAGGATTGACCGTAAGAGTATAGCTGAGCCCCTCTTCAAGCCTTATCTCTCTTGAAAGGTCCATAACGCATATCCCGGAAATCGCGCTCTTTGTGAACTGTACCTCGCCGAAATATTCAAAAGCAAGTATCTCATCGCGATCCTTGCTGTGCCTTATCAGATTTATCATAGCCTCGCATCTCACCCCTGCTATCGGCGTGAGATCCTCTTCGCAAAGCATAGGCACCAGCGCAGGCACGGGCTTTACTATACTGTGTCCGAAGGCTTCCGCGAGCTTATAGCCTCTTCCGTCGGAGCCGAACTGTATTCCGGCCTTGCCGCCGCTTGCGATAAGCAGCCGCCTTGAACGAAGAGCTTCGCCCTCGGTCGAATAAACAATAAACGCGCCGGCTTTTTTTTCGGCGCTTTTAACTTCAAAATTATATCTTATCTCGGCGCCGCGTGCGGCCTTTATAAGAGCGTGAGCTATGCTCGTAGCCTCCTCCGAACGCGGGTAAAGTCTTCCGCTTCCGTCTTCCTCGTCTTTCGCGATTATGCCGAAGCGCTCAAATTCATAGATAAGATCGTCGGTGCAGACGATCTCCATAGCCTTGGCCACAAAATCGGTATTATTGTAGCAGGAGGGCTCCGCCTCGGAATTCAGAAAATTGCAGCGGCCGTTTCCGGTAGCGTATATTTTCCTCGCGGCCTCGCCGTTTTTTTCGAGTATGCAGCAATCGCCGTCAAACTCGGCGGCGCAAAAAAGCCCCGCAGCCCCGGCCCCTATAATTATCAAATCATAAACTCTGTCCATCAGCTTTGCGAATCCAACCAATCAAAAGTAAAGGTCTGAGTGAGCTTCAGATCGGTATCGGTAGCCTTCTTATCGCTGAGAGGCTTTATATTGAAGCGCTCGTCCGCAAACAGCTCCTCAAGGCTCAGCGGAGTAAAGCTTGAAAGCTCTTCAGCCTCTTCTCTGCTCGGAACAGCCTCCTCTTCAAGCTCAAGCAATATAGCCTTCCGTTTGCGGCTTTCTCCGCCCTCGGCCTTGAGCTCAAGCTCGGGGAGCTTCACCTCGGGCAGCGCTATCTCGGGCACCCTGTTTTCTATTTCCTCAAGATTCACTATCGCGCGCTTTTCGGCGACCTCAAGCTTGTCGGTCTTGGCTTCCCTCGGCCCTTCCTTAACTATCGTGGGGATGTTCACGGGCTTGTTGAACACGGGCCTTGTGATAAGCTCCGCCTCTTCTGCCGCGGGGCTCTGCCATATATCGTCAGCCTTTATAGGCTCATCGTCATCCTCGTTTATCTGCGCCTGCTCGGCGGCAGCCTTTATCTCTTCCGTTTCGGCAGGAGTAAATTCCATTGTATTGCCGCCCGCGGCCCGCTTCTGCTCTTTTCTCGCAGCTCTTGCCGCGGCTTTTTCCTCAGCCTCGCGAACCTTTGCAAGTCGAAGCCTTTCACGCTCCGCCTCGCGCTCGGCCTCGCTGAGCCTGCGCTGTCTGTCGCGCTCCCGGCGCTTTTCCTCAGCGAGCTTTTTCTTGGCCTCTGCGCGCTCTCTGGCCTCCATGGATTTTTGAGAAGGCGCCCTGTTCACCATATAAAGAGCGTACACCGCTATGCTGAAGCCCTGCATTATATAGCATACCGCTATGACAAAAACATAATCGAATTCGAACTGGGAATGAAGCTCCGGAACTATCATCACAAAGCCTATAAGGGCATTGACTATGCCGAGCGGAAGCACCGCGAACCAGTTGCGCGGGTTGATTTTGCTTACGGCAAGAGCCTCTGAAAATCTGCAAAGTCCGCACATACACATCCATATGCCGTAATATATCAGTATCCCGTTATCCGGTATGAGCCCGGCGACAGCCAGAAAGCCCAAAGCGAGGGAAAAAAGACCCTCCGTGAGCACCGTTTCCGGAAGAATGCTTTTTCTGAAACCCAGACCATATGAAATAATGTTGCAAAGACCGCTTATGAACGCCGCAAGGCCCAGGATGAGGGCGACTCCCGCATACCCGTTCATATAATACGCAAAGCTGAAAGCTCCGGCTGCGGCCATAATAATTGCCGATATAACTGTAAGTAATCTCATAATTTATTATTATACCTTATTTTCTATCGGCAGGCTCGATTTTTTGCCAATAAGCCAAGAGCCCTCCGAAGAAGAGCTCTCACTCAAGAGCCCAATTCCTGAACGATTCTATATCGGTCTCGCCGAGAGCTATCTCATCTCGTATGAACGCCTCGGTGCTGCCGCACCTTTCTTCAATAGCCCTGAAAAACGCGTCGAGAAAACTTGAATCAACGGTAAAAAGAGAGGCGAGCCTGTCCGCAAGAACATCGCTGGCCCCGGAGGCCTTAAATATAGGACGCATTTGCTCGCCCTCCCACTTCGCATGCTCCAGCGAAAGGTAATAATCCTTATATATATCGTCACGCTCAGCTCCGAGTATCGTACACAGCATTGCCGCCGTCATGCCCGTCCTGTCCTTTCCGGAGGTACAGTGGAAAAGCAAAGCTCCGTTCCTGTGCGATACTATCAGCCTTATCAGCTCGCAGAATCTGCGCCTTGAATAATCGATATTTATCATCTCGGAATACACGGTGCTCATACCGGGCACCATGGCAAGCCGCGCCTCCTCGCTTTCAGCAGCTATTATCCGCCGGCTGAGCTCTCTGAAATTGAGCCCCTCCGTATTTGTCTCATCCTGAAGATAGTGATTCACATATCCTATATCGCCGAGAAAGGCGTCGGAGTTTCTTTCAGCCTCGCCGGCCGTTCTTATATCTACCACGAGCCTTACATCGCGCGCTTTTAGCCACTCGATATCTTTTCCGTCGGCCTTGTTCAGCATAGCCGACCTGAACAATCTGTTCTTTTTTATTTTTCTTCCGTCAGCCGCGCGCATACCGCCCAGCTCTCTTAAATTTCGTATCACTTTTTTACCACTCTTTTATCAAAACCCGCGAAAAGCGGGAACAAACAGCGCTTTCGCCTACCACTCTTCTATGCGTATGCCCAGATCGTTATCTATGAGACTCGCCTGAGTTATGGACGAATAGCCGTGCTTATCTCTTATTTTACCGAGCGCCGCTTCAAGCGCCTTTTCTTTTTCACGGTTTGCCCGCTCTTCTCCGCTGTCGAAAAGGCTGAGCTGCGTAGTATATTCCTCGCCCTTTTCTATTATGTCTATCGCGGTGAGAGTAAGCAGCCTTATAGGGCTTTCGAGCACCCAGTTATCGGCCATGAGCTCCATAGCCGCCGAATATATGTCGGAGGAAAGATCGCTGGCTTCAGCAAGCTGCCGCTGCCTTGATATCGAAATGAATTCAGGCGTCTTTATATCTATCTTGACGCCTCTGCAGCGAAAGCCGTGTTTTTTCAGCCTTGCCGCCACCCTCCCCGAAAGCGCGGTAACAGCCGTCCTGATATCCGCCTCGCCCTTAAGATCTCGCCTGAAGGTTATCCCGTTGCCCACGGATCTCGTCTCCCTGCGCTCGCCCCAGCGGGCGACGGGAGCATCGTCCTCCCCGTTCGCATAGCCGTGAAGCAAAACGCCGTGCTTTCCGAAAGCCTGTTCCAAAAGGCGAAGATCGGCGTTGGCTATATCGCCTATGCTTCTTATATTCATCGCGGCAAGCTTTTTCGCAGTCACTCTGCCTACAAAAAACAGCTCTCCGGCAGGCAGCCCCCACAGAAGCTCCTTGAAATTATCTCTTCTTATCTCGGTCGTCGCGTCGGGCTTTTTATAGTCGCTTCCCATTTTCGCGAAGACCTTGTTATACGAGACTCCCGCGGAAAGCGTAAGCCCCGTTTCTTTATATACCGTCTTTCTTATACAATCGGCAAGCTCTATGCCGCTTTTTGAAAAAAGCTTAAGGCTGCCGGTGATATCTATCCAGCTCTCATCAACGGAAAAAGGCTCCACCATATCGCTGAAGCGAAGATATATATTATTTATCACTGAAAAATAATGCGAATATTTTTCATGGTGCGGAGGCAGAAGCACAAGCCCGGGGCATTTTCTGCGCGCCGAGTTCACGGTTTCAGCCGTCACTATGCCGCGCTCTTTGGCGATCTGATTTTTCGCAAGCACGATACCGTGCCTGTCGTCGGAGCAGCCGGCTACCGCCACAGGCTTATCTTTAAGCTCGGGCCTCTCAAGCAGCTCCACGCTGCAAAAGAAGCTGTTCATATCACAATGTAAGATCACGCGGTCTACGCGCCCGTTATCACCTTGCATAATAAGCTCCGAAAGCTATGATTTTTCCGGCCGCTTTTGCACTCTGTCAATAAGCGAGCCCCACATATTTATAACGGCCGAATTTACAAGCGCGGAAATAAATGTCGCGATGCCGATGCCGGTGAGCCTTCCCGTGAGACCCAGGGCCAAAGCTATATCAACGGCAAGCATTGTAATATCGTTACAGAATTTCACTTTCTTTTCGGCTATGCCGTAGCGCTCCGCTATTTTTATGACCGCAAAGTCGTAGGTCTGAAGAGGCATATCCGTCCTGAAGAAAAAGGCGACTCCAAGCGCCGTTATTAATATGCTGAGCACAAAGGCCGCGATCCTGATATTCAGCGCTTCAAAGGGCATATTTCCGCCCATTAAGCCGAACCAAATATCGATCGCCGCGCCTATCACAAGAGCTTCTAAAAAATTGAGGAGATAGCTCAGCCTGAAACGCCTTATTATAACGCAGGCGGCAATAAGCACCGCGGCCTCGACAAAATATTCCGCCGTCCCTTGAGTAAACCAGGCGAAGCTGTCGCGCAGCCACACATGGATTATATACGGACAGGCTCCTATCATTGAAAGACCGAAATCGGCTTTAGTGCTCAAGGCCACGCCGAGCGAACATATTATATTTCCGAGCAGCCAGTTCAGCAGGCTGTATTGTTTGATTCTGATACCGCTCATAAAGCTCCCTTATGATATTATCCGGCAAACGCGAGCTTTGACAGCAGGAAGCCCATGATAAAGATCTGCGCGGCGGCAAAAACGGGTAGCAGTATTATGAACTTCCCGTGCTTCGTCTTATGACGAAATATCTGCATCCCCGCGTAGGCTCCGGCGCCGCCGAAAGCGGCCGCCGCAGACAGCAGAAACTTCTCGGAAACGCGCTCCGCGGATCGCCTCGCCTGAGACTTGTCATATCCGTATATAAGAAAAACCGCAAGATTCCATACAAGATAAGCCGCTATTATCGCAGTCTTCATTTTGAAAACATAGCCTTGTCGACCACGGCCCTGGTATGAGAGCCCTTGCATATCTGCTGCTTTTCATCAAAGGCGGTCACATTAAACACTATCTTTGTTCTGTTTATCTCCGCGACCTCAGCCTCGGCATATACCTTCATTCCAAGCGGGCTTGAAGCCATGTGCACTATATTCACGGCAACGCCCACGCTGAGCTCGTTCTCGTCATATACCGATTCAAGCACCCGTATGCCTGCGGCCTCTATAAGCTCGACAAGCTTGGGCGTGCTGAAAACTTCGGGAAGCGACGGGTCGCACGCGGCGGCGCTGTTCTCATGGGTCACGACGGCGTCCGCCCTGCCCTTTGTTCCGATCTTTAACTCTTTCATTTTTATTCTCCTTAAAATAAGCTTATAAACAGTATATACTTTTTCGCCGCCCAGCGGCCCGGCAAGTTTTAATGCGAAGCAGCTATCATAGCGCAGAGAAGCTCCGCCTCGTCTCAGCGCGAATCCTTATGCTTGGAATAATATTTCGCAAGCCCGGCCTCCGCGGTCACGCGATAGCCGCAGCCGAGATCCCGCCCGGTCTCGTACATTGTTTTGACGACCGTATCAAACGAAAGCTTGCTCGTTTCTGTCAGAAATTCGGCAAGCGACATGGCGTTTATGGCCCTCATGGCAGCGACCGCGTTCCGCTCTATGCAGGGTATCTGCACAAGACCGTCGATAGGGTCACAGGTGAGCCCAAGCATATGCTCCATAGCTATTTCCGCGGCACATTCTATCTGAGCTATGCTTTTATCCTTTATCTCTCCGAGAGCGGCCGCAGCCATACAGCAGGCTGAGCCTATCTCGGCCTGACAGGCGCATTCCGCCCCGGATATCGAGGCATTGCTCTTTATCACATTGCCTATTATTCCGGCAGCGGCAAGACCTTGAAGTATTATCCTGTCCGGCAGCGCCAGCTTTTGCTGAAAATAGTAGAGCACCGCAGGCACAACTCCGCAGGACCCGCAGGTAGGCGCGGTAGCTATGATCCCCGCGCCGGCGTTCTGCTCGGCAACGGCGAAGGCGTATGAACATACCGTCCTGTTTTCCTTTGTTTCAGGTTCTTCCCCTGATTTGTACTGATTGAAGAGCAGCCCTGCTTTTCTGTGAACATCAAGTCCTCCCGGAAGTATCCCCTCCGCCGCGAGACCGTCTGTTATCGACTGCTTCATGACCTGCCATACCTCCGACAGATAGCCCCATATATCAGGGCCCTCCATCTCCTCGACATATTGCCACAGACGAATATTTTTTTCACGGCAGTACGCGGCAAGCTCGCTGAAGCTGTTATGAGGATACAACTCATCGGGCTCCTCATAAGTCTTGCCGACTATCCGTATGGCGCCGCCGCCTATGCTGTAAACTCTTATGCTGTTTATTTCTCTGCCGCCGCTGTACGCAAAATAATCAAGAGCGCAAGGGTGCTCAAGCCCCTCGTTAAGCTCCGCGTCAAAGACTATATCACAGGGAAGAGGCGCGAAGCTGTCCCTTATTACGGCATCGGTCATATGACCCTTTCCAGTCTTCGCAAGAGATGAATAAAGAACCGCCCTGAAGCTGTCCGCCTCGGGATTGCTCTCCCTGAAAAAGGCCGCGGCTCTCGCGGGCCCCATAGTATGTGAGCTCGACGGTCCCCGCCCTATTCTGTAAAGATGAGTTAAGCTTTTCATGGTATTTATTTTTTCTTCTTTCTTAGAAAAGCGACACAAACAGCCGCAAGCACCGAAGACGCCATTGCGGCGTATACGCCGTATTCCCTGACCGCCTTGTCGGATCTCGAGCCGGCGTCGATGTCGACCACAGCCATAGGCTCTCCGTCTATTATTGCCGTGATATGGGCAAGCCCCTTGTCCTTTATATAAAGAATGCCGCCTTCATAGCTGACCGCAACCGCCTCGTTGTCCGAAACAAGCTCACAACTTACGGGGTCGGCATTTTCCGGCGTGAAAATCAGGCTCAGATTATAGCACTCGCCCGCATAAAAGCTCTTGGCCGGGGGCTCGATCCTGATAGCGCATTTTTCGGCTCGTATCTTAAAAGGCTTATAATTATCGCTGTACGCGTAATCACAGTTCTCACAGCTGTGCAGTGTGCAGCCGTATGCTCCGTAATTGCTTTCGATCACGGTCTCGACCATCTTAGGATAAGCGCAGTCCCAGTGCGGCTCTATGGTTTTGCCGTAATCATATATCTCATCACGAACAAAATTCTGAGTGTTCCCGTCCATATCAAGGGACCAGTCCATGATCTCGCCTATATAGGCGCTGCAATAGGCCCGTCTGTTCTTGTTGTTCTCAAAAAAGCTGATCTTGCCGTCGACACTGTTTTCCGAAATAATGCCTTTTTTTTCGCAGCCGTCATATTTGTAATAAGAGCCGACAAGCCCTCCGTCATGGACATAGCCGTGCTCCATGCTGTAGCCGTTGATGAATACGCGGTTTGAAAGCAGGTCGATATAGCCGAGCGCGTAGGCTCCGCCCATGAACTGCTCGTCCTTATATTCCTCATCGAGATCCGCCATGCTTATGCTCATGCTCGAAGTGCATCCGAGGATCATGCTGCTGCCGCCGTAGCCTGCAAAGCCTCCGCTTCCCCAGCATTTCGCGGCAGAGGACATATACGAACGGCCGTAGACGCTGACATTAACGATAAAGGAATCGAAAACATATCCCGCAAGAGCTCCTGTAAAAGCACATTCCCCGCCGCACTCGAAGCGATAATCCGCGTTCATAAGGACAAGATCACGGACCTCGGCGCTTTCAAGAGAGCTGAAAAACCCGCCGAAATGAGCGTAATATGGCTTATGGTTGCAATCATAGACCGGCCCTGTATTTTCTGAAAGACTTCTTATATGTATGTTCATAATCGTATGACCGTTTCCCTCAAAGAGTCCTCTGAACTCTATCGGGATCCAGTCATAGCCATTGAGATCTATATCGTTCATAAGCGCGTATCGCCCGCTC
>JBHCAF010000025.1:0-7418 GCA_041798185.1 Bacillota bacterium
ATATATTGCTCAGAACCAGACTGTTGATATCCGTTCCGAGATGACGAACGCGAGCCTCCTGCAAATAAAGCTCGTTCTGCATACAGAGCTTTTTGAAGCGGCTGTCGGCGGTCGAATACATTTTTGTTTTCGCTCCGCCCATACGGCAGTTTATTTCATCGACATATTCCATGAGCTTTATTGCTCTTTCTTTGCCTATATGCTCGTATAGAGTGCCTCCGAAATCGTTCGTAATATTATATTTTCCGTCAGAAAAAGCTCCGGCACCGCCGAAGCCGGACATTATCGCGCAGTGCGCGCAATTTATACATTTTGTAACTTTTTTATCGGCGATAGGACAGTGCCTGTCAGCGAGCGGACTTCCGCTCTCAAGGACGGCAATCTTAAGCTTCGGGTCAAGCCCGGCAAGCTCGTAGGCGGAGAATATTCCTCCGGGGCCCGCGCCGACGATCACAACATCATATTCTTTCATTTTTCTTACTCTTACGGAATATCCGAAATTGGAGCTGGCGAGCGGAATCGAACCACCAACCTGCGCATTACGAATGCGCTGCTCTACCATTGAGCCACGCCAGCATATCCACAGCCCGTCTATTATATCAAATAAAACGGCGGCTGTGTGATAATAAAAAAAGCTTTTTGCGTCTGCGGGCTATTTCCCGTCCCAGCCGTCGTCGGGTGTGTTGAATATATGCACGAGCCCCGTTTCGTTGAGCTTTTTTATGATTATTATTGTAAAGGGCAGTATAAATATACCCAAAGGCCCGAGAAGCCAGGCGCCCAAATAGATAGACATCAGCATGAGCACCGGATGAACGCCGAGCCTGTTGCCAACTATCTTGGGCTCAAGGATATTTCTTACCGTCGTCACCGCGGCGTATATTATCAGAAGCCCGAGGGCCGTCCGGTAATCTCCGGAAATAAGCTCTATAAGCATCCACGGTATCACTATGCCGCCTGTTCCCAAAGCCGGCAATATATCGAAAATAGCTATAACAAGGGCCACCACAGTCGGGTTTGCAACATGAAGTATGCGAAGCCCTATGTTCATTTCGCAAAATGTTATGAACATTATTATGCTGTAGCTCACGACCATTTTACCCATGCTTACAGAGAGATGTTCCTTCGCGCTGACCGCTATCTGCTGCTGATTGGGGTTGAGCTGGCTCATGAAAAAGTGCGCTATCCTTCTGTAATCCATAGATATGAAGAAGCTGCTTATTATCATGAATATAGTACCGAGCAAAGCCTTGGGCAGCATTATCGCCGACTTTTGAGCTATGCCGACAGTAGTGTTGGACAGCCATCTTACGACAGCCTTCAAGCGCTCGAGTATTATATCTCCGAGATTTTCAAGATACGCGGAGCCTGCGATCCCGCCGGCCTCGTCGCGGTACCAGTCAAAGATGTCCTCTATAAATGGCTCAACGCCCTGCTCGTACAGGTCCGGCAGATTGGAGGCCCATGCGGCGATCGACCAGAAGGCCTTGATGATTATCAAGACCACAACGCCTATCACGATGACATAAAACAGCGCCGTTGTTATTGCCGCGCTCAGCTTTTCGGAAATGTGTATCTTTCTGGCGATGAAGACCGTCGGACGGTGCAGGGCCATAGCTATAAACAGAGCTATCGCAAAAGGCCATGCCACATATATGAAATAACGGAAAATCGCCACATAAACGGCAACGGCAAGCGCCGCGTAGGCAACGCCGACCATTATGTTTTTTTTGCGCTTATACTCGCTTTTTTCAGACATAGCGCCCTCCCGAAATATCACTGCGCCGCGGCGTCGTTGAGAGCCGCGTTTATGAAAGCCTCGATGTTTCCGTCCAGAACGGCCTGGGCGTTTGAGCTCTCGTAACCGGTTCTGGCATCCTTGACCAAGGTATAGGGATGCAGAAAATAATTTCTTATCTGGCTTCCCCAGCTTATCTGGCTGTGGTCGCCTGTGATATCGCCTATTTTTTCCTTATGCTCCTGCTGCGCTATAGCGTGAAGCTTTGAATAGAGCATACGCATCGCGTAATTCTTGTTTTGAAGCTGCGAGCGCTCGTTTTGGCAGGTGACTACTATTCCCGTGGGGATATGAGTTATTCTTATCGCCGAATCGGTCTTGTTTACATGCTGCCCTCCGGCGCCGGAGCTGCGGTAGGTATCTATCCTGAGATCCTTTTCGTCTATATCTATTTCTATATCGTCCGGCATTTCGGGGATGACATCGATGCTCGCGAAGCTGGTCTGGCGCTTGCCGTTCGCGTTATACGGCGATATTCTGACAAGTCTGTGAACGCCGCGTTCTACCTTGAGATATCCGTAGGCGTAGTCGCCGCTTACAAGAAGCGTAGCAGATTTTATCCCCGCCTCGGGATCCGGCTGAATATCGAGCAGCTTGCTTTCCCAGCCCTTGGACTCGAAATACCTGACATACATACGAAGCAGCATATCGGCCCAGTCCTGGGCGTCGAGCCCTCCGGTACCGGCGTTTATCTTGACTATCGCGTTGTTCGCGTCGTATTCTCCGCTGAGCAAGGTTTTTATCCTGAGCGCGTCGCTGAGTCTTAAAAACTCCTCATAGCTTTCACGCGCGGCCTCAGCCTCTTCGAGCTCAACAAATTCACCGGCGTCATTCAAAAGCTTGACGCACTCATCGTACTCCGCAATGCTTTTTTCAAGAGCGCTTTTTTCCTTGAGCAGCTTATTAGCTCTTTCTATATCGTCCCAAAAACCCGGCGTCTCGATCTCAAAGCCTATATCCTTAAGTCTCAGTTCGATAGATGATATGTCAAAGAGAGTCTCTGAGTTTCCCCAGAGTCTCCGCGCCCGCGTTTATACCGCTTTTCAAATTCTCTGCTATTTCCATTTTATCCGTTCTCCCTAAACAGCTGTTGGCAGTGATAGGCACGGAAGACCGCGCCGGAAGCAAAAGCTCTTTTACTGATTTCTGCCGCAGCAGTTCTTATATTTTTTCCCGCTCCCGCAGGGGCAGGGGTCATTGCGCCCGACCTTCGGGGCCGTTCTGCGCGCGGGCTCGTGACTTCCGTCACGGGCCTCCTTGGGCGCCGCCTTAGGGGCTCCGCCTACTCCTGTGGGGCCTTCCGCAGCGCCGCCCATGCGGGCGGCCTCGCTGTGCCTCTCCGAGCCTGCGCTAAGATCGACGACCGCACGGCGTTCGGCGTTTGTATTGACGCTTACCGCAAGCGCGTATCTTATCATATCGTCACATATAGACTTTACCATGAGCTCGAACATATCGCCGCCCTCGTTGGCATAAGCCTGGGCAGGGTCTTTTTGTCCTATGGACTGAAGACCTATTCCTGTCTTAAGATCCTCCATTGCGTCTATATGATCCATCCACTTTGTATCTACTATCCTGAGCAGCAGCATACGCTCTATCTCGCGCATGAGCTCGCTTCCGATTTCCGCTTCTTTCTTTTCATAAGCCGCAAGAAGACCCGCGTATATGCTGTCGGTATCGGTATTTTCGCCAAGCGCCGAGAAATCGAACTGCGGGCAGTAGAATTTTATCTTTTCACTGAGGTCGGCCGTTTCTCCCATGCTGCGCCCCGCCTCGGCATACTGGGCGATCTCGCCCGCCACATCGCGCAGCATATTGAGGACATGATCCCGAAGATCCTCGCCGTCAAGCACACGGCGTCTTTCCTCATAGATAGTCGAACGCTGGCGGTTCATTACATCGTCGTATTGCAGCACATAGCGGCGTATGCCGTAGTTCCTGCCCTCGACTTTTTTCTGTGCGCTTTCTATGGTCCTCGTGAGTATGCCGGCTTCAAGCGGCTCGTCGTCAACGCTGAGACGGCTCATCACCGTCTGTATACGGTCTCCGCCGAACAGCCTCATAAGGTCATCGTCAAGAGCTATGAAAAACTGGCTCGAGCCCGGGTCTCCCTGACGCCCAGAGCGCCCGCGCAGCTGATTGTCTATTCGGCGCGCCTCGTGTCTTTCGGTGCCGATTATATGAAGCCCGCCCAAAGCGCGCACCTCTTCTCTTTCCTCGGGGGTGGCGTCGCTGCCGCCCAGAAGGATATCGGTACCTCGACCTGCCATATTGGTTGCTATGGTCACCGCGTTCTTTTTACCGGCTTCGGCAACTATCTCGGCCTCGCGCATATGCTGCTTGGCGTTGAGCACATTGTGCTTTATGCCGCGCTTTTTAAGAAGCTCGGAAAGCATCTCGGATTTTTCCACCGATACGGTTCCGACAAGGACAGGCTGCCCGCCCGCGTGGCGCTCAGCTATCTGCTCTACTACGGCCTTATATTTTGCTCTCTGATCAGCGTATACGCTGTCCTGAAGATCTTCTCGTATCACCGGCTTGTTGGTCGGTATCTCGACGACATTCATATTGTATATCTCAAGGAATTCGCTTTCCTCGGTCTTGGCGGTACCGGTCATTCCGGCAAGCTTCCCGTACATCCTGAAATAGTTTTGCAGGGTGATCGTGGCAAGAGTCTTGGATTCGCTTCTTACCTCTATCCCCTCTTTGGCCTCTATCGCCTGATGAAGACCGTCGCTGTATCTTCTGCCGTACATTATGCGGCCGGTGAACTCATCGACTATGTTCACCTCGCCCTCGTTCACGATATAATCTATGTCCTTGTGCATTATGGCGTGAGCCTTGAGCGCTATCAGAACATGATGGTTGACATCCATATTTTCCGGATCGGTGAAATTTTCTATCTTGAAATAGCGCTCCGCCTTGTCTATGCCTTCCTCTGTCAAAGCCACGGACTTTTCCTTTTCGTCAACGCTGTAATCGTAGCCCTTGTTCAGCTCGTCACTGTCCGTAGGATTCGCGCCGAATATGGGATTGTTTCCGGTCTTTTCATCCTGACTTATGATTCGTCCTCTGAGGCCTCTTACAAAGCTGTCAGCCTGCTTATAAAGCTCGGTAGATTCCGAACCCGTGCCCGATATTATGAGCGGAGTTCTGGCCTCGTCTATGAGTATAGAGTCCACCTCGTCCACTATGGCATAGTTGAGCTCGCGCTGCATGAGCTGCTCTTTATAGGTGACCATATTGTCACGCAGATAATCAAAGCCGAATTCATTGTTGGTCCCGTAGACTATATCGCAGCGGTAAGCCGCCTGACGCTCGATCCCGTGAAGCTCATGAACAACGCAGCCTACGCTGAGTCCGAGAAAATTATAAACTCTGCCCATCCACTCGGCATCGCGCTTCGCGAGATAATCGTTCACGGTAACAACATGAACGCCCTTGCCCTCGAGCGCGTTAAGATACACAGGTAAAGTCGCCACAAGGGTCTTGCCCTCACCTGTCTTCATCTCCGCTATATTGCCCTGATGAAGAACAACGCCGCCTATGAGCTGAACATGGAAGGGCTTCATGCCGAGCGCTCTCAAGCAGGCCTCACGGCACACGGCAAAGGCTTCCGGCAATATGCCGTCAAGAGTTTCTCCGTCCGCAAGGCGCCGCCTGAATTCGTCTGTCTTAGCCCTGAGCTCTTCGTCGGAGAGCGCCTGCATACTTTCGTCAAGAGCCTCTATGCCCGCGACGATCTTTTCTATCTTTCTGATCTCTTTTTCATTCGGATCTCCGAATATAGCTTTCATGAATCCCATATCTTTTGCCTCTATATCAAAGTTAAGCTTTACTCAATAAAATAACACTCTATTATAACATAACAGAGTGTTATTCAGCCTATTTCAGGGCTTTCTGTAATTGTTTTGTTTTATTGCATTTCTCCCATGAGAAGCCCTGATCCTCGCGCCCGAAATGCCCGTAGGCCGCCGTCTTTCGGTATATGGGTCTGCGAAGCCCGAGGTCTCTGATTATGCCGGCGGGCGTAAAGTCAAAGACCTTGCTCACAGCCTCGGCGATCTGAAGATCGTTCAGGCCTTCTCTCGCGCTGCCCTTTGTGTCGACCATCACGGACACGGGCTCCGCTATTCCTATCGCGTAGCCGAGCTGTATTTCGCACTGCCCTGCAAGACCCGCGGCCACAACATTTTTCGCCGCCCATCTCGCCGCGTAGCTGGCGCTTCTGTCCACCTTGGTGGGATCCTTGCCGCTGAAGGCTCCGCCGCCGTGTCTCGCGTAGCCGCCGTAGGTATCTACTATGATTTTTCTGCCCGTAAGCCCGCTGTCTCCGGCGGGGCCTCCTATTACAAAGCGCCCTGTCGGATTGATATAGTATTTAGTCCTGCGGTCGATCAGATTTTCCGGCACCACCGGCTTGATAAGCTTTTCAAGCATATCTTTTTTGATCCTCGAAAGCTTCACATCGGGATCGTGCTGCGTCGATACGACTATGGTATCTACCCGAACGGGTCTGCCGTCCTCGCCGTATTCCACCGTCACCTGAGTTTTGCCGTCGGGTCTTAAATAGGCGATCTCGCCGCTTTTTCTGAGCTCTGAAAGCTTCAGCGCCAGCCTGTGAGCAAGACTTATCGGAAGAGGCATAAGCTCCGGAGTTTCGTCGCAGGCGTAACCGAACATTATGCCCTGATCCCCGGCTCCACCGACCTTGTCGTTGGTGCCGAGAGCTATGTCGGAGCTCTGACTGTGAACGCTGACATTGATGCCGCAGCTTTCCGCGGGAAAGCCGTATTCGTCCTTGTTGTAGCCTATATCCGCTATCACGCCGCGGGCTATATCCATTATGTCTATGTAGCCCTCGGTCGTCATTTCACCCATGATATTGCAAAGCCCCGTGGTGACGCTTGTCTCAATGGCGACTCTTGAATTTTTGTCTTTCTGAAGAGCCGAGTCCAAAACGGCGTCGGATATCTGATCGCAGATCTTATCCGGATGCCCTTCTGTAACGGACTCGCTTGTAAAAAGTATCTTGAAGTTTGTTTTTCTGATTTGAGCCATAAAAAATCTCCTTTCGGCCTAAGCCTTCAAAGGAGCTCATCTTTCTTCTCATCTTTCTCGCCTTCGCGAGCAGGATTTGGCACCAGCGTTCGGCTCGTCTTAAAACGCGCCTAACAGGTTGCCGGGCTTCACAGGGCCATTCCCTCAGCCTCTCTTGATGAGCTCTGTTGATCTGAATATCCGGGCGAGAAATTTCAGCGCACCTGCGTACGCGCGAAAATCGCAAGCCTGAATAAAAATATGTCGCGCTCCGCCTCTTCGCGGAGCACGACACAATTATAACAAATCTGACGATTTTAGCAAGCGCCGCGTCGCTGCGGGATCTCCCGCTGCGGTGCTTATTTAAGATTCTCCGGATTCAGGCACTTGAGGTCTTCGGGAACGAAGAGCCCGTCTTTTCTTATGAGCTCGCCGTCGAACCATATTTCTCCGCCGCCGTATTCGGGGCGCTGTATATAAACAAGATCCCAGTGTACGGAAGACTTATTGCCGTTATCCGCGTCGTCGTAGCTTCTTCCCGGAGTGAGATGGAAGGAGCCGCATATCTTTTCATCAAAGA
>JBHCAF010000026.1:0-4652 GCA_041798185.1 Bacillota bacterium
GAGGCGGGCGGCTCAAAGGGACTCAGTCTCACGGAGCTTGCAAGGCGCATGAGCCAGCTTGGCTGCGTCAGCGCCCTGAATCTTGACGGAGGCGCCTCCACTCAGCTCTTCGCGACCATACCGGGAAACGAGGCGAATGAGCAGATAAATGTAAGCTCGGGCAGCAAGCTTAGATCCTGCGCCAATTATATATGCTTCAAAAATAATCTTACGCCGAGCGGCGAGATTGCGAAGCTCATAGCAGACCCGGCAGAGATAATAGTCGTGACTGACGGCGAGGAGGAGATCAGATTCAAGGCTGTCGATACTCACTGGTATCCGATCAGGCTTGACCCCGCGTCGCTCAGCTATCAGCTTGACGCGAGTCTCGGAAGCATAGAGAACGGTCTTTTGAAGAGCTCTTCGCTCGCGGGAGAGGGCGTGCTGACCGCGTCTGTCAACGGAAAGAGTGCATCTCTTAAGCTCAAGCTCGTATCGGACTGGCCGCTTGTAGAAGCGGTCTATGCCGACGGTTTTATAAAAGCTGATATAAAAGACCCGCTTGAAAAGGGCTTCAGCGCCGCGAACATAAGACTCACGCTCGACGGCAGAGATATGGAATTCGGCTATGCCGCGGAAAGCGGTCAGCTGACGGTACCGGTCGCCGGCGACGGACTGCTGCACCACGCGGTGATCAAGGTCACAAACGACAGGGGCCACATTTCAAGAAAGGCCATAGATGTTATGGCTCCGGCAGCGTCTTCAGAGGGCGGAAGCCCGGAGGACGCTCAAGGCTCAGAGCCCGCGGCGCCCATATTTGCGGATATGAGCGCCTCGGACTGGGCGCTTAAATACGCGGAATACCTATACAGAAACAACATAATATCGGGAGTTGTTAAAAACGACAAGCGCTATTATAAGCCCTCGGAAAATATGACCAGACAGGAATTCACGAAGGTCGTTGTTGCGGCTATGGGCATTGAGCTTTCTCAGCACGAGAGCTGCGAGCTCAGCTTTGCCGACAGCGCGGATATAGCCGACTGGGCTCTTCCCTATGTAAAGGCGGCGGTATCCCTGGGGATAATGAGCGGCAGCACCAAGGACGGCGTTTCGGTATTTAAGCCCAAGGCCTCCATAAGCCGCCAGGAGGTAATGACTGTTATCGGAAAGCTGCTCGGAAGCGGCTACGAATCCGCGGAGCTTTCGGAGTTCAAGGACAGCGATTCCGTTGCGGTCTGGGCTTATCCGTATGTGCAGCTGCTTGTTAAGCAGGGCATAGTTTCAGGTTCCGACGGCAAAATAGATCCCGAAGGAAAGATAACAAGGGCGCAGGTCGCCAAAATACTATACGAGCTCAATTGAGAATACTGATCTTTTACGCCGGCGGTGACCGCGGCGGAGCAAAACCTCATATATTGACAGTAGCAAGAGAATTGTCGAAAGATAATTCTCTTCGTCTGCTCTGCTTTCGCAGGGGCGAGACCGCCGATGACGCGGCGGCCATGGGCATAGATGTGCGTATCATAAGCGAAAAGGAGGGCTTTTTTGCCGCGCGGCGCTTTGCGCTTGAGCAGGTCGGGGATTTCAGACCCGACCTGATACACTGCCACGGCTCAAAGGCGAATCTTCTCGGAGTGCTTATGAAGCAGAAGACAGGTATTCCCGTCATAAGCACCGTTCATTCCGACCCCGAGCTTGATTATATGGGAGCTCCGATCAGGAATATCAGCTTCGGCAATGCCAACCGCTGGGCGCTTCGGCGCATGGATTATTATATTACGGTAGCGTCAAGACTGCGGGATATACTGATATCGAGAAATTTCGACCCGCAGAGGATATTTACCGTTTTCAACGCGATAGAGTTCGATGATCTAAGCTATGATGATATACGCCGTAAAATCGCCGGTATATCAGGACGCGAGAAACCGGCAGGAGAAAGCGTCTGCGTCTGTGATGCTGACGGCGCGGCTGGCCGCGCCGCAGCTTGTGATACCGGAGATACTTTGACCGTAGGAATAGCGGCGAGGCTCAATCCCGTAAAGGATATGCAGACCCTTTTGAAAGCCTTTGCGCTTGCCCGTAAAACGGACAGCAGGCTGAGGCTCTCGATAGCGGGAACCGGCGAAGAGGAGCTCAGGCTGAAAAAGCTGGCCGATGAGCTGGGAATAAGCCCCTTTGTTCGCTTTGAGGGCTGGGTATCTGATATGCGAAGCTATTTCAGGCGCATAGATATAAATGTTTTATGCTCTCTTTCGGAGACCTTTCCCTACTCGCTTCTTGAGGGGGCGGCGCAGTTCGTGCCCGCGGCAGCGAGCAATGTGGGGGGAATACCGCTTCTCATAAAGGACGGCGAGACGGGGCTGCTTTTTGAACCGGGAGATCACGAAGCTCTTGCGGGGCATATACTGAGGCTCGCAGCTGACGAAGCTCTCAGGCGGAGCCTTGCCGTAAAGCTGCACGATAAGGCGAAGTCCGAATATTCCGTAGAAAGGATGCGCCGCGACCAGCAGGATATCTATGAGACCGTGCTGAGGCGCAGCCGCAAAAAAGGACGGCGGGGAGCAGTGCTCTGCGGCGCTTACGGAAAAGGCAACGCGGGCGATGAAGCTATACTTAAGGCAATAATAAGCAGCCTGCGCGGCATAGACGAGGATATGCCCATTTATGTCATGTCGAGAAAGCCTATGGAAACGCGGCTTCAGAATCATGTGAATTCGTTTTTTATATTTGATATATTCAAGCTCCACAGGGCTCTTCGCAAAACAAAGCTGTTCATATCGGGCGGGGGCACGCTGATACAGGATGTTACCTCTACAAGATCCCTGCTCTTTTATCTCTACGCAATAAGGGCCGCCGCAAGAGCAGGCTCTAAAATCGAGATGTACGGCTGCGGCATAGGGCCGATAAGCAAGGCCGGAAACCGAAGAAAAACCGCAAGGGTGCTCAACGAGCTTGTAGATGTGATAAGTCTTCGCGACAGCGTTTCTGTAGAGCTGCTTAAGGAAATGGGCGTGATAAGACCTGAAATAGTGCTTGCCGCCGACCCTACTGTCAATCTTCCTTCTGTGGACGGCGAGACTGTTCGCCAGAGCTTTCTTTCCATAGGGGCCGAGCCCGACGAGCGGAAGATCATTTTCTGTCTCAGAGCCTGGGATAAATTCAATGATTACAGCCCTGTGACCGAAGCCGCCGAATATGCTTATTCGGAGCTGGGGCTTACACCGGTATTTCTGCCTATGGAATATCCCCGCGATCTTGCGATCGCCCGCGAGATAGCCGGAAGACTTAAATGCAGACATATAGTTTCGCTGCGGCGTCACAGCATAGAAGAGCTGCGCGGCATGCTCGCAAGCGCGGAGCTCGTTGTCGGGATGAGACTTCACTCGCTGGTCTTCGCCGCTTCGGGAGGAGCTCCCGTGCTCGGCATATCATATGATCTTAAGGTCTCAAGCTTTATCAAGGACTCCGGCGCCAAAAGACTGATAGAGCTGGAAGAGCTCAGCGCGGAAAAGCTCAAGGAAAATATCAGAGCCGCCATACAGGACGGCAGAGCTATGGGAGAGGAGACCAAAAGGCGGCTGCAGCTTCTTGAAAGGCAGAACGCCGATATCGCGGCGAGGCTTCTTGGAGAATGAAAATGAGGAAAATACTTTGTCTTTCGAGCTCGAACTATTATCCGTTCCCGACGAGAAAGCAGAATATAATGAACAGGCTTACAGACTGCGAGATAATATATGTCAATCCGGCTGTGAGCTATATAGCGCCTCTTAAGGATAAGAGCGCCGATATAAGGGCTTATAAAAAGCCGCCCGTAAAGGCTATGCCTCATATATGGGTCTATAATCAGCCTCCTGTGCTTCCTTTTTACAACAGGCACAGGACTATAAACGCGTTTAACCAGAAAAGGCTTGCCCGATATCTTGCGGCTGTAATGAAAAAGCACGGCTTCGGCGACGATTTCTGGATATGGGCTTATCTCCCCGGCGTCTGCGATCTGATCGATCCCTTGGCCCGGGAGACAGGCATAAGCCCTGACAGGCTCGAACAGAGAGTCATATACGACTGCGTCGACAGGCATTCCGCCTATCCCGGTCTTATTGACCCGCTGCTCGTGGACAGTATGGAGCAGGAGCTCGCGCAAAGATCCTTTACGGTCTTCGCGACCGCGCAGGGACTTTATGACAGGCTGAAGGCCTTTAACGAGCGCTGCTTTCTCGTTGCCAACGGTTGTAACTACGAGCTTTTCAACAGGGCGGCGTTTATTCCCAAGAAAAATACAAAGACCGTATTCGGCTTTGTGGGGATGCTTCAGGAGTGCATAGACTATTCCTGTATAGAGGCCGTCGCCAAAGAGTTTCCGTTCGCCGAGATCAAGCTCATAGGGCGCAGGCTTCCCGGCGTTGATACATGCAGGCTTGAATGCTTTGAGAATATAGAATTCGTCGGCTTGCTTCCGCAGGAGGAGCTGCCCGAGAGAATAAGCGATTTTGATATTTGTCTTAATGTCTTCAGCGACGGCGAGCTTTCAAAGGATGTGAGCCCGCTGAAGTTTTATGAATATCTCGCGACAGGAAAGCCGATAGTGAGCACGCCCGTGCCGCTTCAGGTCAATGATTATAAGGACTGCGTTTATATAGCAAAAGATGCTGAAAGCTTTGCAGACGCTTGTAAGC
>JBHCAF010000027.1:0-2753 GCA_041798185.1 Bacillota bacterium
ATTGTTGTTAGCGATATATCTCTTGAGCTCTGCGGGAAGCTTCTTGTCGAGCTCTTCGTCTGTCCATACAGTGTTGAGCAGGAACTTGCCGCCCTTCTTCAGACCAGCGATCACATCGTACATGTAAACATAGGCCTGGTTGTGGCATGCCACATAATCCGGAGCAGTGATAAGATAGGTTGACTTGATCTTTTCCTTTCCGAATCTGAGGTGAGACATGGTAACGCCGCCGGACTTCTTGGAGTCATAGTTGAAGTAACCCTGAGCGTACATATCGGTGTTGTCGCCTATGATCTTGATAGCCTGCTTGTTGGCGCCTACCGTACCGTCGGAGCCGAGACCCCAGAACTTGCAGCATACGGTGCCTTCCGGCTCTGTAACAACGCCGGGAACTTCATCAAGCGATGTGTGGTATACATCGTCGTAAATACCGATAGTAGCGTGATCCTTTACCTTCTTTGCCTTTAAGTTCTTGTATACCGCCGCGATCTGTCCGGGTGTGGTATCCTTGGAACCGAGTCCGTATCTTACCGCATAGATCTCGGGAGCGTTCTTCTCGCCATAGTACATAGTCATGAGGTCCATGTAGAGAGGATCGCCGAGAGCGCCGGGCTCCTTGGTCCTGTCGAGAGCCGCTATTCTCTTTACTGTCTTGGGCATAACCTTTCTGAGGTATTCGGGAGCCCAGGGTCTGTAAAGTCTTACCTTGATAAGACCGATCTTTTCGCCCTTCTTGAGCATTACCTCAAGGTATTCTTCGATACATTCACATACCGAACCCATGGCCACGATCACATATTCCGCGTCCTTAGCTCCGACATAATCGAAGAGATTGTATTTTCTGCCTATCTCCGCGCCGAGCTTGTCCATGTATTCCTGAACTATAGCGGGAACCGCGTCATAGTATTTCTGAGCGGCTTCTCTCGCCTGGAAGAAGATATCAGGGTTCTGAGCTGTGCCGCGTACCTTCGGATGTTCGGGATTGAGAGCGTTCTTTCTGAACTCCTCAACCTTCTTCATGTTTATGAGCTTCTTGTAAATGCTGTAATCAACAAGCTCGATCTTGGACACCTCGTGAGATGTTCTGAAGCCGTCGAAATAATGCATGAAAGGAATGCTGCTCTCTATCGAAGCAAGATGCGCTATTCCGCCGAGGTCCATAACTTCCTGTACGGACGATGAACACAGCAGCGCGAAGCCTGTCTGACGACATGACATAACATCGGAATGGTCTCCGAAAATACAAAGAGCGTGAGCCGCGATAGTTCTTGCCGAAACATGGAATACTCCGGGAAGCAGCTCGCCGGCGATCTTGTACATATTCGGGATCATCAGGAGCAGACCCTGAGACGCGGTATAGGTAGTGGTAAGCGCACCTGCCGCGAGCGAACCGTGAACAGCACCGGAAGCGCCAGCCTCTGACTGCATCTCGATAACCTTAACCTTCTGACCGAAGATGTTGGTCTCGCCGTGGGCCGCCATATCATCTACGGTCTCAGCCATTGGTGAGGACGGCGTAATAGGATAAATAGCAGCTACTTCGGTAAATGCGTATGACACATAACCGGCAGCTGTATTGCCATCCATTGTCTTAAACTTTTTTGCCATAATTTTTCTCCTTCTCAACCTAAAAAATTGGACAAAGTAATACGCCTATATTTTATAACTTTGCCAAAAATATATCAATCATTATCGCCCAAAAAACTCGCTTTTTCGGGGAAGTTTTTCGGTTTTTTATGTTATCATTTTGTATGAGGTGAAATATGGAAAAAATTAACATCATCGCAACAAGCGTCTTCGGCCTTGAAGCCGTATTGAAGCGGGAGATAGAAAAACTGGGCTATACCGTAAGTGAAAGCAGCGACGGAAGGATAGGCTTCAGCGCCGATAAAAGGGCTCTGGTCAAGTCTAATCTGTGGCTGAGAACGGCCGACAGAGTATATCTTAAAATGGGAGAATTCAAGGCTGAAAGCTTTGAAGAGCTCTTTCAGCAGACTCGGGCCCTGGACTGGGAAAGATGGCTGCCGGAGGACGCCGCCTTCATTATAACAGGCAGCTCCTCGCGTTCTAAGCTTCATTCCGTGCCCGCCTGTCAGTCGGTGATCGAAAAAGCTGTTATAAAAAAGCTCCAAAGCGTTTACGATATAGAGCGCTTCAGCAAAAAAGGCGCCCGTTATACCGTAAGATTTATGCTGCAAAAGGATATCTGCACCCTTATGATAGACAGCTCCGGCGCGGGGCTTCACAAAAGGGGCTACCGCGTAAGAGATGTCAGAGCTCCGATCAAGGAGACTCTCGCCTCCGCGCTTGTTCAGCTCAGCTTTTTCAAGCCCGGACGGCTTCTTCTCGACCCTTTTTGCGGCTCCGGGACAATAGCGATAGAAGCGGCCATGCTGGCGAAAAATATAGCGCCCGGTCTTAACAGAGACTTCGACGCGCGCAGCTGGCAGGCGATAGATAAAGCGCTCTGGGCGGAAGAAAAAGAAGCTGCCTACAGGGCCATAGATCAAAAAGCCGATTTCGTCATAAAGGCCTCCGACATAGACCCGCGGGCGATAAGCGCCGCAAAGGAAAACGCCATTGAAGCCGGTGTCGATGACTGTATAAAATTCAGCGTAGAAGACGCGAGAAATATAAAGGCCGACTGCGAACGCGGCATAATAGTGACGAACCCTCCCTACGGCATACGCATAGGAGACAGGCCGGAGCTGATGAAGCTGTATAAAAGCCTCGCGGCATATCTCAAAGCAAAC
>JBHCAF010000028.1:0-8720 GCA_041798185.1 Bacillota bacterium
GCCCACGCCGGAGACCCCCATAAGCAGCCTGAACATAGCAAGACTCGCCTTATCGGTAAAGCCGTAAAGGCTTATATCGTCCTCTCGCACATTCATATGAGTATAGAGTATCAGCTCCTCGTTTTCCTCCGCGAGCAGAGCGTAAGAATTATCGGGGACATTCACAAGGAACGCCACCCCGTTGTTTTCGATCGCCACCGCGCCCGGCAGCCTGTCTGCGATTTTACCTTTTATATAGTGGATCATGTTTATATTTGATATTAGATCATCTTTATATTTGAACGGATTATGATTACATAGATATGATTTATTACCGCCGCATACTATCTCATCTCATAGAGCTTCTTTTTGAGCTCTCCCTGATATGAATGGGTTATGGCCGCCGCAAGAGCGTCCGAGGTATCGTCGGGTTTTATTATCTCTTCAAAACCGAGTATGGTCTTTACCATCTCCTGTACCTGCCTTTTATCCGCCCTGCCGTAGCCTGTGACCGAGGTCTTTATCTGCATAGGAGTATATTCAAATATCCTGAGGCCTGAATTGGCGCAGGCAAGCACCGCGACTCCGCGCGCTTCGCCGACAAAAATCGCGGTCTTGGCGTTGTTATGAAAATACAGCTCCTCTATGCTCGCCTCCTCGGGCTGATATTCGGCTATGATATCCATAAGACCGCTGTATAAATGCTTCAGCCTGTCGGGCATGGGCAGAGTCTTATCGCTTTCAAGCGAGCCGTACACCAAGGGATAGATCCGGCTTGCCTTTTTTTCAATTATTCCATAGCCCATTATCGCGTAACCGGGGTCTATACCTAGTATCTTCATAAGGAATATTATACCATATATTCTGCCTCTTGGAAGCCTCAGCGGCGGGCAGTCTGCAGCGGGATCTCATATTTTATACTTTCGTTCCGGCCGCAAATATATATCCGTTCACAAATACCTGTCCGCGCAGACCCAAAAGAAAGCAAAGTATGGCATTTATGCTGTGATCACAGTAATTACACGCTGAGACTTCTATGTTTATTGAAAATACTGTCAATCTCTGTATAATTATTCATAGGATGCAAGCTGCGAGCGGCGGGCGCGATTGCGGGCAGGCAGAGCGACAAGCGGCGCGTGCGCCAAATAGCATATGATGAAAGGGATATTATGCGTTACACAAGGCAAAGCAAAATACTTGAGCTTATCAAAAGCAATGATATAGAAACTCAGCAACAGCTGGCTGAGCTGCTCAATGCCGAAGGCTTTAATGTTACTCAGGCAACTGTTTCACGGGACATAAAAAATCTTATGCTCGTAAAGCAGAACCGCCGCGGCAGATCCTGCTATGCCGTTCCGAGCGACGCCGGCGGCGAGGGCGCGAAGTTCAG
The DNA here is from genome assembly GCA_041798185.1 of Bacillota bacterium. Lineage (GTDB taxonomy): Bacteria > Bacillota > Clostridia > Peptostreptococcales > Anaerovoracaceae > UBA1764. Next base: position 1,370 of record JBHCAF010000028.1, read on the forward strand.
GAAAATAATGAAGGACACCATCGTTTCGGTAGAAAGCGCCGAAAACATAATAGTTATAAAAACTCTTTCTGGCTGCGCGGGGCCCGCGGCCGAGGCGATAGACCTCACGAACGACATAAATATACTCGGCACTCTTGCCGGAGACAATACGATTTTCGTAGTTGCAAGATCGACAGAGCTTGTGGCTGATATAGTTGATGAAATTAAGAGGGTGCTTAACTGATGATCTCGCATATAAGCATAAAGGATTTCGCGATAATAAAAGAGCTTGAGCTCGATTTGAAGCCCGGGCTCAACATAATAACGGGAGAGACCGGCGCCGGCAAATCGATAGTGATAGAGGCTGTAAGCATGGCTCTCGGAAGCCGCGCTGATGCGGATTACATACGAAAAGGCGCGGAGAAGGCCTCAATAGCGCTGGCTGTCGATGATGAACAGGGAAACGAATATGTGATCAGAAGAGAAATATCCGCTCAAGGGAAAAATCTCTGCAAGATAAACGGAGAGCTTGTGACCCTTGCAGAGCTCAGCGCGCTTTGCCGCGGACTTGCCGATATACACGGTCAGTACGATCATCAGTCGCTCCTGAACCCAGATAATCACTGCGATATACTTGATATCTACGGCGGAGCGGAGCTTGCGAAGGTAAAGGAGATCTGCTCTGATTCCTATAAAAAGCTCTCGCTCATCTCGGGCGAGCTGCGAGCCATCAAGGCGAGGATATCTGACGCCCAAAGACAAAAAGAGCTTTACGGCTACGAGATAGAAGAGATTGCCTCCGCCGCTCTCATTCCGGGCGAGGATTCAGAGCTTGCCGATGATATCAGACTTATGCAAAACAGCGAGGCTATTTTTGAAACACTCTGCAATATATCTGACAGCCTCTACTGCTCGGACTGCTGCGCTAAAAATTCCCTCGGAAAAGCGCTGCGGGACATCGAAGGCATAGCTGAATATTCCGAAGAGCTTGAGAGCTTCAGAAGCGTGATAGCCGACGCCTACTACGCCATAGATGAAATGAGCTCCGATATGAGAGGCTTCAGAGACGGCATAAACTTTTCGCCGCGGCTGCTTGAGGAAAAAATCGAAAGAGCCGAGCTGATAAACAAGCTCAAAAGAAAATACGGTGAAAGCATAGAAGCCGTGCTCGAATATAAGGACAAGGCTGCCGAAAGCATAGCTCTCATGCAGGACGCAGACAAAAGGATAGTCGAGCTTGAAAATAAAATGCTGCTCTGCAAAAAAGCCTTTGATACGGCGGCGGGCAGGCTTGATGTCCTGAGAGACGAGGCCGCGGCCATGCTTAAGCAAAAGGTCACGGCGGAGCTCAAGGAGCTTAATTTCAGCGACGCGTTTTTCGAAGTGAAGATAAAGCCCTGCAAGCCCTCCGAAAAAGGTATAAGCACGGCCGAATTTATGATATCCGCAAATAAGGGAGAGGAAGCAAAGCCCCTCGCGAAAACGGCGAGCGGCGGTGAGCTGTCCAGGATAATGCTGGCGCTAAAGCGCATAACAGGAGATCTTGACAGGATACCCACTATGATATTTGATGAAATAGATACAGGGATATCCGGCGCAAGCGCAGGAATAGTCGGTGAAAAGCTCAAGAGCATTTCAAGGAATCATCAGATAATATGCATAACCCACCTGCCGCAGATAGCCGCCATGGGCGATCATCATTATAAGATCGAAAAATCGAGCGACGAAAGCTCAAGCTTCACGAGCTTAAGAGCGCTCAATAAGGAAGAAAGCATAGAAGAGCTCGCGAGGCTGCTATCGGGAACAGAAATCACTGACGCCGCGAGAGAACAGGCTAAAAAGCTCATTCAAGGCTGATACGCCCTATGATGCCGGCGCGGAACTCGTCTATGACGCTCCGTGCCGTTCTTTCGTAATCTATCCGTTTTCCGGGCAGTATAAAGCCTCGCTTTATCGCTATGGCCTCCATATTTTCAAGCGGAGAATCGCTCAGCGTATCGAGCCTGTATCTCGCCTTCATAAGCTCCGGATAAGAGCCGCAAAGCCTTGCTATGAGCTCGAGCCCCAGACTTGAAAGATCGAGGGTCTCGTCTTTTATCGAGCCGCAGAAGGCCAGATTGAGACCCAGGTTTTTGTTTTCAAACTTCTGCCAGAGTATGCCGGGAGTATCGAGCAGCATTATATCTTCGCCCAGTCTTATCCACTGCTTGCCTCTTGTAACGCCGGGCTTATTGCCCGCCTTCGCCGCCCTGCTTCCCGTAAGCCTGTTTATGAGAGAGGATTTGCCGACATTGGGAATGCCTACTATCATGAGGCGCAGCTCTTTATTGCGAGCCCTGCCCTCGTTTTTTTCATCTCTTATCTCGGTAAAAAGCGTCTTGAGGGCCTTTATACCGTCTCCGCTCTGCGAGTTCATTATCAAAACATGCCCGGCCTCGCTCCTGAGCTTTTCGGCCCAGCGCCTGCTTGCCTCGGGGTCTGCCAGATCGCTTTTATTCAGGATCATGATCCTGTCTTTGTCCCCTATCAGTTCGTTTATTATGGGGTTGCGGCTCGACAAAGCTATACGCGCGTCAAGCAGCTCGACGACCAGATCGACGAGCTTCAGGTTTTCCCTTATGAGATCCCGGGTCTTTTTCATATGTCCGGGATACCAGTTTATATTTTCAAGATTGCCGCTCATATTTCAATACCGCCTATATTTGAATACCGCTAATATTTCGAAAATCAACGCTTATAAAAACGGAGAGCCTTGCGGTTCTCCGTTTTTGGACTTATTTTTCCTTGCTCTTGATCTTGGCAGCCTTGCCTGTTCTCGATCTCATGTAGTTGAGCTTGGCTCTTCTTACATCACCCTCGCGAACCACTTCGATCTTTTCGATCTTGGGGCTGTGAAGAGGGAAAGTCTTCTCTACGCCTATGCCGGACGAAAGCTTTCTTACAGTGAAGCTCTCGTTGATCCCGCCGTGCTGCTTCTTAAGAACGAAGCCTTCGAAAACCTGAATTCTTTCTCTGTTGCCTTCCTTGATCTTGAGAGATACTCTGACGGTATCGCCCACATCGATCTGAGGAAGATCGTTTCTTTCATAGTCTTTTGTTATTGATTTTATAAGATCCATTTTTTCTCCTTATCGATTCGACGCGTTCTTACATAGAACACCTGAAAGCCTTATGTTTTCAGACTCTATCAGCGGAGCGCACGCAATAAGCACTCAATATATTAACAAATACCGCCGTTAAATGCAAGCCTGTTTTCGCATTTAATTTATAAGGCTCTGGGGTGGGTCTTATCGTACACATCCATAACCCTTGACTTCGCAAGAGAAAGAAACAGCTTGGTCGTGGATATATCCTCATTTCCCAAAAGCTCCTGAAGGCTCTTAAGATCGGCGCCGTTCATTATCATGTGCGCCGCGAAGGAATTTCTTATTATCTGCGGGTTCAGCTCCTGAGACACCCCCGCTTTTTGACCGTAAAACTTTACTATTTTCCAGATTCCCTGTCGTGAGATCCTCTGCCCCGAATAATTGAGGAAAAGCGCCCCGGTATCGCGCTTATCCGCCAAAAGCCTTGCTCTGACCTCTTTCATATAGCCGAGCAGCGCCGCTCTCGCCGGCTGTCCCATAGGTATTATGCGGCTTTTTGTCCGGTCTCCCCTGCATGATATAAAGCCTATACGAAGATCCGCGTCCTGCATATTGAGCTCGGAGACCTCGCTCGCTTTCAGACCGCAGGCATACATAAGCTCAAGAAGAGCTTTGTCTCTTATTCCAAGATCGCTGTCGTCAGGCTGCCCGAGAACGGCTTCCATCTGCTCCACGCTGAGAAAATCGGGATCCTTTCGCTGCACCTTCGGCACCTTGACTCTTGCCGCAGGGTTGCCCTCGCTCTTTCCGCTTTCCTCAAGATAGCTGAAATACTTGCGTATCGAAACCATCTTGCGGTTTATGGTCGAGCCGCTTCTTCCTATATCCTTAAGATGCATAAGATAGGCCCGTATGTCCCCCGGCTCGCACACCGCTATCCACTTGCCCTGCTCCTGTAAAAAGGCTTCAAACTCTTTCATATCGGCGATATAGGCATTCATAGTGGCTATCGCCGCGTCGTTGTAGCGATCCAGATAATTTTTGAACTCTTTTTCGTTGATCATGGCGACCTCATGCTTTACTGTAACAAAGCTATCATATATATTATGGAATACAATTCAATTATAGGATATTACGCTCCTTTAGTAAAGCCGCCGCGCAAAGGCTTTACGGCTGCCGGAGTCTTCTGTATCGAATGTGCAAAAATATTAAGTTTTGATTGCAAGAAACTCAAAAATTTGCTAATATCTTGATCGAGGATAATTATTGGATATCCTCACAGATCTCTAATCCCAATACCCCTTTTGAAACAAAATGCTCTGCTCCCCTGCAGGGTATTTTGTTTTTTTGCGTCAAAGAGCGCAGAGGCGCGAACAGCCTTTATTTTCGGGCTTTAATGCTTGCGCGCGTATCAAACGGCCGCCGCTGATCCGGCTGAAAAACAGCGTACAGCAAAACCGAACATCAGCCTCCTGCGGCTGACTTCAGCTTGTAAAGCACGAGTCCTGCTATAAGCATCAGCCAGCCGGCCGCGGTCAATATAAGCGAGGCCGCCCTGCTCATAAACTCTGCGGCGTACACGCCGAAAAGAATAAAAAATACGCTTATTATTATCAGAGCAAGCCCCGAAAGCTTGATGATCGAATCTCTTTTTTTCATAAAACTCCCGCTGTTTTATCGCGGCGCTCTTTGCTCCGCTTGCTATAACGAAAAATACTGTCCTGCGAAAACGGAGTTTCGCAGGCGGACGCGCCTGACGAAAGCATTAAAGCATACAGACCGCCTGCCGAGAAAAGCTCCTCATGCCTGCCCTGCTCTGCTATACGGCCCTTGTCAAGGACTATTATATTATCGGCATTCCTTATTGTGTTCAGTCTGTGCGCTATTATTATCGAGGTTTTGCCTCTGCAAAGCTCTGTCATAGCTTCCTGTATGCAGGCCTCGTTGTCGGCGTCTATACTCGCCGTCGCCTCGTCGAGTATTATTATCGGAGCGTCTTTAAGTATGCACCTTGCGATAGATATGCGCTGAGCCTCGCCTCCCGAAAGATCTGCTCCGCCCTCGCCTATAACTGTATCAAAGCCGTATGGCAGGCGCATTATGAAATCATAGCAGCGCGCCTTTTTTGCTGCTTCTATCACATCTTCTCTGCTCGCTTCGGGTCTGCCCATTCTGATATTATTGAAAACGCTGTCTTCAAAAAGATAGACCTTCTGAAACACCATACTTATTTCATTCATCAGAGCCGAAAGAGGAAGCTTTCTTATATCTGTTCCCCTGAGCAGTATTTCGCCGTCTGATATATCCCAAAAACGGGCAAGCAGATTTGCCACTGTGCTCTTTCCCGAGCCTGAGGCCCCGACAAGAGCTGTCATATGGCCTCTGTCGGCGCAAAAGGATATATTTTTCAGCACCCGTTCTTCTCCATAGGCAAAAGAAACATCTCTGAATTCAAGCTCGTGCCCGCAGGCTTCGCCGGGTCTTTCGCAGCCCGAGTCGTCGAGCTCCTTTTCCGCGAACAGAGCTTCTATGCGGTCAAGGCTGTTATTCATTATTCCGAGATTGTTCATCTGCTGATACAGATGTCTGACAGGCGCGAAAATATTAAACAGAAACAGCATAATTCCTGTAAAGGCCTCAACTCCGAGAGCTCCCTGCTGAAGCTCGTAAACGCAAAGCGCGAGCACAGCCGCGGTGCCGAGGCTGTACATTATTTGCAGCAGGCGCTCGAAGGGAGTATATTCGCTTTCAAAGCAAATACTCGCGTCGCGCATATCGGCAAAGCTTTTCCTAACAGCCTTTGAGCTTTCTCCGCCTAGATTGTAGCTTCTCGACACTGAAAACCCGTCTATATATTCCAGGACCGAGCCGGTAAGCGCCTCTATCGCATCCTGCCTTTTTGCGGCGTTTCTCATAACTATGCGGTAAAGAACGCGGGCAGTCAGCATAGCGGCCAGCTCCGTCGCGACAACGACGGCCCCGGCCCTTATATCAAGGCTGAAAATATAGGCGGTAATGACCGCCTGAGCGAAAACATCACTGACAACGGCAGCCGTTATCATCATGCTTTGTTCTTCGATATAGACCATATCCTGAGAGAGCACGGTGCTTATGCGGCCTATATTGCCGGAATTGAAATATCCCATCGGAAGCTTTCTGAGATGTCTTCCAAGCTCCATTCGCTTCTCGGCAAAAATGGCATAGCCTGTGCCTGACTGAAGTCTGTCCGCTATATTCTGCAAAATGCTCTGAAGAACAAAGCACAGCAGCAAAAACGCCGCGGAAATGACGACAGTGTTAATATCAGCCGCGCCTGCTACGAGCTTTCCGACAAGCCTGACAGCTATTATTATAGGCGCGTTTTGGCAGACAGCCTTCAGAAACACCACAGGGTATGCCAGCCTTATGCGAGCGGCATACTTGCCCGAAAAGCGCAGCAGCTTACGCAGCATCGATATCATGCCTCGGCCTCGCTTTCTTCTTTTACAGTCCACCCGCTTGCCGCCTCGGACAGATCCCACAGCCGGCTGTACAGCCCGTCGCTTTCAAGAAGCTCATCGTGTCTTCCGCAGGCGCGTATCCTGCCCTCATCGAGAACTATTATATTGTCGGCGCCCTCTATAGAGCGCAGCTTGTGAGCTATAACTATGACAGTCTTGCTCCTGACAAGCTCCCGTATTGCGCTTGCCATCTTTTCTTCGTTTTCCGCGTCTATGAAGGCTGTAGCCTCGTCGAGCACGACGATGGGAGAGTCTTTGAGTATCGCTCTGGCAAAGCATATACGCTGCCGCTGACCGCCGGACAGCTTTGAGCCGCTGCTGCCCGCAAGAGTATCATATCCGTTTTCAAGCTCGTTTATAAATTCGTCGCAGCAGGCCTTTTTCGCAGCCTCCCGGACTTCCCCGTCAGAGGCGGAGGGCCTTCCGATCCTGATATTTTCAAGTATGCTGCGGTTGAACAGAAAAAGATCCTGAGAAACATAGGATATCTTTGAGTTGAGCGCCTCAAGGCTCATATCGCCGACAGGCTGGCCGCCTATGCTTATGCGGCCCTCCCCCGCGTCATAGTGGTGAACGATCAGACGGGCTATCGTGGATTTACCGCTTCCGCTCGCTCCGACAAGAGCCGTCATTTCGTTCTGCCTCGCCGTAAAGCTCACGCCCTTTAGGACCTCCTTATCTCTGTAAGCAAAATGCACATCCTTGAATTCTATATCGCAGGAAGAGCCGCCGAAGGGCTGATCTCCGCAGCGCAAGGGCTTGCGGTCCAAAGCCTTTTCAAGAGCC
>JBHCAF010000029.1:0-4428 GCA_041798185.1 Bacillota bacterium
AATCATCAGAAATGATATTTCCGAAAAGAAACCTGTCAGAAAGTTTGGTCTGCTTATTCCGGCTCTATCAACCGTCATTTCAGTCTTTCATCTTGTATCTGCATTTAAGGATATCATAAATCCGGTTGGTGTTATGGTTTCGGCTATGCTGGCTTCTGTGATTGCTTTGATAATGTACGGTGCTGCTGTTAAATGTTCTATATTTTCTCGTATATTTCTTAGACGCAAACAGACAGATGACCACCAGTATAATCATTTTTACAGTATTTATTATAGGGCTGGCAAGTGTTATCTTTATCGTGAATTACAAATACAAAAAAGAAATGAGAAATAGGAATTTGTAGAAGTAATACTTGAATGAAAAAAATCATAAAATATGCGCCGATAATTGTAGCTGTAGTTGCTATTATTCCTACTATTTCTTCCGGAGGACAGCGCCGCAAGCGAAGCTATATATTAGCCGCCGAAGCGGAAATATATAAAAATATGACAAGTGAATACAAGACGGAATATGATATAATGTATAGACCTATTGAGATATTAAATTGAAAGGAATTTTAAGATGGCAGAAGATCAGGTAAAAGAAGCCGTATACGAAGAAGACGAGCCCGAATATATAACTCTCGAATTTGACGACGGCAAGCTTATGGAATGCGAAATAATGGGCATCTATGACTTGAACGGCAAGGAATACATAGCCCTGCTTCCGGATGACGGCAGCGATGATGTCTTTATTTACGGCTATAAGGAGATAAACGAAGAGGAATTCGACCTCATCGATATCGAGGATGACGCAGAATTCGAGGCTGCGGCTGCCGAATTCGACAGACTCGTTGCAGAAGAAGAATAAGCGCGGTGCTTCCGCATGAAAAAAGTCTGCGAGCTTTCGCAGACTTTTTTATTTTCATACCTGATACAGGACAAAATCACCTATGACTTATACCGGCCTGTCAAGCGCTCTACCCCACGGGGCGCAGAGCGTTGTCGATTATATACCGGTTGACCTTATATCTGAGCACCATCATCTTAAGATACGGAAGCCCATGGCTGTTCTTGTGGGCAGCATAGTCCCGCGAGCCTACGGTCTTTTCAAAATAATCCGCGACATCCTTGTTGCTCACCTTTATCCCTATGGCCTCAGCAAGAGCCTGATATATAAGCGCGTCCTTTGCCATATCTTCTATATCCTGCGTCGACATCTCGATCATCTCATCGAGACTTTCAACTCCGTAATATCCGAGCAGGGTCTCGACCTCAACTCCGTAGCTTCCGGCCGCATCTATATAATTTTGCTTTATACCGGCAATCTGATGATCCTTTACGATCTGCGGGAGCTCGCTCAGCTCGGAATTTTCAAAGAGATAGCTGTCGATTATACCGCCCTGCTGAGAAAAAAGGTAGTATTCCGTAAGATAATCGTACAGTCCGTCAACGGTCGAAAGCTTGAGATGCGCGTAGTTTTCCTTGACGAACGCGTCGGTAAGCTCCGGCACAGTCATTCCCACTATATAATTTACCGTTATAGTGAATACGGCGTCCTTGGCTGCAAGCTCAGGATTGTTTTCATAGGGGTCGGGGAATGTGACCTCTATATCGAATCTCTCTCCCGGAAGATGACCTATTATCTGGTCAAGGAAATCATCGATAAATTCTTTACTGCCGGCAGTGACATCCTGATTCTCGGCGCTTCCGCCGTCAAAGAGGACTCCGTCTATTTTACCTGCGTAATTTATATTTACAAGGTCTCCGTTTTCTATAGCCCTGTCTGTTATTTCGCTTCTCACGGTCTTCTGCGAAAGAAGCTGATCGATAGTATTTTCGATAAGCTCTTCATCAACTCTCCAGAAGCGGTCGTCACCGAAATCAACTCCTATGTACTCGGGAAGAGTCACATAATCAAGAGCGCGAAGCTCAAATTTTCCGTCCTTGTTAAGCCCTGTGCTGTACACGGGAAGCTCTCCCTCTCCGCAAGCGGCGAAGCCGAACACCATCAAAAGCGCCAAAGCTATGGCTATAATCTTTTTCATTTCAAATTCTCCTTTATATTTTGCGCGGCTTTTACCGTCATTCCCGGAACCGCGGCAAGCTCTTCTATTGTAGCACTTTTTACCGCGTCAATGCCACCAAAAGCTTTGAGCAGGGCTATTTTGCGTTTTTCGCCTATACCGGGAACGGAATCGAGCTCCGAGCGCAGCATACTTTTGGATCTGAGCCCGTGGTGATACGCTATGGCGAATCTGTGGACCTCGTCCTGTATCCTGCCGAAATATGAATAAAGCTCGCGGCAGGCCTTAAGCTCGATCTCGCGGCCCCCGTAATAGAGCTTGCTCGTGCGGTGTCTGTCGTCCTTGACCATCCCTGCCACGGTGACAGCGTCGAGATCAAGCTCGCCGAGCACCGACAAGGCGGCGTTGACCTGAGGTCTGCCGCCGTCCATGAGAATGAGATCCGGGAGCTCATCATCGCCCGTCAGCCTTCTGGCAAGCAGCTCCTGCATACTCGCAAAATCGTTATTACCCTGATGGAGCCTGTATCTTCTGTAGGCTTTCTTCTCGGCATGACCGTTCACGAAAACCACCATGGCTCCGACCGCGTCCACGCCGCCGACATGTGAGACATCAAAGCTTTCTATACGCCTTATGCCCTCTGCCAGCTCTTTTCCGAATATCCTTATCATACCGTCCTTTATCCCGACAGCGCGCTGCTTCTGCCTGAGCGCGGCTATATGAGGATCGTTGTAGCGCTTCGGGTCGCGCAGCATCCCCTGCATTTCCTTTACTGCCTCTATGTAATCACGGTAGGCGGCCGCCTGCTCGTAGTTCATTTTATCAGAGGCCTCCCGCATAAGAGCTGAAAGCTCCTCAAGTATTTCGGAATCCTCTCCGTCCAAAAACGCCAGCGCTTTTTCTATCCTTTCGCCGTAGTCTTCTACATCGGTACTGCACATAGCGTCGCAGAGCCCCATATGATAGTTGAGGCAGGGTTTAAAGCCCTCGGGGAATTCCGTCTGGCGGCAGCGCTTCAGCCGGTAGCGCGAATTCAAAAGCTCTATCACCATATCCATTATATGAACAAAAGGATAGGGGCCGAAATATCTGGCTCCGTCCTTAAGCAGTCTGCGAGTTCTCACTATCACAGGGTATTTGTCCTGTACGGTGAGCTTGATATAAGGATAGCTCTTATCGTCGCGCAGCAATATATTGTATTTAGGACGATATTGCTTGATCAGCCTGCATTCGAGTATCAAGGCGTCAACCTCGCTCGCGCAGCTCAGGTATTCGAAGCTGTCTATATGAGACACCATCTTGCGGACTTTTTCCGGCTGATTTTTAGGCGACTGAAAATACTGGCGCACTCTGCGCCTTAAGGATATTGCCTTGCCCACATAAATAATCTGCCCCGCCTTATCCTTGTGGATATAGACACCGGGGCAGTCGGGCAGTTTTTTCAGTTCGGCCTGAATATCAAAAGCCATTATGTCACTTTCAAATAATATTTATCTGTATCGGTTGCGGTAGTTCTTTTCCCACTCCCTGCGAAGCTCCGCTTCCTTTCTCGCAGCCTGGGCCCTTCTGGCGGCTCTGAGCGCCTTGCGCTTTCTCGCCTTTTCCTTTTCTATATGAAGATAAAGCGCAAGCAGGGCGGCGAGGAATACCAATATGGCAAGTATTCCGAGCAACGCTTTCCTGACCGTACTGTCCGCTATCCCTATGCGGCTCAGAAGCCCTCCGGCTTCAACGCCCTCGTCAGTGATTATATCGGCCTGTCCGACCACCTCTTCACCTGCAAGCACCCTGAGCGTACCGACCTTTGTTCCCGCCTCAAAGGGAGCGCTGACACTTTCGTCCATCAAAACATCAGTGCTTAAAAGAGCCTTGCTCGCCTCGACCGGCACTGTAGCGTAGACCGCGCCTGCGACACCGGTGGATACCTTGCCGACTTTTCCGCCCTTTACCTTTATATATCCAGTCTCGCAGCCGTCATCGAGCATTCTGACGGTTTTATAATTGTCAAAGCCCCAGTCGAAAAGCTTTATGCTGTCGGAAAAGCGCTCCATGCTGCCGCTCTTCATCACGACCGAAAGCAGAGTGGTTCCCTGCCTTGTGCAGGCGCTTACCAGACAACCGCCCGCCTTGCTGGTATATCCCGTCTTTATGCCTATGCAGCCCTCGTATTTGCAATAGCGAAGCTCGTTGTTGACATAAACGCGGCTCGCTGCCGTTTCATCGTACAGCATAAGATTTGTGTTTGAAAGATATCTCGCGGTCGATTTATTTGTCTCCGCGACCGTCATGGTGGCCGTGCCTACTATTCGCCTGAAGGTCTCGTTCTGCATACAATGACGGGCTATCTTGGCAAGATCATAGCAGCTTGAATACTGCTTGTCGTCGTGAAAGCCGTTAGGATTCACAAAATGCGACTCCTCGC
>JBHCAF010000030.1:0-2510 GCA_041798185.1 Bacillota bacterium
ATGTATTTTATGCTTATTCGTCCTCAGAATAAGAAGGACAAAAAGGATAAGGAAATGCGGAGCAATCTTCAGGTGGGCGATGAGATAATGACGGTAGGCGGAATTTACGGCAAGGTAGTGAGGATCAGAGAAGACAGACTCACTATAGCTTCCGGCGCCGAAAAAACCAAGCTTGAGATCACCAAGACCGCTGTCGCCAACAAGGTCAACGACGACAAGGCCGGCAAGGTGATAGAAGAGGATAAAAAGACCGCCGCTTCTCCGAAGAATATCAAAAAGCTCGGACAGAAGGCGGAGTCTGTTCCGGCCGCTTCTGAAGAGACTGTCGCGGCTCCCGTCGCGGCGGAGGAGACCGCGGCTGCGGAAACTGCTGCAGAAGAATAATTCGCTTGCGACAGGCAGGGCATGTGGGTGTATTTTATGCCACATGCTCTGTTTTAGTTATCGGAAGCATTGTGTTTATGGATAAATTTATAGAGGAACTGCTGAATTATAATCCCGGCTACAACGCGGAGCTTTTATCAAGGGCTTATGACAAGGCAAAACAACTTCATGAGACGCAGAAGCGCAAGTCGGGGGAAGACTATATAGTTCATCCCATGGCAGTGGCGCGCATACTGGCGGAGCTCGGCGTGGACGATACAGGTATCGCGGCGGGCATACTTCATGATGTCGTCGAGGACACCGAGTATTCGCTCGAACAGCTCAGCGCGGAGTTCGGAGAGGAGCTCGCGGCCATAGTAGACGGGGTGACCAAGCTTTCGTCCTTTGTCTACGAGAACAGAGAGGACGCTCAAAACGAGACGATCAGAAAAATGTTCCTCGCGATGACAAAGGATATAAGAGTCCTTGTAATAAAGCTTGCGGACAGGCTTCACAATCTTCGGACCATAAACTATATGACCGAAGAAAAAATACGCGAAAAATGCAGAGAAACGCTTGAGATATACGCACCCTTGGCGGCCAGGCTCGGCATATACGCCTTCAAGTTCGAGATGGAGGATATAGCCTTTAAGAACCTGAACCCGGATGACTATAACTATCTTTATGCTCAGCTTGAGGAGCGGAAAAGAGAGCACGGCAATCTGGTGGATAAATATATAGCCGAGATAGAAGAGGAGCTCAAGACTCTTAATATCAAATACGAGATATACGGCAGACAGAAGCATTTTTACAGCATATACAAAAAGATGAATATCCAGCATAAGCAGCTCGACGAGATATTTGACCTTACAGCCATAAGAGTCATAGTTGATACCGTGAACGACTGCTATGCCGTGCTCGGCGCTGTGCATACTATGTGGAAGCCTATACCGGGCAGATTCAAGGATTACATAGCTATGCCCAAGCCTAATATGTATCAGTCGCTGCATACAACGCTTGTGGGAGACAAGAGCTATCCCTTTGAGGTACAGATAAGGACGGCGGAAATGCACCGCATCGCCGAATACGGTATCGCGGCGCACTGGAAATACAAGGAGGGCGTCTCCTCTGAAAACGATGAGGAAAAGCTCGCGTGGCTGCGGCAGACTCTTGAATGGCAAAAAGAGGTGAGCACCTCAAAGGAGTTTGTCGAAGCTGTAAAAATGGATCTTTTCACCAATCAGGTCTTCGTGTTCTCTCCCAAGGGCGATGTTATGGAGCTGCCCGCGGGATCTACGCCGCTCGATTTTGCATATAAGGTTCATACCGCGGTAGGAAATAAATGCGTCGGCGCTAAAATAAACGGAAAGCTCGTTCCCATAGACTATGTTCTTCAGAACGGCGATCTTATAGATATCGTTACCTCGTCGAATTCAAAGGGACCGAGCGTAGACTGGCTCAAGATAGTAAAGACGAATCACGCTAAGAGCAAGATCAAGCAGTCGCTCAAGAAGCTGGATAAGAGTATATCATCGGAGCGCGGCAAGGAAATGCTCGAAAGAGCCGCGAAGAGAAAGGGCTACGACCCCGCTCTTATATTTACGAACCGTTATATAGATAAGGTCACCAAGGCTCAGAATTTCAGCGCGGTCGAGGATCTTTACACCGCGATATCCTCCGGCGGAGTCGCTCTTAACAGAACGGTGCTTCTTTGCGCCTCGTATTATCAGGACGATAAGCAGCAGGAGCTCATCAGAAAAGAGCGAGAAGAAGCAAAGAAGCTCGCCAGCATAAACAGGCGGCCGAGAATAGAAAAGACCAAGGGCGTTACGGTAAGAGGGGTCGAGAATCTTCTGATAAGGTTCGCGAAATGCTGCAATCCGGTGCCCGGGGATGAGATAATAGGCTATACCACGAAAGGGCGCGGCGTTTCCATACACCGAAGAGACTGTATAAATATGCTTTCTCTGCCTGTCGAAGAGCAGGCGAGATTTATAGATGTCGAATGGGATCTTTCATCGTCCGGGGCGCGCTTTGATTACGCGCTGACTATAATCGCCGAGGACAGGAAGGGTCTTATAGTCGATGTGTCGCGAATATGCGAGGATATGGATATAAATATAGACGGGCTTTACACCAAGACCGAC
>JBHCAF010000031.1:0-7102 GCA_041798185.1 Bacillota bacterium
ATCGCGATTCTTGCGGTAGCGGTGATAGTTATAATAGTTATCGTCAAGGCGGTAAAAAAACATAAAGCAAATAAACAGGGGGCTCTGGATCTCGATGAAGATTAAAGATATACTGGCGCTTTGCGCCGGCAATCTCCTGAGGCGAAAGACCAGAACCATACTCTCGGTTATAGGCGTTATAGTAGGCGTGTGCGCCATAGTAGTAATGGTGTCGATAGGAATAGGACTCAATGTTTCTTTCCAGTCGCAGATAGAAAGCTTCGGCAATCTGCATTCTGTCGAGGTATATAATTGGGGCGGTTCTTCAGGAGGGGGCTCGAAAAAAACCGCGTCGCTCGACGACAATACGATCAAGAAAATGGCGAAGATCCCCGGACTCACCGCGATAACTCCGGTGGTACAGACCTCGCTTACTATAGGCATAGGCAATATGAAGACCAACGCCGAGGTGTACGGCGTCGATCCTCTTTATATCTCAAAGATGAACTATGAGCTCGAATCGGGCAGAAGTCTCACGGAGGTCGATAAGGATTCAAATGTGCTGCTCTTCGGGCATAATGTCGCCTGCCATTTCTACAATCCGCGTATGGCGTCCGGCTACGACTGGATGAACACCGAGCCTACGGTAAATGTGATCTCGAACAATGTCATACTGACGGCTGATTATAACTACGGAACAAATCAGGAGGGCAGCGGAGATTACAAATTCGAAAGCTTCAAATGCGAGGGAGTGGGCCTTTTGGCAAGTCAGGACAGCGAGGAAGCATATAGGGTCTATATGCCGATCAAAGCTCTTGAAAAAATAATCAAGGCCAACGAAAAGGCTCAGGGCATTCAGCCCACGGGCAACTCGCGCGTTTATAATCACGCTCTTGTTTATGTCAAGGATGTCGACAAGGTGTCCGATATATGCAAGACCATAAAAGAGGATTACGGCTTTTACACCTTCAGTCTTCAGGATATGCTCAAGGAGCTTCAGAAGACCGCGCGCACTATCGAGGTCGTTCTCGGAGGCATAGGCGCTATATCGCTTCTCGTAGCGGCAATAGGCATCGCCAACACCATGATAATGTCCGTTTACGAGCGTACACGCGAGATAGGCGTAATGAAGGTCATAGGAGCTTCCCTCAAGGATATACAAAGTATGTTCCTGATAGAAGCAGGGCTCATAGGCTTTATAGGCGGAGTCATAGGCATAGCGATAAGCTTTGCGATATCGGTCTTTATGAATACCGTGCTGGCCAATCTCTTTTCCGGCATACTCGGCGGAGAAGGCGGGTCTACATCGGTCATAACCTGGTGGCTCGCGCTTGGAGCTCTCGGCTTCGCGACCATGGTCGGAGTCGTTTCGGGCTGGCTGCCCGCAAGACGCGCCATGAATTTGAGCGCGCTTGAAGGTCTTAAAAACGAATAAGCTCAGGCTTGTTGATTGCCAACAAAAAAACTTCAAAAAAATCGTAAAAAATCACAAAATTTATCTTGACAAAGCTTTTTCACAGGCTCATAATTAGAACATCGCAGATTAAATTAAGGATAAAACGAAATGATAAGCTCTTATAAGTACAATGTAATAGGCATTATTGTCGTCCTCGCTCTCGTGATCGTGGGCGTGTCTTAGCGTACTTAAGAGAAGTTGGTTAAAAAGCGGCTTGCTCTTAAGGCAAGCCGCTTTTAATTTATACAGTTATCAAAAGCAAATTCAAAAGATTCAGAGAACAAGGAGAGAAGCTATGAAAAAGTTTTTAGCATTTATGCTTGCGGCGGTTATGATATTCGCCCTTGCCGCCTGCGGAGATTCCCCGGCACCTAAGAGCAGCTCCGCCATTAAGCTCGGTTGCACCGGACCTCTTACCGGAGGCGCCGCCATTTACGGACAGGCCGTAAAGAACGCAGCGGAGATCGCTGTCGCCGAGGTGAACGCAAAGGGCGGAATACAGTTTGAGTTCAATATGCAGGACGACGCTCATGACGCCGAAAAGGCCGTAAACGCGTACAACGATCTTAAGGACTGGGGTATGCAGTTCATGATGGGGACCGTAACATCGACTCCGGCGGAGGCTACCGCGGCGGAAAGCTTTGCAGACAGAGTTTTCTTCCTCACCCCCTCGGCCTCTTCGACCGATGTAACAAAGGGCAAGGATAATGTATTGCAGATGTGCTTCACCGACCCCAACCAGGGCACGGGCGCCGCTCAGTATATAGCGGAGCACGAGGTGGCTGACAATGTAGGCATCATCTATAAATCCGATGACAATTACTCAATGGGAGTCAAGGCTACCTTTACGGCAAAGGCTGCCGAGATGGGTCTTAATGTAGTGGCCGAGGCCGCTTTCACGGACGCGACATCTACCGACTTTACAGTTCAGATCAAGCAGATGCAGGATGCTGGCGCAGAGCTTGTTTTCCTGCCTATGTATTACACTCCCGCGTCCCTTATTTTCGCTCAGGCCCAGGCTGCCGATTACGCGCCTGTATGGTTCGGAGTTGACGGCATGGACGGGATCCTCACATTGAAAGGCTTTGACGCGGCTCTTGCCGAGGGCGTAATACTTCTTACACCTTACAGCGCCGACGACAGCTCGGAGCTCAATCAGAGCTTCGTAAAGGCTTATCAGGAAAAGTACGGAGAGCTTCCGAATCAGTTCGCGGCGGACGCTTATGACTGCATTTACGCTCTTTATGAAGCCGCAACGGCTGCCGGTCTCACAGCGGATATGTCCGCAGAGGAGATATGCGGAAAGATGATAGAGCAGTTCACAAGCATGAGCTTTGACGGACTCACAGGCAAGGATATGACATGGGCGGCAGACGGAACGGTTTCCAAGAGCCCGAACGCCATGGTTATAAGAGACGGCGTTTATGTCGGACTTTAATCAGAATATCTTCAGCTGAATCATACGGCTTGATCTTAAGATAATTCTTTTCATTCAAATACCGCGGGCGGGGGCCTCGGGCCCCTGCGGACGCGGTATAAAAGAAAGTGATTTTGACTATGAGTTTCCTCAACTATCTGGTAAGCGGACTCAGTCTTGGAAGCATTTATGCCATCATAGCTCTCGGCTATACCATGGTCTACGGCATTGCCAAAATGCTCAACTTCGCTCACGGCGATGTTATCATGATAGGCGGCTATATCTGCTTTTTCGCAGCTCAGGGCTTCGGCCTTCCGCCGATCGCAGGCGTGCTTCTTTCAATGCTGATCTGTACACTTCTCGGTATCATAATCGAACGGCTTGCATATAAGCCGCTGCGCTCCGCACCGTCGCTGGCAGTTCTTATAACCGCCATCGGTGTTTCGTATTTTTTGCAGAATTCGGCGCAGCTTCTTTGGACCTCCAATCCCAAGGTGTTTTCTTCTGTCGTCGGAAACGGCAGTCTGGATATAGGAGGGCTTACGGTTTCAAATGTCACCCTTCTTACCATAGCTGTCTGCATAGCCATAATGACGGCCCTGACGATATTTGTCGATAAGACCAAAACAGGAAAGGCCATGCGCGCCGTTTCTGAGGATAAGGGCGCGGCGCAGCTCATGGGCATAGATGTCAACCGCACTATTTCGATCACTTTCGCCATAGGCTCGGGGCTTGCGGCCATAGCAGGCGTTTTGCTTTGCTCCGCCTATCCTACACTTATGCCTACTACGGGCGCCATGCCCGGAATAAAAGCCTTTACACCCGCCGTATTCGGCGGTATAGGCTCGATCCCGGGAGCGTTTCTCGGGGGGATACTTTTGGGCGTGATCGAAAACCTCGCCAAGGCCTATATATCTACCCAGCTTTCAGACGCGATAGTGTTCGGAGTTCTTATAGTTGTGCTGCTCGTAAAGCCCGCGGGGCTGCTGGGCAAAATGACCAGAGAAAAGGTTTAGGAGGCGCTATGGCTTATATTAAAAGGCTGACAAAAAATCAGAAAAACAGCTGGCTGAGCTACGGGCTTTGGATAGCGCTGTGCGCGCTCATGTTCGCGCTTCAGCAAAGCGGGGCTCTTTCTTCCAAGATGAGCGGGATGCTTGTTCCTATCTGCGCCTATGTAGCTATGGCGCTTTCTCTCAATCTTACGGTAGGCATAGTGGGAGAGCTGTCTCTCGGGCACGCGGGCTTTATGTCGATAGGCGCGTTCTTCGGGACGAGCCTCATAGTTGTCATGCAGTATAAAGGCATGGAAAGCGCAGGGCTGCGGCTTGTCATAGGCATGATCGCGGGCGCTGTTGTAACGGCATTTTTCGGCTTTCTTATAGGAATACCGGTGCTCAGGCTGAGAGGCGATTATCTTGCCATAGTGACGCTGGCCTTTGCCGAAATAATAAAGTCCGTCTTTCAGAATATGTATTTCGGCATAGACGAAAGAGGGCTTCATTTCAGCATGATAGAAGATACGACGAATCTGAGCGAAAACGGCAGGATAATAATCGAGGGGGCTATGGGCATACGCTCTATAACGAAGATATCGAGCTTCATTGCCGGAGTGCTGCTTGTGCTTATATGCCTTGCTGTGATATTCAATTTTATAGCCTCGCGCAGCGGGCGCGCAGTTATGGCGATAAGAGACAACAGGATAGCCGCGGAATCCGTAGGCATACCCGTCTTCAAGTACAAGATAACTGCCTTTACAATGTCGGCTGCCATGGCCGGTGCTGCGGGCGTTTTGTTTGCCAATAACTATTCGTCTTTGGTATCGGGCAAATTCAATATAGATACTTCGATTTTGATCTTGGTATTCGTAGTGCTCGGCGGTCAGGGGAATATGCTCGGCTCGATAATCGCGGCCTCGGCTCTCACCATATTGCCGGAGGCGCTACGCCAGTTTGCAGACTACCGTATGCTCTGCTACGCGATCATATTGATACTCGTAATGCTTATTACGAACAACCCTCAGCTCAAGGCTATGCTTGAAAATGCTGCGGGACTTTTACGGGGGGCGGTAAAGGCGCCCGCCAAAGCGCACGGAGGTGAAAAGCATGAGTGAAAACTATGTTCTTGAGTGTGAAGATTTAAGCATAGTCTTCGGGGGCTTCGCCGCCGTAGCCGACTTCAATATAAAAATATCGCCGCGTCAGGTCGCCGGGCTCATAGGGCCGAACGGGGCCGGAAAAACGACGGTGTTCAATCTGCTGACCAAGGTCTACGAGCTTACGGGCGGAACTATAAAATTAAACGGCGCCGATACGAAAAATCAGAATACCGCGGCTCTTTCACGGCTGGGGATCGCCAGAACCTTTCAGAATATAAGGCTTTTCGACAATCTGTCGGTCGCGGAAAATGTCATGGTCGCGATGAATACCGGAATGAAGTATTCGCTTTTTGAGTCGATATTCAGGCTGCCGCGTTTTTGGAGAGAGGAAAAACAGGCCCGCGCCCGCGCTCTTGAGCTTCTTGATATCTTCGATATGCGCTCGCTTGCCGATGTTAAGGCGGGCTCTCTTCCCTACGGCGCCCAGCGCAGGCTCGAAATAACAAGGGCTCTTGCGACAAATCCCTCGCTGCTGCTTTTGGATGAGCCTGCGGCGGGAATGAACCCCGCGGAGACCGCGGAGCTCATGAACAATATAGGCAGGATACGCGATGAATTCGGAATAGCGATACTGTTGATAGAGCACGATATGTCGCTGGTAATGGGCATCTGCGATCAGATAACCGTACTCAATTTCGGGCAGGTCATAGCGCACGGCAGCCCGGCCGAGATACAGAGCGACCCCCTTGTTATCGAAGCCTATCTCGGCAAAAATAAGGAGGCTTAGAGCATGGGTGAGATATTAAAGGTTGAAGACATAAATGTATATTACGGCAGCATACATGCTATCAAGGGCATCTCGTTCAGCGTTAATGAGGGCGAGATAGTTACCCTCATAGGCGCAAACGGCGCGGGTAAATCCACAACGCTCAACACCGTCAGCGGGCTTCTTAGGTCAAGGACCGGAAATATAAGCTTTATGGGCAGCGACATCTCAAAGCTTGCGCCGCACAAGATAGTTGAAAAGGGTCTTGTTATGGTTCCCGAGGGAAGACGCATATTCGCTCAGATGAGCGTAAGGGAGAATCTCGAAATGGGCGCCTTCACAAGAGGAACGGCAGGAATGGGCGAGGCTCTTGAAAAGGTATATGAGCTTTTCCCCCGGCTTAAGGAACGCCGCTCTCAGCTTGGCGGCACCCTTTCGGGCGGTGAGCAGCAGATGCTTGCCATGGGAAGAGCTCTTATGGCGAAGCCCTCTTTGATAATGCTCGACGAGCCGTCGATGGGGCTTGCTCCGCTTCTGGTAGATCATATATTTGAGATCATCAAGACCCTGCACGAGAACGGATCGACTATACTTTTGGTGGAGCAGAACGCCCAGGCTGCGCTCGCGGTGGCCGACAGAGCTTATGTGCTCGAGACCGGCAAGGTGCTGCTTTCGGGCACGGGCAGAGAGCTTCTTACGAACGAGGCCGTAAAAAAGGCTTATCTCGGAGCCTGATATTTGAATTAAGATGTGCTATAATGAAAGCGGCGGACTTCTCTGCCGCTTTTCCCGTTTATGCTAATTGAATAGATCATTTCAGAGCGGCCCGGACGCTCTTTGATAAGGAGCCCGGCGGTCTGTATGTATAAGAATAAGTTAAAGCTGTTGTTAAGGAGCGAGGGCTCCCGTTTTATGCTTGTATATGGAAATAGAAATTTTAAAAGAAAAAAAGGTCGCGGAGCTCCGCGAGATCGCGGCAGCGCTCGGCGTTGATGTAAAAGGACTTAAAAAGGCCGAGATACTTCAGCTTTTGCTTGATATGCACGAGGAGGCCGAGGCCGAAAGAGCCGAGCTTGCTAAAAAGGAGGCGGAGGCCGAGGCCGCGAAAAGGGAGGCCGAGGGCAAATACGAAACCACCGGCATACTCGATATCGCCGACGGCGGCTTCGGATTTTTGCGCTTCGATAATTTTCTCAGCTCAGACGCCGATGTATATGTGTCGCCGTCTCAGATAAGGCGTTTCGGACTCAAGACCGGAGACGAGATTGAGGCCGTATGTCGCAAGCCGGTGCGTGAAAAAGACGAAAAATTCGGCGCGGTGCTGTTCGTTAAGAGCGTGAACGGAGAAGACCCCGTAAGCGCGAGAAGACGCAGCGATTTTTCCGA
>JBHCAF010000032.1:0-10427 GCA_041798185.1 Bacillota bacterium
AAAATATTCGAGGCTCTTGAGGCCGGCGGAAAAAGCACGCTTACCGTAGCGGTAGCCTGCGGCATGGCCGGAATAATCTCTGGCTGTATAACTGCGACGGGGCTGGCCTCCAAGCTGATCTCCGCTGTTATCAATATCAGCAGCAAGGTCCCCAGCCTTGCCGGCATAGACCCTTCGATTTTTGTGGCGCTTTTTCTTACGATGCTCTGCTGCATAATACTTGGCATGGGAGTTCCCACCACCGCCAATTACTGCATAATGGCTTCCACCTGCGCTCCTATACTCATCACCATAGGTATTCCGAAGATATGCGCGCATTTCTTCGTGTTCTATTTCGGTATAGTTGCGGATATCACGCCCCCTGTGGCGCTTGCGGCCTATGCCGGCTCTGCGATAGCGCGTTCAAATCCGATGAAGACGGGCATACAGGCGACCAAGCTCGCGATAGCGGCGTTCATAGTGCCTTATGTGTTTGCCTTGAACCCGGCCATGCTTTTTATAGATACCAATGCTTTTGAGGTAATGCTCATAGTGCTTACATCTCTTGTAGGTCTTTTCTGCGTATCTATGGCGCTTGAGGGCTTCTTTATGAAGAGCGTTCCGATGTGGCTTCGCGTGCTTTCGGCGATAGGAGGGCTTGGGCTTATCATACCGGGTCTTGTGACCGATCTTATAGGGCTCGGAGTGATTATAATAATCCTCATCAATCAGTTCATTATCAAAAAGACGGCTTAGACGGAGGCCTTTATGAAAGCTTACAGCGAATTTACAAGGGAAGAGCTTCAAAAGGAGCGAGAGCTTCTTTCGGCGCAATACGACGAATTTAAGAGCTCGGGTCTCAAGCTGGCTATGGCGCGCGGGGTGCCGAATGTGAACCAGCTTGCCTGCAGCATGCCGATGATGGATATATTAAAAGAAGAAGACGATTATGTTTCTTCGGACGGAGTAGATGTCAGAAATTACGGCGATCTGCTCGGTATACCGGAAGCGAGAAAGCTCTTCGCGGATTTTCTTGGCATAAGCCCCGAAGAGACGATAGTTATGGGCAACGCTTCTCTCAACATAATGTATGACTGCGTGGCGAGGGCCATGCTCAAGGGCGTTCTCGGCTCCGAAAAGGCCTGGGGAAAATACGATAAGGTGAAGTTCATCTGCCCGGTCCCCGGCTATGACAGGCATTTTACTATATGCGAATTCCTTGGTATAGAGATGATAAATGTAACGCTCACCGAGTGGGGTCCGGATATGGACGCTGTCGAAGAGCTTGTAAAGGACGAGAGCGTAAAAGGGATATGGTGTGTTCCGAAATATACAAATCCCTACGGAGGCTGCTACAGCGACGAGGCGGTGATAAGGCTCGCCTCTATGAAGACCGCGGCAGAAGATTTCAGGATATTCTGGGATAACGCTTACGCTCATCACTTTATATATAAGGATGTTCGCGTGCTCAATATACTGGACGAGTGCAAAAAGGCGGGAAATCCGAACAGAGCTTATATGTTCGGTTCGACCTCAAAGATAACCTTCCCGGGCGCGGGAGTTTCTTTTTTCGGAGGCTCGGTAGAGAATGTAGCCTTTATGAAGGAGCAGATCGCCGCTCAGGCCATAAGCTGGGACAAGATCAATATGCTGCGCCATGTGCGTTTCCTTAAGGATATGGATAATATAAAGGCTCTTATGGCAAGGCACGCCGCTATCCTGAGGCCGAAATTCGACGCCGTGCTCGGCGCTCTTGAGAGCGAGCTCGGCGGAAGAAACGCCGGAACCTGGGTGAAGCCCGACGGAGGTTATTTCGTTACATTTATGAGCAGAAAGGGCTGCGCGAAAAGGATATACGCTCTTTGCAAAGAGGCCGGCGTTACATTGACGGACCCTGGCGCGACGCATCCCTATCATAAGGATCCTGACGACAGCTATCTCAGGATATGTCCGTCCTATCCGTCGCCCGAAGATCTGAGCAGCGCCATGAAGATATTTACTTTGGCCGTCAGACTTGCAAGCGTTGAAAAATTACTGGTATAATAGCGGCGTAGGAAATGAGCAAAGTAATAATACCCGAAAATTATCATACAAGGCTTTCTATCTATGATATGCAAAAGGCCATAGGGCTCGTGCATACCATATTCGAGAGAAATCTAAGCAAGGCGCTTCATATCAGCAGGGTATCGGCGCCGCTTTTGCTTGAGACAGATACCGGACTCAACGACGACCTTTCGGGCGTTGAGAGAAAAGTGAGCTTTGATATAAGAGAAGATTCAAAGCGATGCGAGGTCGTTCAGTCTCTTGCCAAATGGAAGCGGCAGGCTCTCAAGGATTATAATTTCTTTGAGGGTCGCGGGCTTTACACCGATATGAACGCCATAAGGCGCGACGAAGAGCTTGACAATCTTCATTCCGTTTATGTCGATCAGTGGGACTGGGAAAAGGTCATAAGACCCGAGGACAGAAATCTTGATTTCCTCAAGGATACAGTCATAGACATAGTGCAGGCCATATGCGATACAGAGGACGAGCTGAGGCAGCGTTTTCACGCTCTGCGCGAGCTTGCTCCGATAAGCAGGATAGTTTCTTTCATAAGCTCGCAGGAGCTCGAGGATCTTTACCCGGGGCTGGACGGCAAGGAAAGAGAGAACGCTTATCTCAAGGATCACCGCACGAGCTGCATAATGCAGATAGGCGGAAGGCTGAGAAGCGGAGAGCCTCACGATATGAGAGCTCCCGACTATGATGACTGGTCGCTCAACTGTGATATACTGTTTTGGAACGAGACCCTGAACTGCGCTATGGAGATATCAAGCATGGGCATAAGGGTCGACGCTGAGGCTTTGGACAGGCAGCTCAGTCTCTCCGGACACGACGAAAGAAGAGCTCTGCCTTTTCATAAGGCTCTGCTCGCGGGCGAGCTTCCGGAAAGCATAGGAGGCGGCATAGGTCAAAGCAGGCTGTGTATGCTGCTTTTGGGCGCCGCTCATATAGGAGAGGTGCAGTCGGCGGTCTGGGACAACGAAACAAAACAGAGCTGCAAGGATAACGGTATATTTATTCTCTGATGATAGAAATAGGAAGAAAACAATTCGGAATAAGCGCTTTTTCGCTGCGTATACTCGGCGTTATCACGATGATAATGGGCGGTATAGGTTATATAAAGGGGCTCGGTTATGACGCTCTTGAAGCCTTCGGCTGGAGCTCTTTCGGCTTTTTTGCTTTTCTGCTCAGCGAAGGCGCGCTTCACAGCAGCGATAAACGGCTCTATATAAGGAGATTCTTTGTTTTCGCGCTGCTCGGCGAAGTGCTGTACGATTATATGCGTTTCAGAAAGTTCTGGTATATACGCTTTTTCAGTCCTATGGCAACGCTTTTTATGGGACTGCTGCTCATACTGGCGCTTTCGTATATCAAAAAAAGATTTGAGAATCTCGTTCTCGATATGATATCGGTGGCGCTCTTGGGCGGCGCGGCATATTATATCGCGAACAACTACGGCTTTGCCTTCGGTGGCTACGGCATAGTTATCATTATTATGTTCTATGTCTCCAAGCATCTGACCTATACGAGAATAAGCCAGCTTGCGCTGCTGCTGTATATTTCGTTTTATCGCTCGTCCAATGTCCTTGATACGGTAATGATAGGGGGGCTTCAGTATCCTGTGGTGTATGAGCTCTTCGCTATTATCTCACTGCCGTTCATATGGCTTTATGACGGCTCAAGAGGCCCGAACAGAATAGGGCTTCAGATAGCGCAGTATCTGGTCTTTCCTGTTTTCACGGCGTTTCTCATATTGTTCAAATACTTTATCAATTAGGAGTCTGTTTACAATCTTTCATTAAAAAAATGCTTTACAAGCTGCTTTTATTGTGTTAATATAAGCGATGTTGAAACGCGGTATTGGCGGAATTGGCAGACGCGTACGGTTGAGGGCCGTATGGGTAACACCGTGATGGTTCAAGTCCATTATACCGCACCAAACCAATATAATCCGAACCAAATCTTCTTAATCGGAGGTGGGTTCGGATTATTGCTTTTCTTTGACCGCTACGAAACCACCCATTTTCGTAACGGCGTGAAAAAACAGCCGACCTCCAAGCCGAGAGGCCCACGGAAGAAGAAACAGTCCCCATAAACGAAAAAAGGCGGGCGCACCGTTTTGACACGATGCGCCCGCCCTTTCTGTCCTTATTTTGTTTTGACCTCCTGCTGTTCCGCTTCCCGCTGTTTCTTCCATTCGGCAAATTCCCGCTGCCCCTCCTCGCTTTCATAGAAAGCCAGAATATCCGGCATAATGCACCGGGCGATTGCTTCAATGCTGTACTGGGGAATATCGGTGTTGTTGATCAGCTTTTTCTTTCTTCCCAAATGCACCTCCGTATTTCTCCAAATTTGTGCCCTGCTTACCGCTGCTGCTCGTTGGGACGGCGCTGCTGTTCCCGTAAAGTGCGAAGTAGCTCCGGCGGGATGCTCTGCACAAACCGCCGAAGCTGCTCATTTTCCTGTTTCAATTTTGCGGCCTCAAGCTGTTTCTTGATCCCGATTTCGTCCCTGACCTTTTCTTTCAGACCCTCGTTCTCCTGCGTCAGATAGTCGATGGTGGCCTGATATTTCTTCATCTGTCCCAAATGCTTTTCCAGCCGGGAGAAGTACGGCCCCACCATCTCCAAAATCTCGTCCCGCTTCTTCCCAGCGTTCAGCACCCCGATTTCCGAAATAGCCTTTTCTATGGCCTGCTGCTGCCGGGTAAGGTCTACGGACTGCTTGAACAGCCATGTGGGAATGTGTTTGCGCCGGGTGACAAGGGCGCTTTCGCCCCGTTTGAGGACGGGGAATGCCTTTTTCATGTGTGCGTGAAACTCGTCCTGCCATTGGGAGAGCTGCGCCCGGTTGCCCAAAATCTCCTTGGCGGACAGCCGCCCGTCCTCCGTGATGGGGGTGAAGCACAGGTGAAGGTGGGGCGTTTTCTCGTCCATGTGTACCACGGCGGAGAAGATGTTGCCCCGGCCCACCTTCTTCTCCATGAACGCCACAGCCTCCGTGAAGTAGGCTTGCACCTCCTGTCTGCTCCGGCCCGTGAAAAATTCCGGGCTTGCCGTTATCAAGGTGTCCACAAACATGGTGCTGTCCTTCCGGGTGCGGCACCCCGCCGCCTTGATATGGCTGTCTATCTCCCGCCGGTACTTCTGCGTGGGCTGGATAATGTGAAAATTGTCCTTGCTCCTGCTGGTGTCGATGTCCGGGTTGCTGGCGTACTGCTCCTTTGTGCGCTCGTGGTGGGCCTCCAGCGCCCCGGCTGGCCCTGCCTTGTGTTTGGCGAAGCGCAAAATTGCGTGCTGTGCTTTTTGTGCCATAAAAACCTCCTATGTAGAAAAATAGAACCCCGTTTCCGGGGGTGTGTATGATAACGGATAGACTTGTCTGTTTGAGGGCTGAAAAGCTCTGATTTACCGGCCTTTTTCAGCCCCTATTTTTCCACGGTCCGCCCGTTTACGGCGGGCATATGCGACCTTTTGCAGTCGCTGAACCGCCGCTTTGCAATCCCCACAGTATTTGGCACTGTTGGAGGTGGAGGAAAAGGGCTTGCCGCAGACAGCGCACCGTTTCAACGCCTCCTGTCGGAAAATCCCCGCTTCCAATTCTTTCCCCTCCTGATCCTTCAGCAGCACATGGCGGAAGAACTTGCAACAGACGGAATAAGAAATGCTTTGGGGGCAAGTGACCGTCTTGCCCCTGTCCAGATACAGGCAATTTCCATTGTCGTAGTAGCTGCACAGGCCCTTGATGAGACTCACAGCCTCCCGCCGCTGTTTGCCGTTCATGCGGTACAGGGAGCCGTCCGCCCGCCGTTCCACAGGCGGTAAATTTTTCATGTTGAAGATAAACACCTCTTTCTTTTGATTTTGAGCACAAAAAAGCCACGCCCGTCATTTCTGACTGCGTGGCTTACGCTTTGCACTGATAGTCCCGATACTTCTTTTTTACAACCTCGATCCGTTTGATGACCCCGCTGTGGTTGCCGTACCCCAGAGCGTCAGCGATCTCTACATAGGTATATCCGTCCTGACGAAGCTGAACGATCTGCCTGTCCCGTTCCGGGAGAGTGGCAATAAACCGCTCCACAAAGTCCTTGGCGATCACATAGTCCTCCACATTTTGGGACGGGTCGGGCAGATAGAAAATGCTGTCGTTCTCGTCGCTCTCCATCAGTTCTTCCAGCGAAACGGTCTGAACCCGTTTGGAGCGGGTGTGATACCACTTGCGGAGGAAGTCTTTCCGGGCGTTGGTGTCCCACGGCTCGAAATCCTCGTCACAGGGCATTTCCCGCACCACTTCCAGCATGGGCCGCCAGCCCTGCTCGTCTATGGCCTGTCCCACCACCGCTTCAAACAGCGCCCGCACATGCTCCGGGTCAAAG
This sequence comes from Bacillota bacterium, assembly GCA_041798185.1. Taxonomy (GTDB): domain Bacteria; phylum Bacillota; class Clostridia; order Peptostreptococcales; family Anaerovoracaceae; genus UBA1764. Next base: position 6,404 of record JBHCAF010000032.1, read on the forward strand.
AAGGGTATTTCAAAATCGGGCGGCAGACGGAACATCGCTTGCAGGCCCCAGCCTATGACCCGTTCCACCCCTTTTGCCCACAGAGGTAGCGAATAGGACAAGCGCCATGCCGGGGAATAGCCAGTGTAATGCTCCTTCCAGCCGCTGAAGCCGAAGTGGGGAAAAGCCAGCGAAGCGGCTGCGTCCATGATCTCCTTTAGAAAAGCGTCGCTCTGAATGACTTCCGCCCATTCGGGGGAAGCGTTCAGCCCGCCCATGCTGCGGGGCAGCTTGCGGAGGGTGGAACAGCCCGCAAGCAGATCAGGCGACAAGAGATAGACAAGGGGCAGATAGCGGAGATTGGTGTCGTAGGGGAATTTGTAGACAGATGGCATTGTGCAAAACCTCCCTTCGAAATCAATCCATCTATGTATTTACGACACAAGTATACACCGAATGTTCCTATAATTCAAAAATATTTTCGAGTTAAAAGAAATCATTTGTCGCTTTTTCAAGAAAAGGGCTTGCCTAACTTCGCTTAAACGAATATAATATACTTGGTTTGGAGTACGCATCCAGAGTGATTATGAGGTGTCGCAAGTGAATGGTTATATCACGGTTCAAGAGGCCGCCGAGAAATGGGGCGTGACCCCACGGCAAGTCCAGATATTATGCAAAGAAAATCGCATAGCAGGCGCGGCGCGGATGAGCCGTATTTGGATTATCCCGGAAAGTGCGGAGAAGCCAACTTGTACTCGAAGAGTCCCAGTCAAAACAGACGGGTGGAGCGGTATTAAAGAATAATTCAAACAAGACGATTTGTTTGGAGGATTGAATATGGCAAATGATAATAAGGCTGATAAATTCCGAGCCTCTTACCAGTTCTTTCTAAAAATGCAGAACGAAAAGAAATACTTCTCCAGCGATGATATTGCAGCGGCAACGGGTTGGAGTCGTAGCACTATAAAAACATACAGAACCAAAAAATGGTCAGATATACTTATACCGCACTCTAACAAATGCTTTTCTGCTGATGTGAGCACATATACAGAAGAGGCATATGTACGAATGATGTCGCAAAATTATAAGCAGAGTGTTGAACCGTTTAAGCCAGAACTACCGGAACAAGTGGATGAATTGGTAGTCAAAGCGCGAGATTCCGCCGTATTAGCCGTTGATATTTATAATAGACCTATTGTAGCCTTCCGCTCTCAGGGTTATATTGTTATGATGATAATTGCATGGACAGCCTTATTTCATGCAATTTATGAATCGGAAAAAACAGACTACTTCTATAAAAATAAAGACGGTAGTGATAAACTTGTCGATGGAGATAAAAAAGCATGGGAATTAGATAGCTGCCTCGACAAATGTGGAAATATGATTTCTGATGCGGCTAAAGAAAATCTACGATTGTTTATTTCTCTGCGAAATAAAATCGAACACAGGTATGTTCCGGCATTTGACTTTGATGTATTTGGCGAATGTCAGGCCATGCTTTTGAATTTTGAAAACTTGATAACAGAAAAATTCGGTTCATACTATGCGCTAAATAATTCCCTTTCGTTTCCGTTACAAGTATCATCAGTACGGGGAAATGCACAGACAAAGGCACTTAAGAAAATTCAATCTGAGCATTATGAAGAATTGAAGGAGTATATCGAGGCCTATCGAAGTTCTTTGGAGGATAGTGTGTTTTCTGATAACCAATATAGCTTCCGTGTTTTTTTAATACCACAATTAGGAAATCATCGTTCATCCTCGGATTGCGCTGTCGAGTTTGTGCAATACGATCCTAAGCATCCAGAAGAATTTGAACCAATAAAAAAAGATATTGCACTAATTAAGGAGAAGCGTATACCTGTTGCCAATCAAGGAAAATTAAAGCCTCAAATGGTGTGTGACGCATTATCCCAAAAAATGGGCACAAAAATTAGTGTAACCCTGCATACGAAGGCATGGAAATATTATAAAGTCAGAAAAACTGGTACGCAGGCTAATGGGTGCGATACGAAGTATTGTCAGTATGATGAAGCTCATCGAGATTATGTATATACGCAAGCTTGGATCGATTTCCTGTTCAGCAAGTTTAGTGACCCAGATGAATTGTCGAGGGTAAAAAACCAAAAATGATGGGAGGCCACTTTTGTGGATAGTTCAAGAATCACAGTAAGATCATGGTTAATAGAAAACGGCTATCCCGAAGTAGCTGAAATGATTAATGAAATTCAAGTGGAGTGGAAGATTAGTGGAAAGCACACAAGGCGCAATTGGTGGGATGTTTTATCTGGCGGGAAAAATGGTTCTCCGCGAACGATTTATGGGCGACAATTCCCCGTATTGCAAGCAGCACAAGTTCGGCAGGGTAAACCTATTACCCAAAATGCTTTAAAAATAATGGCGAATGAAAAAGAGGCCCCAGCAGTTATTGATAACGGACGTTGGAAAAAGACATCCGTGACTGATCGTATAGCTCCAGAAGAAGAGGTGGCAACAAAATGAGAAAGAATAAATTGGTTATGCCCGTAGTTAAATGGGTAGGAGGAAAAAGGCAGTTATTACCAACACTAACTCCGCTTCTTCCCGATCGGTTCACTACCTATTGTGAACCATTTTTGGGTGGTGGTGCCATGCTGTTTTGGAGACAGCCACAGCGAGCTATTGTCAACGATGTAAACAGTGATTTAATTCATATGTATGAAACTATTCGTGACAATGTTGAGGGCCTTATACTTGAATTAGAAAAGCACAAAAATGAGTCTGCACATTTTTATGAAGTTCGCGACTGGGATCGCAACCGAGAAAAATATGCAGCCTTATCAAGCATAGAAAAAGCTGCAAGGATTATTTATTTAAATAAAACGTGCTATAACGGCCTTTTCAGAGTAAATAACGCAGGCGAGTTTAATACGCCATTTGGAAACTATAAGAATCCAAACATTGTAAATGCACCGACACTTAGGGCTGTGAGTTCCTACTTCCAAAAAGCAGAAATAACTTTTTTATGCCGCGACTATACAGAGGTCTTAGCGGAAATTCCACGCGGAACCTTTGTGTATTTGGATCCTCCATATGATCCCATATCAGACACCTCTAATTTCACTGGCTATTCACGTGGCGGGTTTTGCAGAGATGATCAGATCCGCCTGCGAGAGTGTTGTGATGACTTGACGCAGAGGGGCATAAAATTCATGCTATCTAATTCGGCAACGGACTTTATCAGGGATCAGTATGCGGCATATCATATCACTGTTGTCAAGGCGAAAAGAGCAGTTAATTCCGATGCTGCCGGAAGAGGGCAAGTTGATGAAGTGGTGGTGAGAAATTATGAATAATCGTCCCAAAACTCAAAATGATGTTGCGTGGGAAGCGCTATTCGATAGATATGACATTCTCAATCAGATTGATTCTAACGGACAGTTTATTATTTCCGCTTCTCAGATTAAAGAGTATCGCGAACCTCGTTTGATGGCGAAGTTTGATCATGGCATTAATCTGCCGTTCATTTTCGCAGATAATAATCTCGCTATTCTTCCGATCTCCCGTGGAGATTATGTGATTTCAAATTTTAAGGCATACCAACCTTTTGAATCACTTGATGCAACGATTACTCGCGCTTCCTTGCCTGCACATATTCAAAGTCTTGATCCAAATAGCGTTCCAAGCGAAGCCATTGCAATTAATTGTGCCTTAGCATCAGGAATGCTTTCTGATTTTTTGGGCGAAGAGAAACTTTATTCTACGGTATCAGGACGAATGGGTTCAGGACAGTTTGATTTTGGGATACATAATTTGAGAAATGATGCCATCACGAATGTACAAGTGAATAATTCTCAAATTGAGATCGATGCAGCGTTAGAAGGCATTGAGTCGTTGGCCTTGCTTGAAGCAAAGCGCGACTTGTCAGCGGACTTTCTTGTTCGCCAACTATACTATCCTTACAGGGTATGGCAGAGTCGAGTATCAAAGAAAGTCAAACCAATTTTCTTGGTCTATTCTAATGGAATTTACAGCCTGTATGAATATGAATTCCAAGATCTCAACG
>JBHCAF010000033.1:0-9106 GCA_041798185.1 Bacillota bacterium
CTCCGCGTTTTTGCGTTTCGAGCGAAGCGTATGCCGGGCAGACGATGCTTCATAAGACCCGTGGCAGCGATTGTTTTTTAATTATCAATAGACTAAACCATTATATCATAAAGCTGAATTATGCTATAATTTATTATTATTAAGTCTCAAGGAGGTTGAGAATATGTATATCGGATGTACAAAAGAACTTAAAAACAAAGAGTTTCGTGTCGGTCTGACTCCCGACGGAGCAAGCGCTCTGTGCGCGGCGGGTCATAAAGTATATATAGAAAAGGACGCCGGAAAAGCGGCGGGTTTTTTGGACTCCGATTACAAGGCGGCGGGCGCGGTTATCAGGAAGACCGCGCAGGAGGTCTTTGATATCGCCGATATGATTATAAAGGTGAAGGAGCTTGAAGCTGAAGAATATGAGCTTGTTCATGAAGGGCAGATACTCTATACCTATCTTCATCTTGCTTCCAACCCGGCTTTCGCGAAGCTTCTTATAAAGAAGCATGTGCAGGCGGTGGGCTATGAGACCATAAGCGACGAGCTCGGAAATCTTCCCTGTCTTCGCCCAATGTCGCAGATCGCGGGCAGGCTGTCCATTCAGGAGGGCGCAAAGTATATAGAAAGAAGCTTCGGCGGAAGAGGCATATTGCTCGGAGGCGTTCCCGGCGTTGAAAGAGGAAGCATCGTCATACTCGGAGGCGGAACCGCCGGTACCTATGCGGCGAAGGCCGCTGTCGGCATAGACGCCAATGTTACGCTGCTTGATATAAGCGCAAACAGACTCGCCTACCTTGAGGACATATTCGGAGCTTCGGTAACCACGCTTTACAGTACGGAGGAGAATATCAAGAGGGCTCTTGCGAAGGCCGATCTTGTAATAGGCTCCGTGCTTATTCCGGGCGGCGCCGCTCCTCATCTTATCAAAAAGGAATATCTCAAATTTATGAAGAGAGGCAGCGTTATCGTTGATATCGCGATAGACCAGGGCGGCTGCTGCGAGACCTCGCACACGACCACTCATGACGATCCGGTCTTCATCAAGGACGGAGTTGTTCACTATTGCGTCGGCAATATGCCGGGCGCTGTTCCTTATACCTCAACGGTGGCGCTTGCAAACGCTACTATAAAGTATGCCGTTTCGATCGCGAACAAAGGGCTGGCTCAGGCCGTCAAGGATGACGCGGGGCTGAGGATGGGTCTTAATATATATAAGGGTAAGTGCACCAACGCCAATGTGGCCAAGGCGCTGAATCTTAAGTACGCGGATCCCGAGACTTTGTTGTAACGGCAGATATCGCTTGCTTAAGGATATGAATTTTACGATAATCTGCATCGGGAAGCTTAAGGAAAAATTCTGGCGCGACGCCTGCTTTGAATACTCTAAACGGCTTGGGCGCTTCGGAAAGCTTGAGATCATAGAGCTTCCCGAAAGCGCTGCTGATGATGTGAACGAGGAGAGCGCCGCGCTTATAGCGCGGCTTCCCAAGGCGGCGCTCAAGATAGCTCTTGATATAAAAGCCGATTCAATGAGCTCGGAGCAGTTTGCGGCAAGGCTCGGCAAAGCGGCGCTTGAAGGCTGCAGCCGCGTTGCCTTTATAATAGGAGGCTCAAATGGCTATAACGATTCGGTCCGTGAGCGCTGCGATATTAGTCTGTCCTTTTCGAGCTTCACCTTTCCGCATCAGCTTATGAGAGTGGTGCTTCTTGAACAGATATACCGCGCCTGCAAGATAAACGCCGGTGAAACATATCATAAATAAGATAAAAAACAATTGCACAGCCGTTCAGGCTGTGCTATTATTGTGGGGTAATAGTTAGGCTGTCTAACTAAATTGAGGATATGAGCGAATTAACAGACGAATTTATTCACACTGTGGCTGCAAGCTATCACGATGTTTTGCTTCTTGAAGAGACCAAGAGGAAGCATTCCCGTATAACGACATCTTTCAGGGGTCGAAACGCGATGGAGTGGCTCTATAAGGCGGGCGAGAAAAAATGCGGAGAGCTGGCTGAGTATCTCAAGATATCAAGGCCTTCCGCAACAGCCCTGATTAAGAGACTCGAGGAGCTCGGCTACGCGAAAAGAAGCCCCGCCGGAGACGACGGCAGAAGCGAGCTGATAAGTCTTACGCGCAAGGGCCAGCTTGTTACGGCCTATCAGACCTGTCACAGAAACAATATGCTCGAAGCGGCTCTCAGCGAGTTCACCGGCAGTGAGCTGGACATAATCATGAGGGGCTTTAAAAAAATGAACGAGATTTTCGAGAACTGTATCAAGGTTCTTGAAGGACCGGATAAAGGAGAGAAAAAATGAAAGCAGTATCAGCAGAAGAATACAAGTCAATGCAGGCAAAATCGTGGGAGTGGGCCAATGCGCTGATCCAAAAACAGCTCGACGATCCCCGCCCCGGCATACAGAATCTCACGAATCGCCCAATAATAGATCTCAAGCAGATGCTTGAGAGCAGCCATGAGCTGTATAAGGATCACACCGCCTTCTTTACGAAGTTCGAGAAGGGCCCTTATACAAAAATAAGCTATGACAGATTTTATAACGAGATCAACGCCATGGGCACGGCGCTGATAGCCCGCGGCTTTAAGGATAAGCGCATAGCGATAATAGGCGAGACGCAGTATATGTGGGGAGTCGCTTATTTCGCTACTGTATGCGGCACCGGTCTGGTGGTTCCTCTTGATAAGGAGCTTCCCTATGAGGATCTCAAGAATCTTGTAAAGCAGGCTGATGTTTCGGCTATAATTTTTGACAGCAAGAGAGAAGAGACCTTCGTTAAAATGTACGAGGAGGGCGAGACGGGGCTTGAGCTTCTTATCTCTCAGGACAGAAGAGAAGACGAGGGCAATATCAAGTCTCAGTGGAAGCTCATCGAAGAGGGGTATAAGCTCGTAGAGGCCGGAGACAGAAGCTTTATTGACGCTCAGATCTTCCCCGAGGAAATGGCTATAATCATATTCACCTCGGGTACGACCGGAATGGCAAAGGGCATAATGCTTTCGCACAAGAATATCGCCGCCGACCTTATGGTATCTCCGACGCTTCTTAACGGGCCTAATGACCGCGATGTATTTTTCAGCGTGCTTCCGATACATCATACCTATGAATGTACCTGCGACTTTTTGATGCCTATTTACAAGGGCTCGGCAATAGCGCACTGCGAGGGGCTCAAGTATATAGTAAAAAATATTCAGGAATCACATCCGTCTTATCTTTTGGCTGTTCCCGCCATCTTTGAAGCTCTTCACAAGGCTATATGGAAGGGCATAAGAAAGAAGGGTAAGGAAAAGACCGTAAAGACCGTTATCAAGATATCTAATGCCGCAAAGAAGATAGGCATAGATCTTACCGATGTTTTCTTTAAGGAGATAAAGAAGACTCTCGGCGGAAATATGAGAATGATGATATCGGGCGGCGCCGCTATAAATCCGCAGATATTAGAGGATCTTCAGTCCTTCGGCATAATGGCTCTTCAGGGCTACGGGCTTTCGGAGGCGGCTCCCATGGGCGCTTTGAATCCTGAGAACAAGCCGAAGTCTCATTCCTGCGGCATAGCCTTCCCGGGCTTTGACGCTAAAATATCCGATCCGGGCTCTGACGGTATAGGCGAGATATGTCTCAAGGGCGATAATATAATGCTCGGTTATTATGAAAACCCCGAGGCGACGGCTGAGGTGCTCAAGGACGGATGGTTCTATACCGGAGATCTCGGCTATATAGACAGCGAGGGCTATATAGTTATAACAGGCCGCAAGAAGAATGTTATCATCACAAAGAACGGAAAGAATGTCTTCCCCGAGGAGCTTGAATACCAGCTTTCGCTCAATGACGAGATACTTGAGTCGATGGTATTTGAGGACAGCTCGGAGAGCAAGGATGACAATGTTATCGTAGCGGGCATCTATCCCGACTGGGAGGCAATGAAGGAGATACTCGGCGAGAAGGCTGAGGACGACGAAGAGGTCATCAAGTATCTCTGGGGTCTTGTTGATAAGATCAACGAGGTGAATCCGGGATATAAGATGATAAAGAGGATCAATCTCCGTCACAGCGAGTTTGAGAAGAATACTTCAAGAAAAATAAGAAGATTTGTCGAGGGGAATAAAAAGGCAAATTAGTATTATATCAATTCAAAAGGGTGTAATAAAATATGGCCGGGGCTTTCAGCTGATCAGCTCAGCTTTAAGCTCCGGTTTTTCGTTGATATATAAAAATTAGCATGCGCTTCGCGGGATCCCTCTTTCGGAGCTGAAATTGAGCGGCAGGCTTATATGAGAGCCTCGCGTTTTGTGCTACAATATATATTATGGAAACTCAAAGAAGATCAAAAAAGAGGCGTACCAAAGGCTGCATAGGCAAGGCGCTTTTGGTTATGATTACGACTTTAGCGGCCATAGTTCTGGCGCTTGTTATAGTGCTTGCCACTATCATCAAAGGCCCCTCGCCGGCTGCCCGCAGCACCTTTGTAACGACGGTGCTCGAATCGGGAAACCTTAAATTCCTGGCCTCCGTGTTCTTAAGTGAGCAGGAGATACGGGAAATAGTCGACGCTACCTCGATGGCAAAGATGGATACCGATATAGATTCGGGTCTTATAGATACCGAGACCGAAGCTGAGGGCGATTTCGACGAGAACGGAATAGAAATACATGAGATAAACGGCCGCGGCTTTTTTGCTACGCTCATGATAGTCAAAGACCCGTCAAAGATATGCGTTGGCAGCACTTATCCATGGTCTGAATACGGAAGCGAGCTTCATAAGATCTGCGAAAAGGAAAACGCCATCGCCGGAATAAACGGAGGTCTTTACGCCGCCGATGCAAACAAGGGCGGCCGACCCTACGGAGTCTGCATATCAAACGGTGAGATACAGCTCAACGATCCGTCGGGCTGGGCAGGGCTTTATCTTATAGGGCTTGATAATAAGAATATATTGAGGATAGAAGATATAGCGGGCTGGTCAAAGACCCGGCTTTCGGAGTTTTGCGCGAGCGAGGGCATACGCGACGCCGTAGCCTTTCAGGACGAGGCGTCCGATTCAAACAATCACTTTGTGCCGCTTGTTATAAACGGCGAGGCGAGAGAGCTCAAGGGTGCGGGCTCGGGCTCCAATCCGAGGACAGCCATAGGGCAGCGCGCCGACGGCGCCATGCTGCTGCTTGTTACCGACGGCAGAGGCTCTGCGGGGCATTTGGGTGCAACGGCGTCGGATCTGATAAATATCATGCTTGAATACGGCGCTGTCAATGCCGCGAACCTTGACGGAGGAAGCTCCTCTTGTATGTACTATAACGGTTCCTATCTCATGACGAGCGTTACGCTTTATTACGCCAACGCTTCGTGGAGACTGCCTACGGCCTTTGTCGTAAAAGGAGGGGAATAGATGGCGAGATCGGACAGACACAGGAATAAGAGATCGAGCTTTATGAAGGGCTACCTTGCGTATCTTGCGCTTATTGTGATCCTTCTTTTTGCGCTTTTTCTTTATGTGCGCGGCATAATGCTGCAATACGAAAGAAACAGTCCCGAGAATTATGTTATCTGGCTTGCCAAAACCGCCGATGAGCGTTCGGAGCTCGGAAAATATCTTGAGCAGTATAATTTCGGCGATAAGAGATACGGCGATCCGGAAGCGAGGCGAACGAGCTTTTATGCCGCGGCAAGAAGCGCGGAGCTTGAGGTCAAGGCCGCTTCTGGCAGCTATGATTCCCTGAATCCCGCGTACGAGATCAAGGCTGACGGAAAGCCTTTCATGAATATTGCGATAAAAGAGGTCGGAAGAAGCACCAAGCTCGGAATAATGAGTCTGTCGGACTGGGAGATAGATTACTGCATCGTGCGTAACCCGAATTCAAGCACGGCTGTTAAAATCGGCGAGGATAAGGCTCTCGAGTTTACTCTTACAATGCCCTCGGATTTCATACTTCTTGTAGACGGATATCAGGCTGCCGTTCCCGGAGCTGAAGAAAGCGAGTCTGTCACTCTTTCGGAGTTTTCCTATGTAAAGGACTTTGTTGAGGCTCCCTCCGGGATAAAATTCAGGATAGGAGGGCTTTATTACGAGCCCGAGTTCAGCGCGCTCAATAACGGCAACGAGGAGATAGCCTTTGAAAGCAAGCTCCCGGGGCAGTATTCGCTCAAGGCCGACTATGCGGCGAGCCCCGAGGCTAAGGCCTTGGCGGAGAGCATATGCGATCCTCTTGCCATAGGAAAGCTCTGGTCAAAATTCATGACCGACGATGTGGGCGGCGCCCATCACGGCCGCGACACCGTGATAAAAGATTGCAAGCTTCTGAAAGGCACAAATCTTTACAGCCTCGCGCAGAGGTGGTCAAGTAATGTCGATATAACCTTTGTGAGCGGGCATACTCTTGACAGCTGGTCGGAAGAAAGCGTGACGAACTACATACAGTACAACGACGAGTTGTTTTCCTGTGATGTGTATTTCAAGAAAAATATGACGATAAAAAGAGGGATAGGTCCCAGAACCGATGTTTTCAGCAACAGGATGTTTTTCGGCAGGGTTAAAAACAACTGGTATCTGCTCGATATGATAACCCTCGACAAATAAGAGCTCAGTCTTCTTTTTCGTAAAGCTCTACATTGGTGATCCCGTCGGTCTCTGAAAGATTCACCTTTATAAGCTCTTTTTGTGAGGTCGGAACATTTTTTCCTATATAATCCGGGCGTATGGGAAGCTCCCTATGCCCGCGGTCTATCAGTACGGCGAGCCCTATTTTGCTCGGTCGTCCCTGCTCAAAAATTGCTTCAATGGCGGCTCTGACGGTCCTTCCGGTGTAGAGCACATCATCCACTATTATTATTTCTTTGCCGTTTATATCAAGCCCGAAATCGGCGCTTTTCACCTTTGGCGTCTCGTTGAGCTTTGACAGGTCATCCCTGTAAAAGGTTATGTCGAGCTCGCATATGGGAAGCTCCGCTCCGCCGTTTTTTTGTATATTTTCCCGCAGTATTTTCGCTATGGGAACGCCTCTTGTCTTTATCCCGACAAGTATGAGTTTGTTTATATCCGCTGATTTTTCAACTATTTCAAACGAGAGTCTTGTCAGAGCTCTTTTTACCCCGAGCTCGTCAAGTATCTGTACTTTCTTACGCATGATTATCCCTTCCTTTTTCCCTTGTTAAGACCATTCTAAGTTTTTTCGGAGTTTTTGGCAATATGAAATTGACTGCCGCGGCCTGCTGTGGTATATTGTTGAAAGTAAAATATAGTCTTTAAGTTGGTACAGAGAGACCGACAAGCTTGGCATAAACGCGCAGCGGATTCGCGTATTTTCATGGTCTTGCCGGTTCGGCAGGGCATTTTTTATGCGCGGTCAGTCTGTATTTAAGATCAAAGGAGAAAACATGAACAAAAACGGCGTAATTTACAACGCAAAGGAGCTCGGCGCGGCTAAGACCCTCATACTGGGGCTTCAGCATATGTTCGCCATGTTCGGAGCTACGGTCCTGGTTCCGATAATAACGGGACTCAGCGTGAGCGCAACTCTGCTTTTCGCGGGGATAGCTACACTTTTCATGCACCTGGTAACAGGCAGGAAGATACCTGTTTTTCTCGGTTCGTCCTTCGCGTTTTTAGGCGGTTATGCCGCGGTAAAGACTGCCGGCGTCGCCTTGGGTTATACCGAGAGGATATCTTTGGTCTATGCCTGCATAGGCGTAGGCTGCGCCGGTCTTTTGTATCTGGTGCTTGCCGGAATATGCAAGGCCTGCGGAAGCAAAAATGTTATGAAGTTTTTCCCGCCGGTAGTGACCGGCCCGATCATAATAGCAATAGGGCTTAATCTTGCGCCGTCCGCCATAAACAACTGCACATCGAATTGGGCGGTCGCGCTCATCGCTATAGCGGTGGTGGTTATCTGCAATATATGGGGAAAGGGCATGGTAAAGATCATACCTATACTGCTCGGCGTTCTTGTATCGTATCTTGCGGCGTTCATAATGGACCCCGCGGCAAGAGCGGCGGTCATCGAGACCGTTGCAGGCGCGAAGTGGTTCGGATTTCCGGTAAGGCTCGAAGATACCGCGTTCGGTCTTTTCGCAAGCGGCGATCTTGATACCGGATTTCTTGTATCCGCAGTGATAACTATCGTTCCCATCGCCTTTGCGACGATGATGGAGCATGTCGGCGATATCTCGGCCATAAGCGGCACCGTGGGAAAGAACTTCATAGAAGACCCCGGTCTTCACAGAACGCTCATAGGCGACGGAATAGGAACGAGCATCGCGGCGCTTTTCGGAGCTCCCGCAAACACGACCTACGGCGAGAACACAGGAGTGCTCGCTCTGACAAAGGTCTATGATCCGTTTGTTGTGAGACTCGCTGCTTTATACGCTATCATACTTTCGTTCTGCCCGAAATTCGCGGCCTTGATAGAGGCTATGCCAAGCGCGACCATAGGCGGCGTATCGCTGATACTTTACGGAATGATATCCGCAATAGGCGTAAGAAATGTTGTTGAAAACAAGACGGATTTCCAGGAGTCGAGAAATGTTATAATAGCGGCCCTGATACTCGGTCTTGCCATAGGCATATCATACAGCGCGGCAGGAGCTATCGCGATAGGCTCGGTAAGCTTCTCGGGTCTTGCTGTCGCTTCGATAGTAGGCATAATTCTCAACGCCGTTCTTCCCGGACGCCGCGAGGAATATATGCCGAATCAGGAAAACTCGGGCTCGCTCGGAAAATATTGATTTGATTTCACGAGCTCACGGCGTCGCTTGAATTAGGTGAACCCCTTTCGTCAGACAAAATCTGATGAAAGGGGATTTTAATTTTTGCGGGCAATAAGCCCCGGCATCGCCGTTTTGCCGCATGAGGTTTTGCCGCAATAATAGTGCGGGAGCCTCAGCTATGTTATAATAAGCTATTATGAAAAAACCTGTAATTACCGAAGAATCCGTTAAAAATCTGGCTGAAACCAAGTTTCTGAACGCCTATGATATTTGCTACGGCAAGGGCTGTCATTATTATGTCGCGAGCCGCAGAAAGGCCGGGGAGCTCGCCGCGGTGAAAAGCTCGCTTGAGCTTGACAGTATGCTGCCCGACGCGGTGACCTGTTATATAGTCATAAGGCTGCC
>JBHCAF010000034.1:0-8986 GCA_041798185.1 Bacillota bacterium
GCTCATGGCTCTGCGGCGCAAGGGGCGCCTGCTCGCGGCTCTGAAGCGCGGAAGAAAACTGCTCCTGACTCTGGGGCGTGAGCGGGGGCTGCGGCGCTGCCGGAGCCTGCGGAAAGACCGGCTGGGTCATATAGTATTGAGGATAAAAACTCTGTGCCGGCTGCTGAACAGGCTGCTGCGAAGGCACCTGAAGAGTATTCTGCGGCACGGAAAACTGCTGATAGCACGGCTGCGGCATCGGACTTATAGGGGGCGCCGCGGTCTGCACCGGCTGCGGCACCACATTGTAGGGCTGCGGGATCATCACCTGCTGCTGGGCAGGCATAGTCCACGCGGAGCTTGGCATTGTCCATGCCATAGGCTGCGGAGGCATATACTGCATAGGCGGCGCCTGCTGAAACGCGGGCGGCGCGGCAGACTCCTGCGGCTGCTCGAAAATGCCCGGCGCCTGCCTGTCAAAGCCCTGCTGAGACGCAAAGCTCTGATGACGCGAAGGTTCAGGATCGCTTCTGGTAACAAAGCCCTCACTGGCATCGGAAGACATATAGCTGTCGGCCCTGCCGCGGCCCGTGTTCCAGTTCATTTCAATATCCTTAGGCTTTTTAGGCTTGGGAAAGTCTATCGTATTCCATGAAAACTCCCCGTCGTTCAGCCTTCTGCTCTCGGAAACGAGCGTCCCGCACTTATCGCAATAATTCTTCTGAGGATCAAGCTCTTGTCCGCAGACTCTGCATTTCATATAGGATCTCCTTTATTTTATGTATATATGCAGGCTCAAGCCGCATATCTGCACATAGATATACTTCTTTATATTATATTACATAAGAAAAACATAGGCAATATTTGAGAGCTCGCCCGAAAGCCTTGAATTTATTGTTGACTTTTATACTTAGCTTTGTTATTATCATTATTGCGTTTGGAAAAATCCAATGTACGGACCATTAGCTCAGATGGTAGAGCACCTGACTCTTAATCAGGGTGCCCAGGGTTCGAGTCCCTGATGGTCCACCAGAAAAATGGCGGCAGACCTTTATAAAAGTCTGCCGCCATTTTTTCGTATCACAAGCTTATGACGCTTTCGTCCCGGATTTGCGATAAAAGTTTTTCACCCTCAACCCTAAACGGCTCAAGCGGAAAGCGCGGCGCAGCGGCTCTTCATCAATTCTTAATAAATATCACTCTTTTTTCTTAAGCCTCATTGATATACAATAGGCAAACAAAAGGGGGAGCTCTTTAATGCCTAATATTCTTATATGCGACGATGAAAAGGATATCGTCAACGCGCTTAAAATCTATCTTTCAAATCCGGACTACACTTTGTACGAGGCTTTTAGCGGAGCGGAAGCTCTCAAGATCGTAAAGGAGCAGGACATACATCTTATTCTTATGGATATCATGATGCCCGTCATGGACGGGCTTTCCGCCATGGCGAAGATCCGAGAGATCAGCAATGTCCCGATTCTTCTTCTGACGGCGAAGAGCGAAGAAACGGATAAAATACTGGGTCTCAATATCGGAGCCGATGATTACATAACAAAGCCCTTTAACCCTCTTGAGGTGTCTGCGAGGGTGAATTCCCAGCTCAGAAGATATCTGAATCTGGGAGCGGGAGCGCCGCAGCAGGAATGCTTCGTGAACGGAGGGCTTGAGCTGAACGACAGAACCAAGGAGCTTCTTCTTGACGGAGAAAAGGTTTGCCTGACTCCCAAGGAGTATGACATACTGAAGCTTCTCATCTCCAATCCGGACAAGGTCTTTTCGCCGAAAGATATATACGGCGCGGTATGGAAGGAAAAGCCTTTCGGTTCTGACAATACGGTCGCGGTGCATATACGGCATATAAGAGAAAAAATAGAAATAGATCCGGCAGAGCCGAGATATATCAAGGTCGTTTTCGGACAAGGCTACAAAATGGAGGGGGCTCATAAACGATGAAAAACTTTTTAAGATCCGTGGCAGGAAAAACTCTTGCGTTTATTGTTTGTTTCATGTCTCTGTGCCTGCTGGCGGGCTGCTTTGCCGGAGCGGTCTTTCTTACGCAAAACGATATGAAGATCTATAGGATATCTGAAGAAGAGCTGCGCAGCGAGGTCGTGATCCCAAACAGCATAAAACCCAGAGCCTATGATATAGTATGGTCGGAGCTGAACGGAAATACCGTCGAGGATTCAGGACTCATATATATGATAGAAGACCCGGCGCATATACCCGTAGCAATCTCTGCCGGCGCAGAAGAAGGGCAGAACTGGCAATATACCTTAAGCTTCCCGTGCGAAAAAGTCGAAGGGGATCTCATCATATCGCTGCGCTACAGCAGCCCGGAAGCCGACCCCGAAAGCTTATATACCATACATTTGTCTGTTCCCGAAAGCTCACCTGTAGCTTACGAAATAGAGTTCTTGAACAAGATAGTCCATCTGGTATATTCGCTGCGCTATGCGGTATACGGGATAGGGCTTGCGGCGCTGCTGCTTGCGATCATATCCTTTGTCGCGCTCATGAGCGCTTCCGCAAGAAGAGCTTGTGACGACGGTCTGTATCCGGGGCCTTTAAACAAGTTGCCGTTTGAGATATTGCTTGCGGCAGTCGTTATGCCGGCGCTGATGGGAATAAATATGAGCTTCAATTACTACGGCACTTCGACGCTCGACATATTTGTTCCTTTTCTCCTGCTCGCGTCCGCGGCTCTGTATATATGCCTCTTTTTAGCTCTGTGCATGAGCGCCGCGGCAAGAATCAAGCAGCATAATCTTCTGACCAATACAATTATTTTCCGCTGCCTTAAGATAGCATGGAAAACGCTGTGCGCGGCATTGGGCATACTTAAAAAAGCCGGAAGCTTTATTCTGTCGCTTATAAGCAGTCTGCCGCTGATATGGAAGAGCGCTTCTCTGATATTCTTGATAGCCCTGATCGAGCTTATATGGATAATCATATCGGCCGGATACACGGAATTCATGATCCTGTTTTTCTGTATTGAAAAGATCATTTTGGTTCCCGCCTTTATATATCTGACGCTTATGCTCAGAAGACTTCAACAGGCAGGCAGCGCCCTTGCGGCGGGAGATCTTTCTTACCACAGCGACACAAAGGGCCTGTTCCTGGATTTCAAACAGCACGCCGAAAATCTGAACAGCATAGCGGGGGGCATGGCTATAGCGGTGGAAGAGCGCCTCAAAAGCGAGCGGATGAAGACCGAGCTTATAACAAATGTATCGCACGATATCAAGACCCCGCTGACATCCATTATCAACTATGCGCTTCTCATAGGAGACGAGCCCTGTGAAAACGAAAAAATAAAAGAATACTCGGAAGTGCTCGTGAGGCAGTCCGATAAGCTCAAACGCCTGATCGATGATCTTGTGGAGGCGTCAAAGGCCTCCTCGGGCAATATCGACATACTTCTCGCGCCCTGCGACGCTGCGGTATTTCTGTCGCAGGCAAGCGGCGAGTACGAGGAACGGCTCACGGCCTCGGAGCTGAGCCTCATCAGCAAGGTCCCTGAAAAGCCTATAAGCATAATGGCCGACGGACGAAGGATGTGGCGCATATTTGACAATCTCATAAATAATATCTGCAAATATGCTCAGCCCGGCACCAGAGTGTATATGTCTCTTGAAGAAGATAACGGAGACGCTGTCATAAGCTTCAAGAACACCTCAAAAAATCCCCTCGATATTTCCGAGGAGGAACTGATGGAACGCTTCACAAGAGGCGACTCCTCCCGAAGCACGGAGGGCAACGGCCTTGGGCTTTCCATCGCCAAAAGCATGGCAGAGCTTCAAGGAGGGCGGCTCAGTCTGTCAATAGACGGAGACCTGTTCAAAGCGGTGCTACGCTTTCCCGCGATAAAATAACACCTTCGAAAGCGAGTCCGAAGCGCACATCGCCGCGGGCTCGCTTCTTTATTTGGCAAAAAACAAAAAACCCAAGGCGAAGCAGCCTCGGTTCTTTGTTTGTACGCTATTATTCCAATTATTTTTAGGAGTGCCGTACGGAAAGAGCTTGCTGACGCATAGCCTTTTTCCTAACGACAAGTTGGGATTATATCACTCAGGAAAAACAAGTCAAATAAAAAAGCCTCTTGAAGAGGCTTTGTAATGAATTAGTAATATTGACGCCGGTATTTTACTTTTTAGCTATGAGTTTTTCCTTGCCGCCCATATAAGCTCTGAGAGCCTGCGGAATCAGCACGGAGCCGTCTTCTCTGTAATTGTTCTCAAGAAATGCTATGAGCATTCTCGGAGGAGCTACTACAGTATTGTTAAGAGTATGCGGGATATAATTCCCCTTTTCTCCGCCGCGCACGCGTATGCCGAGCCTTCTTGCCTGAGCGTCGCCGAGATTTGAGCAGCTCCCCACCTCGAAATATTTCTTCTGTCGGGGAGACCACGCTTCAACATCGCAGGACTTGCATTTAAGATCGGCAAGATCGCCGGTGCAGCACTCAAGAGTCCTTACAGGGATATCAAGGCTCCTGAAAAGCTCTACGGTGTAGCTCCAGAGCTTATCATACCAGGCCGCGGAATCTTCGGGCTCACATACGACGACCATCTCCTGTTTCTCAAACTGGTGTATACGGTACACTCCGCGTTCCTCGATCCCGTGGGCTCCGACCTCTTTTCTGAAGCAGGGGCTGTAAGATGTTAGAGTCTGCGGAAGCTCATCCTTATCGAGAAGCTGTCCGATAAAGCGGCCGACCATGGAATGCTCGGAGGTTCCTATCAGATAAAGATCCTCGCCTTCTATCTTGTACATCATATTTTCCATTTCGCTGAAAGACATGACGCCCTTTACAACATCTCCGTGTATCATGAAGGGCGGAATAAAATATGTGAAGCCCTTATCTATCATAAAATCACGGGCATACGAAAGCACTGCGGAATGAAGCCTCGCTATATCTCCCTTGAGATAATAAAAGCCGTTTCCCGAGGTCCTGCGGGCGGCGTCAAGGTCTATGCCGTCCAGACTTTCCATTATGTCCACATGATAGGGTATCTCCCACGCGGGAACTGCCGGCTCTCCGTATTTTTCGATCTCGCGGTTCTCACTGTCATCTTTTCCGACGGGAACGCTCGGATCGACAATCTGAGGTATGAGCATCATTTTCCCCTGCAGCAGCTCGGAAAGCTCCGCTTCTTTAGCCTCGAGCTCGGAAAGCTCCGCGGCCATATCACCGACCCTTGCCTTTGCCTCTTCGGCTTCATGCTTTCGGCCCTCTTTCATCAGCTGGCCTATCTGTCTTGAAACGACATTCCTGTTGTTACGAAGCTCGTCGCCCCTTGTTTTGGCGCCGCGTATTTCTTCGTCAAGCGCTATCACCTCATCAACAAGGGGTAGCTTTTCGTCCTGAAATTTCTTTCTTATATTCTCTTTTACCGCTTCGGGATTTTGTCTGACAAATTTAATATCTAACATGATGTCTCCTTTACCACTTGCTCAATTCTGTATCTGACGGCCTGCCGTCCTCAGCTTCATTTTTCTGCTCTGCGGAAGGCTCCCTGCAGGCGTTTGCTATTTTGGCGAACTCGCTGAGGCTCAGACTCTCCGCTCTGCGTTTAGGGTCTATCCCCACACTTTTAAGAAGCATCTCCGCGGCCTGCCTGCTGCCTCCGGCATAAGAGGCCAGATTATTGGCAAGCGTTTTTCTTTTATGCGCGAAGCTCTGCTTTACGACTTCAAAAAATTCATCCTTGTCGCAGTCCACCGGAGGCTTTCCCCTGAATTTGAGATCTACGACGGCGGAGTCGACGCCGGGCGTAGGAAGAAAAAGCTCTCTTCCCACAGTCCTTATGTAAGACGGCTCAGTATAGTACTGAACGAAAACCGACATAAAGCCGTAGGCCCTTTTTCCGGGCGGCGAGCATATTCTGTCCGCGACCTCTTTTTGTATCATAAGAGTAAAATTTTCAAAGGGTATGCCGCTCTCGAGCACCTCGAATATTATGGGTGAGGTGATGTTATACGGGATATTTCCGGCTATCTTGAGGCGCTTAAAGCGCTCTGCGTGCTCGTGCTCAAGTATATCCCTGAAGTCGACTTGCAGGATATCGTCAAAGACTATCCTGACCTTGTCGTTGTCCTTGAATTTTTCACGCAGCATTTTGACCAGCCGCTTATCTATTTCTATCGCCGCGAGGTGCCCGGCCCTTTCGGCAAGAGGTATGGTCAGCGCTCCCGCGCCGGGCCCTATCTCTATCACAAAGCTGTCCTCGTCCGCTCCGAGCGCATTGAGAATATCATTTATAACCTCCGCGCTCTGTATGAAATTCTGACTGAAAACTTTTTTAAAGTTTAACATTTCCGGCATTGCGTTTCCTATTCCGGCTTTGCGCCGCTTTCCGATTCATCTTCCTTCCCGAGATCGGGATTTACTATATACATAACCTCGCCGTCCTTTATCATGTGAAGATTGGATCTGGCGGAATTTTCCACATATTCATCGCTGTCGAGGGCTTCAAGCTCGTCTCCGAGCTGATCGAGCTTCATATTGAGATTTGCAAGCTCTTTTTGCGCCTGCATCTTTTCGATTTGAAGTCTTGTAAGCCGCACGCCCTCATAGCCCGCGAAAACTATGACCGCCGCGAAGACGAGCGCCGCGAGTATCAGTCTTCCCCAGCGTATATTCTTCCTGGCGCGGGGCTTTTGCTTTGCAAGCTCGACAAAAGCGGGCGCCGCGGGCTCGGCCTTTTTAACAGCCCTTTCCCTGCGGGCCTCACGGCGGGCGGAGATCCTGTCATCGGGCGCGGTGCTCAAAACATAATCGTCGTAAAAACGGTCTCCGCTTTTTTCCTTATCAAGTTTTTCGCTGAAATGATATCTGTCTTTCATCAATCTATATTCGCTATGCCGCGGTGCGTAACAAGCGGCAGGCTTATCGTTATTACAGTACCTTTTCCGAGCTCCGAGCTTGCTTCTATCGTTCCCTGATGCTCCTCGACTATATGCTTTGATATGGCAAGCCCGAGGCCCGAGCTTCCCATAGCGCGGCTGCGCGCCTTATCGACGCGGTAAAATCTCTCGAATATCCTTGTGATATCCTCGTTTGCTATACCTGTTCCGTTGTCGGCGACCGTGACTCTGACTATGGCGCCGTCGCGGCGGGCGTCAACTGTTATAGCCCCGCCCTCCTTTGTATACTTAACGGAGTTTGATATGACATTCAATATGACCTGCTCCATACGGTCGCGGTCAAAGGACACTCTGAGCTCTTCGTCACTGCTGAAAAGCGCGCTCAGACTCTGGTGCTTTTGCGCCGCTATCGCCGTCATCTTTTCAACACAGCTTGAAAGCAGCCTTGTAAGATTGCCCTCTTTTATATTCCAGCGCTCCTGCTGGTGATCGAGCCTTGACAGCTGAAGAAGATCCTTAACCAGCCTTGTCATTCTGTCGGTCTCGCTGTTTATTATCTCAAGAAAATGATCCGAGGTATCGGGGTCTACGCCTCCGTCCATGAGGGTTTCGGTGTAGGCCTTTACCGTTGCAAGAGGCGTCTTGAGCTCGTGCGACACATTAGCCACAAAGTCTTTTTGCATATCGTCGAGCTTCTGCCTTTCGGTTATATCCTGAAGCAATATCAGAACGCCGGCATAGCCCTCCTCTTCGCTTGTAAATCTGTCGTATCTTACGGCAAAGGTAAGCCCGCCGTGATCGAAATTGAGCTCCGTCTCGCCCTCAAGCGAATTATTCAGCACCTTGGAGAGCTCAAGATCGGGCGACAGATGCCCTATCAGAGCGTCATAGCTTATACTTTTTGCCTCGGCCTCCGAGACATGGAGCATCTTTCTCGCCGCGCGGTTTATGTGTATAACCTCGCCGCCCCTTGAAATGGCTATGAGCCCGTCGGCCATATATTTGAGTATCGCCTCGAGCTTGCTCTTCTCATCCTGCATTTCGCCCATGGTCTCGTCGAGCTTTCCCTGCATGAGATTGAACATCATCGCAAGCTGGCCTATCTCATCGTTCGAGCGCACGGGCACCTCGTTTGAGAAGTCTCCCTCGGACATCTTTTTTACAGTGTTTGTAACGCTGTTTATAGGCTCTGTTATATTTGTGGCCAAAATAAAGCCGAGCACTATGGTTATGAAAAGAGCGAGCAGCGTCGCCTGAACATATATTATCTGATTCTGCTTGAGCAGGGTCTCTATACTGGTCAGATCGGCTCTGACATAAAGCGTGCCCGTCGGCTCTATCGAGTTGAGCGGGATTATCGGATAACACTTGTTCATTATCTCGACCTTGTCGGCCGTGGACGACTGGCGCTGATCCTCGGTCAGGCTTTCCATCACGGCTGTTATAAGGCCTGCGTCAAAAACAGCGCTTGCGCTGCGTCCGACAAGCATACCGTTCGTTGACGCTATTATTTCGAGCTTGGTATCGACAACGGATATCTCCTCCGAGGAATAAACAAAGCCCTGGCTCAAATAGCGCTGTATCTCTTCACTGTTCTCCGCAAGCTCATCATAGCCCGCAAGCGTTTCGAGAAGGCCGCTCTCACGAACGACGCCCTCAATATTCTGCTGCAGAGAGGAAATCTGATAGGCTTCCGTCCGGTTCAGAAGAAACACGGAAACTATGCTCATCGCTATAAAGATGAGCAGGAAGTATATCAGAACCATTCTCCAGCGTATGCTTGCTTTTCTGCTTTTCATTCGCTTTTGTTAAAGTAATACCCTATGCCGCGTTTTGTTACAATGTATTTGGGGTCTCCCGGATCGTCCTCGAGCTTCTCGCGAAGCCGTCTGACGGTAACATCAACAGTTCTTATATCCCCGTAGTATTCATATCCCCACACCTCTTCAAGAAGCTGCTCGCGAGAAAAAACCTTGCCCTCGCGCTCCGCAAGATATTTGAGAAGCTCAAATTCTCTAAGCGTGAGATCAAGAGGCTCTCCGTTCTTTCTTATCTCATAGCGGCTCATATCGAGGCTGAGATTTCCCATATCTTTTATTTCGCTTCCGGCATCTTCTTCGGCGCTGCTGTATAC
>JBHCAF010000035.1:0-3903 GCA_041798185.1 Bacillota bacterium
ATGAGATCATAGAAAGCGCCGAAGACGCGGGCGGAGGCTTCAGCCTGCTGCTCAGCCTCAGATGCAGAAATGTGAACCTCATGAAGCCCGTAGAGCTGAGCCTTGATCCCTCGCTGCTTCAGCTCATCGGAGACGAGGGACGACTTGAGATCGCGCTTAACGACAGCAGACATATGATAAAGCTTTCCAAGCAGCAGCTCGGAAGGCTGTGCGAGGAATACGGTCTTTTCACTCTGAATTATCAGGCGGAAAACAACCGAGTATATAAGATCAGATTTCTGAGCTCGGAAGGCAGGGAGATCGAGGAGCTATATGGCGACATCAGCTTCGTGCTGCCCGCGGAAAGCGAGCTGAGCTATATATGCGCGAGCTACTCGGGCGGCAAAAGCTACGCGGACGGCTCGGAGAATCGCGGAGGAAGCTTCGACAAGGAAGCCGGGACTATAAGCTTTGAGGTATCGCGCTCCGGAAGATACGAGCTGATAGGTGAAGAGGCGCTGCTTTTTGATATCGCAGAGCTCGACGAAGAAACTAAAAAAGCCGCCGAATTTATGGCGTCAATGGAATTTATAAAAGCTATAGACGGAAATTTCAGGGCGCAGCAGCCGATAAAAAGAGGCGAGCTTGTAGCCGCCGTAGGACAAATGTTTCTTAAAACAGACAAGAGCAGAAGCGTTGATTCCAGAGATGTGCTGCCGAGCGACCCGGCCTATGATTTCCTCGCGGCGAGCGTGGACAGCAGCATAGTGCAGGGCTATGAGGACTCAAGCTTCGGGGGCGAGCTGCCCGCAAGCAGACAGGAGCTTCTGACAATATGCGCCAAGACCCTTGTCGCGAAAAATATATGCGAATATCCGAAAGACCCCGAGAGCTTACTCAGCTTCAGTGACAAAAGCAATATAGCCGGCTACGCAAAAGAGCCGGCAGCGCTTGCCGTTCAGCAGCAGCTGATCCCGGCCACGGGCAGCCTCAGACCTGAGGCTGCGGCAAGCAGAGGCTTCGCGGCCCTTGTGCTGTACAAAATGTATCAAAGCTTAGATCACTAAAAAGCTGCTTGTTAATATCGAAGCTTAAATCATTAAAAAGCAGTTTGTCAGGACATCAAAGCGTGGATCATTAAAGAGCTGCTTGTCAGAAATAAAAGCTTAGATCATTAAAGAGCTATTTGTTAAGGATATGATCTATATCTATGTTCTTGACAAAATCCCCTATGCGGCTGCTTATATCGCTGAAATCAAAGCGCTTGAGCTCCTCAAGATCGAGTCCGTGAAGATCGTCAAAAGACAGCCCCTTTATTGAATCGAGCGCCGTTTGAAGATCTCCGCCGCAGAGCCATTTAAGGATGAGCGTCCCCTCTGACAGCTTTTCAAAAAAGCCTATGCGAAGCAGCCCGGCGCCGCGAACGACCAGAAGCATCAGAACAAGGATCTCTATGAAGCCGAGCACGAAGCCACCTCCGTGATCTATCCAGCCTATAACCGGAAGCTCTGTTATCTTTCCCAAGGCCTTTGCCACTACTCTCAGAACAAACAATGACAGCAAGCTTATGATCACGAAGAGGACTATTCCCGTTATTTTGTAAACAAGAAGCCTGGAATTCGCGAGCGCCACCAGTTTGAGTTTAGAGAGCAAGTCGCTTTTTTCATAGGCGCCGTCGTTTTTCATTTGCAGGCCCTTGAGCTGCCCGAGTCCAAGCGATTCGACAGTCTTGTTCCAGCCCTCTTTGAAATCGCCGGCAGCCCCGTCTTCGCCCGTTATATG
Organism: Bacillota bacterium; assembly: GCA_041798185.1. Taxonomy (GTDB): domain Bacteria; phylum Bacillota; class Clostridia; order Peptostreptococcales; family Anaerovoracaceae; genus UBA1764. Next base: position 1,762 of record JBHCAF010000035.1, read on the forward strand.
CAGTTCGATTTTTTTATCCAAGCCCTCGGCGATCTTATCTCCGGTCTTCTGCCAGACATATTCGGAAACGGGCTCGAGCAGAATTTTAGAGCCGCTCATTCCTATCGCTATCGCAAGCACTATGACGACTATGGAAGCGAGGCTGTTATATAAGCCGACCCTCGCTTTTATAAGAGCCGCTATAAGCACTATCGCCGCGATGATAAAATCAACGACCATAGGATGCTCGATCAAAATTTTATACATACATTTACCCTCTAAAATAAAACAGCCGCGGCGCGGCTGTTTTTATCGCTTTTACAGCACCATGTCCTTGAGTGCTTTTTTAGCTGTGAACTTGAGCTTCTTGCTTGCCTTGATCTTGATCTTCTCGCCTGTAGCCGGATTTCTGCCTTCTCTTGCCGGTCTTTTCTTTACCTCGAGCTTAGCGAAGCCTGCGATATCCACGATATTGCCCTTCTTCATCTGCTTGCCTACGAAGTCAAGAAGAAATTCAATCTGAGCCTTGCTGTCCTTCTTTGAGATACCCGCTTCTTTAGCGAATAATTCTACGATATCCTTCTTTTTGATAACCTTAGCTTCTGCCATTTTAAATCTCCTTTTTATCAAACTTTGATTTTTGTATACTGCATATTGTATTTACTTATTCATTTTACCACAACACAAGGCATAATCAACAAAAAACCCTTGCTTTTTCGACTATTTTTTCGTCCAAAAGGCGTTTTATGGCTAAAAACCTCACGGCGGCCGTATGCCGGCAAGCCTTTCAGGCGCAGTTCCGATGAAGAAAGAGCTACAGCCGGCACTTGATACCGAGTGCGCGCAGCTTATCCCTGAGCTCCTGCTGATCTCCGTGGAAGACTACGGCATTAAGACCGCACAAGCACGCGGCCTCGCAATTTGCCGGAGCGTCGTCTATAAAAACGCTTTCTTCGGGCGTCAGATCATAGCGTTCGCAAATAAGCCTGTATATTTCAGGCTGAGGCTTTACCAGCTTCTCCTCCGCGGATACCACCCTGCCGTCGAAATACTCTGAACCGGGTATGCTTCGCCAGTATTCCTTTTGCTTAAGACTCGCGTTTGAAAGCAGGTAAATACCGTAGCCGCTTTCTTTGAGCTCTTTTATTAGATCGGCCATGCCCTCTACCGGCATGATAGGCCTGTCCCATTCGAGCGTCAGCTTTCTTACGGCTTCATGAAGCCTCTCGGGGAGCCTTCTGCACATGAGCTCCGCCGCTTCGGCGTCGCTTATAGAGCCTCTGTCCATCATAGCCCATTCGACAGATTTATAGACCTCTCTCATAAGAAGCTTTTTATCACCGGCGTCTTTTATGCCCACCCGGCTTATAAAATATTCTCCGTCAAACTTTATGAGAACCTGTCCCATATCGAAAATTATGTTTTTTATCATTTCTTTATCCTCATATCCCCTATCTTGCGGCGAACGGAAGCTGCGGCGGCAACTGCGCCCGCGGAGCCTAAATTATATTCTTGCCTCTAAATCGCCCTGTATGAGGGCGGCAACAGCGAACAAAAACTGCGGCGGCAATGGCAAACGGAAACTGCGGCGGCAACGGCAAACGGAAACTGCGGCGGCAACGGCACGCGCGGAGCCCCGACTGTCCCGCCGCTAAACTATTTTCAGCTTGCCTCTTGTCGCCCTGAACACTATCAGAAGCGATATTATCGTAGTCAGCGTAAGTATCGTGGCAAGCGCGGCGGCGGTACCGTCGCTCATACGCACGACCTCCTGATAAATGGCGACCGCAATGGTCGAGGTCTTTCCGGTATAGAGCATTATAGAGCTTGACAGCTCGTTTATGCAGGTGATCCAGCTTAGAACAGCGCCCGACATTATTCCGGGAAGCATCATCCTTGCCGTTATGACGAAAAAGGTCTTGAGCGGAGGAACGCCGAGATTTATCGAGGCTTCCTCGATAAACGGATCCATCTGATACAGAAAGGCCGTTCCGCTGCGAACAGTATATGGCAGCTTTCTTATGATATATGAGATTATCATTATAGCCGCCGTCCCGACAAGCACCACAGGCTTTCTGTTGAAGGCTATTATCAGCCCTATGCCGAGCACCGAGCCGGGGATAACATACGGAAACATTATAAGCATATCTATCACACCGGCGA
>JBHCAF010000036.1:0-4201 GCA_041798185.1 Bacillota bacterium
AAGGAGAAGATACTCTCGCCGGATAAGCTGAAAAAAAGAATTTCGGAAAGAAAAGACTTTTACGATATTGCAGTGCCGATCATAGAGGGGCTGAGCGAGTTTTCGATCGGCTCGGGCTATCTTTCGCTTCTGTCGGATGAACAGGGTTATATGCTGCGCTGCCTCGGAAACCGCAATATAAAGGACAGCGCCGAAAGCAATTATCTTATAGAAGGCTGCAATCGCAGCGAGCACAATCTGGGGACCAATGCCATAGGCACCGTGATAGTTATGAAAAAGCCTGTGCAAATAATAGGGCAGGAGCATTTTTTCAGCGCCTTCACGAACTGGAGCTGCACCGCGGCTCCTATTTTTTACCCGGACGGAAGGATGGCCGGCGCCTTCGGACTCAGCGGCCCGATAGAAAAAGCAAATTATCTTACGCTGTCTTTCGTAACAGCTACCGCGGCGACAATTTCGCGGCAGCTCAAGCTTAAAAAAATGCACGATGATCTGCAGCGCGCAAACGACAACATAGAGCTTATGGGCGAGGTCGCTCCCAGCGGGCTCATATTGCTCGACGCCGAGCTCAATATCGTTCAGCTCAACCGTAAAGCTCTGCAGCTGCTTCAAAGAAAGGAAGAAGAGCTTATTGCCCGCTCCGTGTACGAGCTGTTTGATAAATCAAGCATAGACGGCTGGGATGTTCGCGATGTTTACGGAGAGCACGGCATATTTTACAAAACGGGAAAAAGGACACAGCTCTTCACGGCCTACTCGAAAAGAACAAGATCCAATGATTACATAATAGTCTTCGAACGCAAAAAGGAGCTGCACCAAAGAATAAACCGCATAGTAGGTTCAGAGGCGTATTTCAGCTTCAATGACATAATAGGAAGCTCCGAAGCAATAAACATGGCCGTAAAGCTGGCAAAGGCGGCGGCTAAAACCGATATAAATGTCCTTCTCACAGGTGAGAACGGTACCGGAAAGGAGCTGTTCGCTCAGTCCATACACAACGCGAGCGAAAGGAGAAAAGGGCCATTTATAGCAATAAACTGCGGAGCTCTGCCGAGGAGTCTTATAGAAAGCGAGCTGTTCGGATATGAGGGCGGCAGCTTCACGGACTCTAAAAAAGAGGGCAATGTCGGAAAATTCGAGCTCGCAAACGGCGGAACGATATTTCTTGACGAAATAGGCGAAATGCCGTTCGACGCTCAGGTAGCCCTGCTCAGAGTGCTTCAAAACAAAGAGATCGCCCGCATAGGCGCATCAAAGACAACGAAAATAGATGTACGCATAATCTCTGCGACAAACAAAAATCTTCAGGCGATGATAAAAGACGGCATGTTCCGTGAGGATCTTTATTACCGGCTCAACGCATTTGACATACATATACCGGCGCTGAGAGACAGGGACGACGATATACGGCTGCTTACCGATTACTTTATAAAAAAATACGCGAAGGGAGAGCTCGGGCTCTCGGAGGCGGCATATCAACAGCTCAAAAACAGATCATGGCCGGGAAATGTCAGAGAGCTTGAAAATTACATAGAAAAAACCATCCACCTGATTAAATCCGGACTCACTGAGGCTGAAATAGAATATCTTACAGCTGAATTCGACAATAACAACGGCCGAAGCTCCGCGCACGCCACGGTACTTAAAAGCGGATCCCGCAGTAACAGCGACGATCTGTCTATAGAAGAAAACGAGAAGCTTTGCATAAAAAAAGCCCTCATCGCCTGCAGCTGGAATATACAGGCGGCAGCACAAAGACTCGGGATAAGCCGAAGAACAATATACAGAAAAATGGACAAATACGGTATAAAAAGAAGCTCAAAGCTCTGAAAAACGATAAAACCGCGTTAGCGTTCTTTCCGAGCAGACCAAAACGCTGTATTTCAGTTTTCATTTACCCTCCGCATCAGCTGCCGGCGCGTTTATGAATATATCTGCCCGCGCCGGCTTCAAGCCTCTGGTAATTAGGGTATGCGGCCCGATGCGAATCATAAAAGCTTTTCAGGCCGTCATTCAGCGCAGACATCTCTTCGACCGCGTTCAACGCATGATCGGAAGCGCAGATCTTTCCTATGCCCGTTAAACACATGAGCTTATACATTAAGAAAAGCTTACGCCTGAATCTGCCGCCGCGATATTCACGAAAGCCGCTCGGAAGGATCTCATGCCCAGCGTTTTCGATAGCGCTTAAACCCTCTATATTGGCGTCAATCAGCCTGTTCAGGTATGCCCCGTCGCTTTTTATTTTTTTCAGATCTCCGCCGCAGTAATAGCAGGCAAACGCTATCGGAACTACACAAGCCGCATGGCAAAGCAGATAATCTCCCATATTGGGCTGATAGCTCAGCTTTATTTTTGTTCCTTTGAATATCTGCCGCATAAGGGCTTCGCCAGGGCCATGCTCATCAAGCTGTCCGACAGTTATTTTTCGCAGAGATATTGACACAACCCTGTCTTTTTCTCTGTGCCCGGCAGCCATGCTGAAGCCGTAAAACACATTTTTGCCCTTAAGCTTTTCGCGGTGCTCTCTGACGGAGAGGTTATTGCCTATAAAAACTATATTCTCCGATATATTATCCGCCAGTATCTGAATAACCTCGCCAAGCTGGGTATAGCGCATCACGACGAATATCGCGTCGTAGGCATCCTCTTTTTTCAATTCTCTTACGACAGGAACGCGATACGCTCTTTTTCGAAATGAAAATACCGGAGCAATAACAAGCCCCTTATTTTCCAGAGTATCCGCCCATTCGCCTCTTGCCAGCACAGTGACATCCGCGCCGGATGAATACATATCGGCTGCCAGATTTGCGCCTATGACTCCCGCGCCGTATATCAGAATCCTCATTTATAAAATCCTCGATCTTCTTTGCATATTCAGCCACGTAAGCCGCCATATTCGTTTATATACATGGTATATTTCTATGCAAAGCCTGTTATAAGTTAGTTAGCGCTAACAGTATAGCGCTTTGAAAATCTCTTTTCAATAAGGTTTCATAAATATTTTTTGATATACAAAGAGCTCCGGCCTCAGCCGGAGCTCCTACTGTTTTTTGTATTGTCACGCGCAAAGCTGTTTAACGCTCGTAGCTTGCCCAGTCGCGGTCTTCGCGCATATCGCTCCAAACTTCTCTTACATTTTCATTCTCGCGTTTATAATCGTGAGAATTGCTTGCCTCCTGAACATCGCGGTAATACCATTTCCCCGGCTTGTTGTCAGGCCATTCCGCCATGCTTTCAAGAAGCTCTTCCTCGCGCTCGGGGGTCCTGTGCAGCATACGGTTTATAAGCGTCACCGCCTCGGCGCGGCTTATCAAGAGCTCCGGTCTGAAGCTTCCGTCCTCATAGCCTCCTATCCAGCCGAGAGACGCGGCTCTTTCTATGTAGCTCTTTGCCCAATGCGAATCTATGTCATTGAAGCTTCTTGAGAGCGGCCCCGCTTCGCCGCTGAAGGCGGCGCAGATCGTCGCGAATTCGGCCCTGCTTATAAGCTCATCGGGCCTGAAGCTTCCGTCCTTAAAGCCGCGTATTATACCGAGCTTTGCCATGGTAGACACAGGACGGCAATACCAGCGCGATCCTGAAACATCGCTAAAGCTGTTTTCCAGAGTAAGGCTGCCGTCTCTTACCTTCGCCTTCAGCAGGCGGAAGAATATGGCTGAGGCTTCGGCTCTTGTAAGATTAGCCTTGGGATGGACGCAGCCGTCCTGCGGATAACCTACTATATAGCTGAAGTGGTCATGTCCGTTCAGAAGCTGCGGTATCGGCGCGAAGAACGCCGCTTCCTTTTCCGTTTCTCCGCCGGACATCAGCGGCTTTATGTATTCGGGAACGCCTCTTGCCTGAAGCCCGAAGCCGTAAGCCGAGAAATTGCGGCTCCTTACCACAAGCCTGCAGCCCGAAGCGTCGTTTACTATATTGCATTATACTTATAAAAGTGGACACATAAAAGAAACAGACGTACTATTATATTAGACACCACAAGGAGGTATCTTTATGTCCACAAGAAATCACTATGACGAGGATTTCAAACGAACGCTCGTGGAACTTTACCACAACGGTAAAACACAAGCTTCACTCATCAAAGAATATGGGATATCACAATCAGCACTCACAAAATGGATTAAACAGTATTCAACCGTGGAAAAAGATAACGGAGGAGTTCTTACAGCCAAGCAAGTCAAAGAACGTCAAAAGCGTA
>JBHCAF010000037.1:0-2538 GCA_041798185.1 Bacillota bacterium
AAGGGTATAAAGATAAGCCTTGAGGACAGGCGCGAGGGAAAGAAAAAGAAAGAAAGCTTCCATTACGAGGGCGGCCTTAAGGAATTTGTCGAATATCAAAACAGGAATAAAGACGCCGTTCATAAGGAAATAATATATTACGAGGTAAAAGCCGCAAACAAAGAGGTGGAGATCGCTATGCAGTGGACGACCGCATACAGCGAGACCATACTTTCCTATGCGAACAATATAAGGACCACCGAGGGCGGAATGCACGAGATGGGCTTCAAGTCGTCGATGACAAGGATAATGAACGACTATGCGCGAAAGGCTAAGATAATCAAGGACAACGATAAGGACCTTGAGGGAGACGATTTCAGAGAAGGGCTTACCGCGATAATATCTGTAAAGCTTACAGAGCCGCAGTTTGAGGGACAGACCAAAACAAAGCTCGGAAATCCCGATATGAGAGGCTTCGTCGAAAAAGCGAACGGAGAGTTTTTGATGGCTTTTCTTGAGGAACATCCGGCGCCTGCAAAAGCCATACTCGAAAAGTGCGTGACCGCCGCAAGAGCGAGAGAGGCTGCAAAAAAAGCCCGCGAAATGACAAGAAAGGGAGCTCTTGAAAAAGGATCGCTGCCCGGCAAGCTTGCGGACTGCTCGGAAAAGGATCCCGCTATCTCCGAAATTTTTATAGTCGAGGGAGATTCCGCCGGCGGCAGCGCGAAAGAGGGGCGCGACAGAAAGCGTCAGGCTATATTGCCTCTTCGCGGAAAGATACTCAATGTAGAGAAGGTCCAGGAGCATCGCATGCTTCAAAGCGATACCATAAAGGATATGATAACAGCCTTCGGCTGCGGCTACGGCAAGAGCTTTGATATAGAAAAGCTGCGCTATCACAAGATAATAATAATGACCGATGCCGATGTTGACGGCGCACATATAAGGACCCTGCTTCTGACGCTTTTCTTCAGATATATGCCGGAGCTCATCAAGGGCGGTTATATTTATGCCGCTCAGCCGCCTCTTTTCAGAGACAAGCAGGGCAGCGAGATAAGATACACCTATTCCGAAAAGGAGCAGGAAAAAACCTTAAAGGAAATGACCGAGGGCGGTAAAAAGGTGGAGATACAAAGATACAAGGGTCTTGGAGAAATGGACGCCGCCCAGCTTTGGGAGACCACCATGGATTACAACTCGAGGACTCTCGTTCAGATAACGATAGAAGACGCGTCGCAGGCGGATCAGATATTCACCACTCTTATGGGAGACAAGGTGCCGCCGCGCAGAGCTTTTATCGAAGAGAACGCGCAATACGCGAAGCTTGATATATAGGAGGAAGCCTTAATGGCAAGGAAGAGAGAAGAACAGATAGCTGTCGATACTTCAAAAATCGTACAGCATGAAATATACGATGAAATGAAAAGCTCCTATATCGATTACGCTATGTCGGTAATCGTTGCAAGAGCTCTTCCCGATGTGCGCGACGGCATGAAGCCTGTGCACAGAAGAATACTTTACGGGCTTTCCACTCTCGGAATAACGCCCGACAAGCCTCATAAAAAAAGCGCCCGTATAGTCGGCGAGGTAATGGGTAAATATCACCCCCACGGCGATTCATCGATATATGACGCCATGGTAAGGCTCGCTCAGAGCTGGAATATGAGATATACTCTGGTCGACGGACACGGAAACTTCGGCTCAATGGACGGAGACGGAGCCGCGGCTTCGCGTTATACCGAAGCGAGAATGGCGCCCTTTGCGCTTGAGATGCTTCGCGATATAGAAAAAAACACGGTCGACTTCGTTCCCAACTATGACGGCGAAGAGGAAGAGCCCGTAGTTCTTCCCGCGCGTTTTCCGAATCTTCTTGTGAACGGCGCGAGCGGTATCGCGGTAGGTATGGCGACCTCTATTCCCCCTCATAATTTGGGAGAGGTGATAGACGGGACAGTAAAGCTCATAGACGAGCCCGAGACTCCTATAAGCGAGCTTTGCAAGCTGATAAAGGGCCCCGATTTTCCGACCGGCGCCACGATAGTGGGCAAGGCTCCGATAAAGGACGCTTATAATACCGGTATAGGTAAGGTAAAGATCAGAGCAAAGGCCGATATAGAAGAAAACCATCGCGGAAATTTTTCGATAATCATTACCGAGATACCCTACGGCGTTAATAAGGCCGTAATGATACAGCATGTCGCGGAGCTTGTGAGAGACAAAAAGCTCGACGGCATAAAGGATATAAGAGACGAGTCCTCAAAGGGCGAGGTAAGGGTGGTAATAGAGCTTAAAAAAGACGCCAACCCTCAGATAATCTTAAACAGACTGTATAAACATTCGGAGCTCGAAAGCAATTTCAGCATAATAATGATAGCGCTGGTCGACGGAAGACCGCGCACTCTCAACCTCAAGCAAATGCTCGAGGAATACATAAAACACCAAAAAGAGGTGACTACAAGAAGGACGCGCTTCGAGCTTGAAAAGGCCGAGGCGAGGGCCCATATTTTAGAAGGCTACAGAATAGCTCTTGATAATATCGACGAGATAATAAAGACCATC
>JBHCAF010000038.1:0-4226 GCA_041798185.1 Bacillota bacterium
CGAAAATACAGCTTGTAGGTGATGACCTCTTTGACACAAATACCGAAAGACTTGCCGAGGGCATAAAGAAGGGCATCGCGAATTCGATACTTATAAAGGTGAATCAGATAGGCACTCTTACCGAAACCTTTGACGCTGTCGAGATGGCAAAGAGAGCCGGCTATACCGCTGTCGTTTCTCACCGCTCGGGTGAAACGGAGGATACTACCATAGCGGATATCGCGGTGGCGCTCAACGCAGGTCAGATCAAGACCGGTTCTCTCAGCAGGACCGATCGCATAGCGAAATACAACCAGCTTCTGAGACTCGAAGATATACTTGGCGAAACAGCAGTTTATTCTGGGAAAGATGCTTTTTACAATATAAAATAAGGCGAATTTTCGTTAAATAATCTACTTTGGCTGATTATTACGATGTAAACTTCTTATATGTTATAATAATGTAGGGCTTTTTCCCTACATTATTTTTTTAAGCTGATCCGTCGGCTTTTAATCATTAGGAAAGGGTGGTGGTTTAATGTCCCTGGAATCAATTAGGATAATTTCAAAGTCGGAAGAGGACGCGCAGGCTCTTATAATGTCTGCCAAAGCGGAATCTCGGGCTGCGGTGGAAAACGCCGGAGCGCAGGGTGCCGCCGCGTATGAGGCGGCTAAAAAGGCTGCTCAGGCGGAGGTCGCGATTCTTATGAAGCAGGCCGAGGACAGGGCAAAGGAAAGCTCCGCGGAGGCATCAAAGCTTGCCGCTTCAGAGCTTGAGAAATTGCGTTCCGCGGCCGCGGCAAGGCTTGACAGGGCGTCTGAGATCATAGTGGAAAGGATAGTAGACGGCAGATGAGCATTCTAAAAATGAAAAAGCTCAGACTGATAGGTCTGCGCTCCGAAAAAGACGCGATACTGAAGGAGTTGCTTCTCAGATCCTGCGTTGAAATTTCAGAGCCGCCTCATGCCGAAGATGCCGCCGAGCTGTTTTCATTAGTTGAAAAAGAAAGTGTCGGGCTCGATACTTTGAAGCTTCGATTCTCTTCGATCAATCAGGCAATAGGACTGCTTGACAGATACGCGCCGGAAAAGCACGGACTGTTCGAGCCTAAGCCCGAACTGATGCTTGAGGAATTTCTCGATGAAAGCCGGCTCGAGGGCAGTGTGAAGCTGTCCGAGGATATAGCGGCTCTTGAGGCTGATATAAAGAGATCAAAGGCAGAAGTATTGAGGCTGAACAGCTTAAAGGAAAGCTTGTTCCCTTGGCAGAGCCTTGACCTTTCTCTTGATAAGAGCGGCACAAGCTCGACAGAGCTTCATCTTTGTTCTTTCCCTGCGTCCGCTGATATGGGAGAGATAAGAACGGCGCTCATGAGCGCCGCCCCCGAGGCTGAGCTCATAGCTGTTTATGACGACGCTTCTCTTCATTACAATTTACTTGTAGCGCACAAGGCCGCTGCAGCGCAGGCTGCCGAATGCCTGAGAGCTTACGGATATGCCGTTATGAATCCCTATCAGGGAGCGGGAACGCCGGCGGAGATCTCGGCAAAGGCGGACAGCGAAATTAAGGCCTTAAGCGCGGAAATAGAAAACTGCGTCAATAAGATCGCGGGTCTGGCCGACAGGCGTTTTCAGCTGCAGCTCAACTCGGATCTTCTTCAGACCAAGATATTTGAGGCTGAAAACCGGGCAAGACTGCTCAACACAAGAAGCAGCTTCTTCTTTGAGGGCTGGCTTCCTGCGCAGAACGAAAAAGAGCTTTCAGAGCTTCTTTCACGCTACAGCTGCGCCTTTGAGACAGCAGATCCCGGTCCTGAGGAATATCCCGCGGTGCCTGTAAAGCTCAAAAACAATTTCTTCACAAACTGCATGAATATGGTGACTGAGATGTACGCGCTTCCCGCCTACGACGGTCTGGATCCGAATCCTCTCATGGCGCCTTTCTTCATAGTCTTTTACGGGCTTATGATGGCCGATATGGCCTACGGCATAATAATGATGCTCTTCGGCGTGCTTATGCTCAAAAAGAAAAAGGCCACCGGAACGCTCAAATATATGGCTGAGATAGCTGTTTGGACAGGTATCGCGACCTTTATCTGGGGAGCGCTTACCGGAGGCTTCATGGGCGATTTCATACCCCAGCTTTGCAGGATGATAAACCCCGCAAGCACCTTCGAGCTTCCTTATCTTTTCACTCCGCTTGCGGATACCATGATGATACTCATAGGTTCTCTTGCGCTCGGTGTTATACAGATATTTACCGGAATGGCAGTCAGTGTTTACAAAAAGATAAAGGACGGGCGTTTTCTTGACGCCGTCTGGGACGAGTTCGCCTGGTGGTTCATGCTTTTCGGAGTTGCGATAATGCTCACCGCTAGCAATACCGCAGGCAAGGCGCTTCTCATAGCGGGCTTCGTTCTTCTTGCGGCGGGCTGCGTCATAAACAACAAGGGCGCCGCAAAGATAACCGCTCTCGGAGGGGCTTTATACAACGGGGTCACGGGATATTTCTCGGACATACTGTCTTACGCGAGGCTGATGGCTCTCATGCTTGCCGGCAGCGTCATAGCGCAGGTATTCAACACCCTCGGCTCCGTACTCGGAAATGTTATTTTCTTTGTCATAATTTCCCTTATAGGAAACGCGCTGAATTTCGCATTGAATATTCTCGGCTGCTATGTTCACGATCTGCGTTTGCAGGTGCTGGAATATTTCAACAGATTTTACAAAGAGGGCGGAAAGGCATTCTCACCGCTTTCTGTTAAGACAAAATTCGTTAATACAAAGTAATCACGATCAGGAGGTAATTATCGTGCTTGAGTTCTTTGAATCACATTTGGGTTTATTTCTCGCGTTTTTAGGCGCAGGGCTGGCCGTAGGGCTTGCCTGCGTAGGCTCGGCAAAGGGCACCGGTATAGTAGGCGAAGCCGCTACGGGGCTTCTTTCTCAGGCTCCGGAGCATTTCTCAAAGTGCCTGATCCTTCAGGTGCTCCCAGGAACACAGGGACTTTACGGTCTTGTAGTATGGTTCTTCGCTCTTTATACAATGGGAGCTTTCTCCGGCGGTATCGGAGATATAAGCGTAGCGCAGGGCGCGGCCGTTTTCGGGGCTTGCCTGCCCGCAGCTCTCGGCGAAAGGCTGTCCTCGGTAGCGCAGGGCAGAGTTGCCGCGGCTTCCGTAAATCTTATAGCAAAGCAGCCTAATGACTGGTCTAAGGGCATCATCATGTGCGGTATCGTAGAATTCTACGCTATACTTTCGCTGCTGGCGTCGATACTTCTCTTAATGAATGTCGGACTCTAATTGGCTTGATATGCCGGAAAGGTGCTTAGGCCATGAACGGAATTGATAAAATCATAGAGCGCATAAACGCGGAGGCGCGTTCTGAGGCTGAAGCCGTAAGGTCTGAGGCTGAGAAAAAGTGCGCCGAGATAGCGGCTGAATTCAGCCGCAGCGCGGATGCGGAATCGAAAAAAATACTTGATGCCGGCGCAGGAGCAAGCGAGGCTTATTACAGCCGTCTTGTCGGCGCGGCCGATATGGAGGCGCGCAGAGCCCTTCTGAACATGAAGCAGGAGCTTATAAACGAAGCGTTTGTTCTCGCCGAAAAAAAGATTTTGTCCATGCCGGAGGATAAATATATCGACTTTCTTGCAAGGCTCGCAAAGTCGGCTTCAAAGACCGGAAAGGAAGAGATCATATTGAGCGCTAAGGATAAGAGCATTGCCGGGGCAAAGCTTGCAGAGCTTACCGGCCTTAAGATATCCGATGAGACGCGCGATATAAACGGCGGTCTTTATTTGAAGGACGGCAATATAGAAACAAATTGTTCGGTGGCGACTCTGATCGAGATGGGAAGAAACGAACTCGGCCCGCAGCTTGCGAATATGCTGTTTAATTGACGGAGGTGCGAATTGGCTAAGGTTAAGGAAAATGATTACCTGTTCCTCTCAACTATGCTAAGAGCCCGTGAATCAAAAATGCTCGGCAGGGACGCTTTCGAACGCATGCTTGCGGCTGACAGCCTTGAGGATGCGGCGAGGATAGCTGCGGACTACGGTTATCCCGAAATGGCGCCGAAGACTGTCGGAGAGCTCGACAAAGCTCTTTCACAGTACAGAGCCTCGGTTTATGAGGAGCTCGGAGCTCTTATTTCCGAAACGGAGCTGCTCGACGCTTTCAGGATAAAGTACGACTATCACAATGCGAAGGCGATGCTTAAGGGCAGCGCATTGGGGCTTGAATAC
>JBHCAF010000039.1:0-3256 GCA_041798185.1 Bacillota bacterium
AATAACGATGAATCCGCCGTATCAGGAGGGAGGGCGCGGGATACCGGGAAAAAGTGAAGCTATGCACGCCGCGCGCTTTGAGACCACGGCAAAGCTCTCGGATTTTTTTGATCTTGCTTCCTATGCTCTTAAGCCGGGAGGAACGCTAAGTCTGGTCCACAGGCCCGACCGTCTTGTAGACATACTGAGCCTCGCGCGAGAGAGAAGGCTCGAGGCCAAAAGGCTCAGAATGGCGGCTCCTCACCGCGGCGAGGCCGCAAATATAGTGCTGATCCAATTCGTCAAGGGCGGCGGGCACGGGCTTAAGATCGAGCCTGAATATTATGTCCGCGCTTAGCGTGATCGTCCTGATCTCTGAACGGCGGCATCATGCTTCGGAGCTTGATATTTAAGTATATTTATGCCCGATGACACAGCGCTTCATTTGCGCGGCGGACTTATACTATATGTCAAAGAAATATTATGGATGAAATATATAGATGAAATATGAAAAGCGGCTGCAAAGCAGCCGCTTTTGTCTTTGATCAAATAAAAAGAGCTTCAGATCTTCTTTATTTTAGCGAGGCATTTTTTGCATACATTCTTGCCCTCGAACTGTACTATATCTGTCGCTTCGTTGCAGAAAATGCAGGCAGGCTGATACTTGCGAAGAATTATATCTTCACCCTCAACAAATATTTCTATAGGGTCTGTCTCCTTGAGATCAAAGGTTGTTCTGAGCTCCTTGGGGACAACTATTCTGCCGAGTTGATCAAGCTTTCTTACGATTCCTGTTGCTTTCATAATGCTTCCTCTCTTTGAATTATTACTGTAATTACTGTTTTTTGAATAAGTTCGCGAGCCCCGCCGCCGCGTTCGTAAGATTCGTCAGGGCTGAGACGGTATTTTTATTTCCGTCCAAGAGCTTGCAAACTGTGCTGACCGATTTTTTCACCTGGTTGACCGTGCCCTCGGCGTCCTTGACAGTGAGGCTGAGAGTGTTCATGTTCTCTTTAGCGGCCTTGCTTATTTCCACCGCGTCTTCGGATACTTTCGTGAGATTTTTTACCGCAGGCATAAGTCTTTTTATGAAGACTATAAGGTATATCACCAAAATGATCGCGGCAATTAGCAGCACCGCAAGCAGCGCTTCCTGATATGACAAGCTTATCATGATGAATCCTCCTTATTTGTAACACCCAATATTATGCAGTAATTTCCTAATTTTAGCAAGCGTTTTTCAGATAAATCCTTTAATATTTCACGCCTTTTTTTGACAAAGCATATATAGTAAAGTATAATTCTTATCAACACAATATATATGTATTCGGAGGCAATTTTGGCTAAATATATAATAGAGCGATCGGGTCCGCTGAGAGGCGAGGTCAATATAAGCGGTTCGAAAAACGCTGTTCTTCCCATTATGGCGGCGACGCTTCTTGCCGCGGAGAGCTGCGAGATAAACGATGTCCCTCATCTTAAGGATGTTGAGGTGATGTGCGAGATACTCCGTTCCATGGGCGCGAAGGTGCGCGAGGACTGGGCTTCGCATACGCTTATAATAGACAGCTCTACTCTGAATACCAGCGAGGCGCCGTCAGAGCTTGTTAAAAAGATGAGAGCCTCGTTTTTTATCATGGGTCCGCTGCTCGCGAGGACAGGAAGAGCGAGCATTGCGCTTCCCGGAGGCTGCTCTATAGGAAATAGGCCGATAGACCTTCATAATAAGGGGCTTCGCCAGCTCGGCGCCGTTATCAGAGTCGAGCAGGGCAGAGTCGACGCGATGATAGAAAAGCCCAAGGGAGATCTTATATATCTGGATTTTCCGAGCGTAGGCGCAACCGAAAATATAATGATGGCGGCGACTTTGGCAGACGGCGTCACCACGATAGAAAACGCGGCTGAAGAGCCTGAAATAGTAGATCTCGCAAGCTTTTTGAACAGAATGGGCGCAAAGATAAAGGGCGCCGGTACAACAACGATAAGGATAGAGGGCGTTGAAAGCCTTCACGGAGCCCGTCATGCGGTCATTCCCGACCGCATAGAGACAGGCACATTTATGGTCGCGGCCGCGATAAGCCGCGGCGACATACTGATAAAAAACTCCGTGCCTGACCATGTGCGGCCGGTTATAGCAAAGCTCATAGAGTGCGGCGCCGTGGTAAACGACGAGGTCGACGGACTCAGGGTGCGCGGAGATCTCAGGTCGCTGGTCGCGACCAATATAAAGACATTGCCGTATCCCGGCTTTCCGACCGATATGCAGGCGCTGTTTATGGCGCTGCTCACGACCGTAGAGGGAACGAGCACGGTCATAGAAACAGTCTTTGAAAACCGTTTTATGCACGCGACGGAGCTTAGCAGGCTTGGCGCCAATATTGAAGTGAACGGGCGCACGGCGAGGATCCCCGGCGATATGTACAGCCTTAAGGGAACAAGAGTCATCTCGACCGATCTTCGCGGCGGCGCGGCTCTCGTGCTTGCAGGTCTTATGGCCGAGGGGACGACGGAGCTTAGCGACATATATCATGTCGAGCGCGGATATGAAAATTTCGTTGAGAAGCTTCAGCTACTCGGCGCGAGAATAGAGCGCAAGGAAGACTACTGATACGATATTGGCAGCTGAAGGCAGCGAATATTGTGCCGGATCTTAGGCGGTATGTTTCTCTGCATGGCTTTTGAGCGCTTCAAAACTCTTGTCGCTCATGGCATGCTCCATTTTACAGGCATCAGCCGCCGCGGTCTCTTCGTCAACTCCGAGACTGACCAGAAAACCCGTAAGCGTCGTATGGCGCTCATAAATCTTTTCGGCTATCTCGCGTCCTTTCTTGCTGAGCCTGATATAGCCCTCGGGATCGACAGATATATATTGACCCTCTTTGAGCTTGCTCATGGCGCGACTCACGGCGGGCTTTGAGAAACCCATTTCCATAGCCACATCTATAGATCTTACCATATTGCTTTTTCCTGACAGGACCAGTATCGTTTCCAGATACATTTCTCCCGATTCCTGCATAGCCACGGCACATCCTCCTAAACTGTCTTTCTGATCACACTCCTTAGATTATATTGTAGAATTCTCTTCAACGCAAGATTGCAGGGCGCCCTCGGCCGGCGCTTGTGACGCCTGAACGGTCTTTATGTTCGAGAAGCTCTTGCGCGGCGCCCCCGGCGGGGGTTTTGAAAATTGCCGGATTTTGATCAAATATGCTTGACAAGTTAGCAGGAGGTAACTAAAATATAAAAGAAAGTTAGCGCCGGGTAACCTGGCGCTTTA
>JBHCAF010000040.1:0-10559 GCA_041798185.1 Bacillota bacterium
AATGTCAGGAGCAGCTCCATGCCCTGTGAATCTTATGCAGGAATTCTGGAATAAGAATATTAAGTTTATCACAGGTTACGGAATGACCGAGGCCGGCCCGAATAATCTTTCGGCTACACCGCAGTTTATGACTCAGGAGCTTGTTGAATCGAAGTATGCATCTGTAGGAAAGCCGTTTTATTTAACTCTTGCTAAAATTGTTGATGATGAGGGCAACGAGATCACAGAGCCGCATCGTTCAGGCGAAATCTTATGGAGCGGGCCGCAGATCTTCAGCGGATATTATGGTAATAAGGAAGAAACCGAAAAAACCCTTGTCGACGGATGGGTGCACAGCGGAGATATGGTTGAAATGGACGATGACGGATATTATTACATTGTAGGCCGCAAGAAAAATATGTATATAAGCGGCGGCGAGAATGTATTTCCTCCGGAAGTTGAGACTGCTATCTATGAGGTGGAAGCTGTTAGAGAGGTTTGCGTGATCGGCGTTCCTGATGAGAAGTGGGGCGAAGCGGGCAAGGCGGTAGTTTCATTAAAGCCCGGCATGTCATTGACGAAGGATGAGCTTATAACTGCTCTGTCTGATAAGCTGGCGCGTTATAAAATACCGAAGTATGTAACATTTGTTGACGATGTGCCCAAAAACAGCGTTGGCAAAATCGTTGTCAACCAAGTTCAAAAACAGTTTGGGGAGGCTTGCGATTGATTATGTATGAAAGTCATAATGTGGGCATCCGCAGTATCGGAGCTTATGTTCCCGAGTGCATACACGATGCTGAATATATAAGTTTAAAGTCCGGCATCCCCGAAGATGTTGTAAGGGATAAAATCGGTATCAAGCAGGTACATAAAGCCGGAGACGGTGAATCGGTTTCCGACATGGGAACAAAGGCCGCGCTGCAGGCTCTTGAACGCGGCGGGGTAGCTCCGTCGGATATAGACCTTGTGGTTTATTGCGGCAGTGAATATAAGGATTATTATCTTTTTAACTGTGCCGCGCGCATAAAGCATAATATCAGAGCGGATAATGCGGAATCTTTTGAGATCCATAATCTCTGCTCAGCTGGTGTTTATTCTTTAAAGATCATAAAGGCTATGATGCTCGTTGATGAGCGTTTGAAGAAAGCTTTGGTCGTTTCTTCTTCTAAGGAGGGTGACCTGATAAATTATAAAGACAGTGATAGCCGTTTTATGTTTAATTTCGGAGATGGCGCTGCCGCTTGGATACTGGAGCGTGATTTGGGGCGCAATGTCATTCTCGAGACGGCAATGATAGTTGACGGTCAGTTTGCCTCAGATGTTTCTGTACCGGGGGTGGGATGCGCGAATTTCCGAAATTTTGATAATATGCCGTTTGAAGACAGATTCCTGCGCGTAAGAGATGTTAAAGACATGAAGGCGCGTTTAGATCCTGTCAGCTTGAATCATTTTTATGAAGCTATGGACAAGGCTGTCGAAAGGAGCGGATATAGGAGTTCCGATGTTGGATTCCTTGCTCCGATACACATGAAAAAATCGATGCTTGACGGCATTCTTGATCATTTCGGGCTTCCTCAGCACAAGACATTTTTGCTTTCCGATTATGGTCATGTTCAGTCGGCGGATTGCTTTATTTCAATGATGGAGGGCGAGCGGCTCGGAAGATTATGCGATGGAGATATCGTTGTGGCTGTATCTGCAGGGACCGGTTATACATGGGCATCTACAGTTATTAAATGGGGACGGATCTGATGGCCGAAATGTTTTACATACCCTATGATGAGATCCGTGTCAATGACGGCGCAACTCGAGATTATCTGATAAGCGAGGAAATGGTTGCGGCTTTCTCCGCAGTTATCGGAGACCGGGATTCTTTTCATGTTAGAGATGAAAGCGCTTCTTTGACGGTGTTTAAAAAGAGAATAGCACATGGGGTTCATCTGCTTGCGTTTATATCCTGCCTGATAGGGCAGGAGCTTCCGGGATTCGGAACTGTATACTGTTCACATGAGTTCAGTTTCATGAGGCCTGTTTATCTGGGAGAATCCGTAACAGTTTGTGTGGAGGTCATAGATAAGCTTCCACACAGGCTGCTCAAGCTGAAAACTCAAATCATTAAAAACGGTGCAGAAACCGTATTGGACGGAGTGGCTATTGTAAAAACATATATGTAGGGACATTATAAACAGGATGTGTGTTATGCGAGGATTGACAATAAGTGAAATAAATATCGGTGACAAAGCTTATTTTGAAAAAACTATAAGCGAAACGGATGTGTATATGTTTGCCGGGATAACCGGCGACTTGAATCCCGCGCATCTCAATGCTAAGGCGGCTTCGGGAACCGTATTCAAAAAACAGATCGCCCACGGCGCACTGAGTTCAGGTTTAATATCGGCGTGTCTCGGCATGCAGTTGCCGGGTCCGGGCACGATTTATATATCGCAGCTCAGCAAGTTTAAGGCTCCGGTATATTTCGGCGATACTATAACCGCAGAAGTCGAGGTAGTTGAAAAAAATATTGATAGAAATCGAATAAAGCTGAAGACCAGATGTGTTAATCAGAACGGTCAGCTTGTTCTTGACGGTGAGGCTGAGGTAATGCCTCCAAGGTAAATATTATCGGGAAAGGAGTTGATTTTCTGTTATGTGCATTATTGCATTCGTAAAAAGATCAATCAGTGTTTGCATGATGATCGCAGTTCTTTTGATCTGCAGCACTGCGGCCGTATCGGCATATTCCGCAGAGGAGATATGGGGAGTGCAGCAGGAGGCTGGCGGGCAGGTGATTTTCAATAATCCTGTCGCGCTGGCAAAGGATACGCAAGGTAATATCTATGTTGCGGATATGGGGAATAATCGTATTGTCAAATTGTCTGATTCAGGTAGTCTTATCGGAACTTTCGGATCATTGGGTACCGGGGAAGGTCAATTTGACACACCTTTCGGAGTTGCTGTGGATAATGACGGCAATATCGTTATCGCGGATACCGCTAACAACAGGATTCAAAAATTTGACAGCCAGTTCAATTTTATAAGAATGTGGGGCACATACGGATCAGGCAACGGTCAATTCGGTTTGGTAAGAGAAATAGCTGTAGATTCTCTGAACCGATATCATGTGTGTGACGAATTTAACAACAGAATTCAGGTTTTCAATGATGACGGCGTATACCTGTTTGAATATGGTGTTGCAGGTTCCGCTCCGGGGCAGTTCCGCTTACCGCAAGGGATCGCTATCAGAAGGGCGGCAGATGCAGATTATGTATATGTATGTGATACATATAATAACCGCATACAGATTTTTACATCATCAGGGGCTTATCTCGGGCAGATCGGATCACTTGCCCAAGGTGACAGCGATTACAGCTTTTATCATCCTCGCGGAGTAAATATTGATTCAAATGGTGATATATATATCGCTGACACATATAATCATAAGATAAAGGTATATAACAGTGCTCATACTCATTTATATTCTACGACTGTAGGGGTTGCTAATTTAGAACCTGTGTATCCATGTCAGGTTCTCCCGGTGGGCGGCGGGTACTATTTTATTTCTGACACCGGAAACAGTCAGATACTGTATTGCAGCGGAAACAGTGTTGTAGACCATATAGGTACATTGAGAACAGAAGGTATGTATTCAGGTGTTGCGGGTGTAGCGACGGATGCAGCAGGTAATATTTATGTAAGTGATTCAATGAACCACAGAATAATTAAATATAACGCAAATGGCACATTGCTTTCCAAATGGGGCGGCGGAAACGGAAATGGCGGCCCGTCGAGTTACGGCATGATGTATTGGCAATTTACCGCGCCTAAGCAAATATCATACGATAATGCATATGGGCGTATATTAGTGGCGGACACCGGTAATTCAAGAATACAGGTTTTTAATACATCAGGTACCTGGATAAGCAATTTCGGTTACGGAGTTTTCAGTTTCCCAATGGGCGTGTGCACGGATAGTTACGGCAATATTTATATAGCTGATACCGGACATAACCGAATCATGAAATGCAACGCTTATGGCATTGCATTGACCACTTGGGGAAGCTACGGAACAAATGACGGGCAATTTAACATGCCGTGCTTTATAGCTTGTGATTCAAACAATAATGTATATGTAGTCGACAGATGCAATTGCAGGATACAGAAATTTTCAAGCAGCGGTCGGTTTATAAGCAAGTGGGGCACAAATTCTGGAATGCCTGTCAGTGAAGTTCTTGATAACGGAGGTTCAGGTGACGGCGACCTGTTTTTACCGATAGGAATTTGTATAGACGAAAATGATTTTATATATGTTACGGACAGCTCAAATAATCGCGTTCAGGTATTTGACTCTGACGGTCAGTTCATAGCGAAATTCGGTCATTTCAGCGGAGAAGCGGACGGCTTTTTTTCTCCACAGGGAATTGCCGTTAAAGGTGATAACATATATGTTGTAGATTCGCTTCTTAACAGACTTACAGTCTTCAGCAGATAATGCGGCAGCTTTTGCATAGGATACAGCAAGGAGGTTTTATTGAATGCTTATTCTTGGAATAAATGGAAGTCCGCGCGAACACGGAAACACAAAAGGTTTTTTAGATGCCGTATTATCTCATGCAAGAGATATGGGTGCGTCGACTGATTATGTATGGCTCGGTGATAAGAGTATAAAAGGGTGCAGAGCGTGTTATAAATGTGTGAATGATAAGGCTTGCGCTGTAAAAGATGATTTTCAGGCTGTATTTGAGAAGATGATGGCTGCCGACGCTATAATTCTGGGATCTCCAGTATATCATGCTTCAGTTACGGCAGAAATGAAAGCGCTTCTTGACCGTGCCGGCTTTTCGGGAAGATGGGCAAGCAATTCAATGAAAGATACAGGAGAATCTTATCAGTGGTCAGGCAGTGTATTTTCCGGGAAAGTCGTTGCGCCGATAACGGTTGCGAGACGCACCGGTCAGATACTTGCTTTTGCGGAATTGCTTGTATGGGCCGCATGTAATGACTGTCTTATCGTCGGAAACACTTATTGGAACATGGGTGTTGCTGGTAAGGGCGGCGCTGTAAATCCTGAAGAAGATGTTGAAGGCTTGGGCATAATGAAAAGCCTTGCCGAAAGACTTGTTTATACTGTCAAAAAAATAAATTTGTGAAATAACTAAAGCTTGTAGGCATATATACTCCTAAATGTCGAAACTTGTACTGTCCTCTTAACAGAGCGGTACAAGTTTTGGCGTTAAAGGATAAAAATCCGTGTTAAGCCCTTGGTAAAGAGCTTTTACGCGGATTTTTCCTTAAAAGCTTAAATTTGTGCGATATTTTTGCCTACCTATCAAGATTGGTAGCTGTTCCTGCGTGAACTTTGCGTGATAGTATTCAGTATCAGAGCTTCAAACAGCTTCTGTAAGCAGCTAAGAGTATATCTCGGTATTTTCTGTTGCTATTGCAAGAAAGGAGCTAGACAGATGATAAAAAGAGAGGCGGTAAGCATATGATAACACGAAAAAGAAAAGAAAAACGGCGCGCTTTTACAGCGCTTATTCTTGTGATTTCCATGCTTTTGTCGGGTTTTGCCGGCTTTGTAGCGGCGGCGGAGCTTCCTTTTACGGATGTTCCTGCCGGAGCCTGGTATTACGAGGATGTAGCGTGGGCTTATGAGTCAGGGCTGATAAACGGAAAATCGGCTTCGAAATACGCGCCCAACGACAAAATGAGTTACGCGGAGGCTGTTAAACTTGCGGCGTGCATGCATCAGCTTAAAACCGCGGGGGCTGTGAGCCTCGGCAGCGGCGATCCATGGTATCAGCCTTATGTCGACTATGCAAAGACCTTCGGTCTTATAACGGGAGATCTTGAATGGAACAAGGCTGCGAGCAGGGCGGGTTATATGCAGATATTCGCTCAGATAATCAGCGATCTTGAGGCGGAGAAGAATACTGTTGTCGATAATGCAATCCCTGATGTTCCGATGAACAATATCTACGCTAATGCCATATACAAGCTCTATCGCGCGGGTATAGTGCAGGGGACAGACTCGCTTCACAGCTGCAGTCCCAACAGCAATATACAAAGGAGCGAAGTGGCGGCAATACTCACCAGAATGATGGATCCGTCAAAGCGCGTAAGCTTTACTATGGCCGAAGCATACACAGGAGCCGGCGGCACTGCTCCGGGAACCGGCGGCACTACGCCGGGAACAAGTGGAGGCACTGCGCCGACAACAGGCAGCGGTAATTTGCCCGGTCAAGGCGAAGTGCGCGGAACCCTCATTCCGAGTACTTCTTCAACGGATAAGCTTCCGCCTTTTTCGTTTGCTACCGAGCTCATAACCGCTCATCCTCAGGACTGCAGTGTAAAGGAAGGCGGAATAGCGGTATTCAGCGTGGCTGCGAAATCTGACGGTCTTAGTTACCAGTAGCAGCAGGATAATCCTGAGATCGTTAAAAAGTACGGAGCATGTGTTCCCTTAATAAAAGGCGAAACAGCCTCGGCAAGCGGCAGCATTTCCGCACCGTTGCTCGGCGTCGGCCGTTTCCCGGGAGGTTTTACCAATCCTAACCCGCAGGATTTTGAGTTGAATTTGCCGAAGGATCTTGAACTGAATTTTCCCAAGGATCTTGAACTGAATAATAAGAATTGGATCCTTCCTGTAGAATTCAGTCCGTCGGTATCCGATATGTATATAAACAACAATATCTTTGATTCGCATTTGATCAAGCCTCATATAGAGCTTGTACATCATTGGAGCGATCTGAGCGACGCGTTTGATATAAAAGGCAGCAACAGCAGCGAGCTCAGTATAACGGCGACTCTTGACCGCTTAAAGGCCGGGAGCTTCCGTTGTATCGTTAAGGGCAGCAGCGGCAAGTCTCAGACATCGGAAGAGGCCTCTTTGATAGTTCTGAGTCCGGGCATAAAAATAAGCGCGCAGCCTAAAAATCAGCGCGTTAAGGAGGGCGAATGGGCTACGCTCAGCGTGACCGCGACCGGTTCGAAGCTGAGCTATAAGTGGAAGTCGTTTGAGTTTATTTCTCAGGGAGTTAGGATCGTGGATCTGACAGACGGTGCCAATGTGTCAGGCTCCGATACGCCAACTCTTAAAGTAAAGGCTGTCGGCGCCGCAAAGCCTGTGAATCCCATATACTTCTGTGATATAACGGATGCTTACGGCGAATCTGTAAGCAGCTTGTCAGTCGTGGTCCAGGCAGTCAAACTCCAGATAATAGGACAGCCGAAGGATGTTGCGAATTTGAGCAGCGGTCAGTGGTTCTCAATGTCGGTCATGACTGCCGGCGATGATAAGGTGAAGTACCAGTGGCAGTGGAACGACGCGGGCACATGGAGGAATGTAAGCGACAGCGCGAACCGCAAGGGATGCAACAGCAATGTGCTTGAGACTAATATCGCCGCCGAGTATCGCTGCGTAATGAAGGATTCCTTCGGGGCTCAGCTTGTTTCAGACAGCGCAAGAGCTACGATCGCAATAGATATGGGTCCGGTAATACAGGTGACGAAGATTCCTAAGGATGTGACGGTGAAGCGTGGCTGGCTTGCGGACTTTTCGGTAGAGTTCAGTGCTCTGGGCGACGCCAATATACGCTGGCAGAAGAATACTTATTACGGGTGGACAGATCTTACTAATGACGGTATATATTCCGGGGTAAACACAAAATCGTTTTCTGTTCTTGTGGACGGAGAGACATATGCGGATGAATACCGCTGCCATATAGAGGTCCCGAGTAAGGGCGCCAGCTATGATTCGCCCGCGGTAAGGATAAAGCAGGAGCTTGCGGTAAGCCCCATGAAGGCGAGTGCGCAGACATATAATAAGCGCGATTATTCTACAATCACGCTTGATGTCAGCGGAGACGGTTTGAGTTACAGATACTTGTACTGGAACGAGCCAAAGGCTCCGACCGTCTCGGATTTCGGTGATTATGACCCTGATTTCAACATCTTTGAGCGTCGTGGTTCAAAACTCGAGATGGTCTCGCTCGTGACCTGTTTGAATACGATTTCATATATGAACTGTAAAGAGTTTGCAGACTATGGGATATGCTTCCTCCCGACAATTAAGCTGTATTGTCTGGTAAGCGATAAATACGGACACTCTGTGATTGCAGGCCCGTATAGATTCCTTTATGATTATTGGGAATCTCCGTGACAGGAGATCCCGTGAAGATAAGGGAATAACAAAATAAACAGGAGGCGGAATCATCCGCCTCCTGTTTATTAGTTCTTAGAGCTGTTCAGCATTGCGAAGAGCTCTGCGCGGCTTCCTATGTCGAGCTTTTTATATAGGTTCTTTATATGGAAGTTGACTGTGTTTGTGTTTATATCAAGCTCGGAAGCTATTTGTTTTGCGTTTTTCCCCTGCAGCAGTATTGCCGCAGTCTCGCGTTCGCGGGGGGACAGACCAAGCTCTTCAAACAGAGTATCGGCTTTGCTCTCATCCATATCGGCGCACGAGAAATTATCAGACCATTCGGCGCAGAACAAGTGCGCCGCATAACTTGGGGAAAGCAGTATAAACGCTATAAACAGGATCGAAGTGGTAAGTGTGGCAATCAGCGGAAGAGCTCGAGGCGCGTATGCCGATATTGCTCCCGGTATAAGATACGAAAGCATGCTCAGCGGAAGTATCACAACGATGCAAAGCTTGAAAAGCCTGAAATTCCCGTGCTTTTTGAAAACGCAGCCGAGCAGGTAATATGATGCTATATAGCCTATCTGTTCAAACCCGTGTACAAAACGCGCGGCGTTTCGTAAGGCCGAGCCGTCAGGAAGAAAGTACAGGGCATAGGTTATTATCATCGCGACGAAAAACAAATTGCACATATTCAATACGCTTCGCTTGGTCAGGAACTGCAGGCTTATCACGAGAACAACAACTATGAGCCCGACCGCACCGTTTGCGATCATGGCGCTTTTGGAGGAGGCTCCCGGCATATATGTATAGAATATCTCCGATATGTAATGCGCTACGAAAAAGAAGAGCGTAAGCATGAGCGGAGGATTCATCTTCATATCGTCTCTGTCATTGGATATGCAGAAGTCCGCAGATTCATAGAGGCTGAGGCAAACGCAGCTTCCGATGACAAGCAGTGTAAGATACAATCGGCTGAAGCTTCCGGAAAGCAGAGAAAGCCCGAAGTCTATCTGATTAAAAGCGAAAAAGAGCGATATACATGCCGCTCCGGTCAGCCTTTCCGTGTTGTTCAGCGCGAATGTATATGCAAAAGATGCCAACGCGGCGCAGCCGCCGAGAGCTGCGGCAAACAGTATGGCAATCACAAGACTTAAGCCGCTTTCGCCTATGATGCTCCAAAAAGTAAAGAGTATCGCCGCACATAGTGCAAGTGCGCGCGATATCTTTACCAGACTTCCCGGTTTTGTAAAGGCAAAGAACAGACCTGCGCCGATGCAGTAGGCACTGCCGATGAGCGTCATCGCGTCAAGGCCGAGGGCTGAAGCGCTGAACAGGGAATCCTGCATATTCGCGAATACTGGGGCAAGCGGAAATATCAGCATATATTTCAAATGCTTCGGTCTTATATTTTTAAAGTTTACGCAATCTCTTGAGCTCAGCAGCTCAAGGATCGTTGATATTCTGAATCGGCACATAAAAAAATCATACTATAATATGGCTTAAAATAGCCGCCCCGGCCGAAAAAACAGACGGATTTTCTTACGCATGAATAGATTTCGAGTCGAAGTCGTCTGTTTTTGACTGTTCACCGCCTGATTTTTTAGCTCTAAAAATCTGTTAAATTCAATATAATATGTGATATTTATTGTATAATAATTACAGGCGTTCTTTAAGCGTTCCGGAAGCGCGGGCGGCTCATATAGGTGCTCAGGCGGAATACAGCTTCGGGACAGGATAGAATAATTGTTGTATCAACTAAATAATAAAAGCATTAAATAAGGAGAAAAACATGGGACTTATAAAAGCAATCACAGGCGGCGCAGGCGGTGTTCTCGCTGATCAATGGAAAGAGTATTTTTATTGCGAGTCCATTCCGTCAAATGTTCTGGCAACAAGGGGACTTAAAAAACAAAGCGGCCGCAGCTCCAATACCAACGGTGATTACAACATCATCACCAACGGTTCTGTTATTGCGATAGCCGACGGACAGTGCATGTGCATAGTCGACCAGGGCAAGGTAGTGGATTTCTGCGCCGAGCCGGGCGAATTTACCTATGACGCTTCGACGGAGCCCTCGCTGTTTGACGGCGGAAATCTTGTCTCCAATATCAAGGATGTATTTTTGAATGTCGGTAAGCGTTTTACCTTCGGCGGTGAAGCTCCGAAGGATCAGCGCGTTTATTTCTTTAATACGAAAGAGCTTATAGGCAATAAATACGGGACCGCGAATCCTGTTCCCTTCAGAGTTGTGGATCAGAGAGCCGGCATAGATATCGATGTGTCGGTAAAGTGCTTCGGCGAGTATAGCATAAAACTCACTAACCCGATCCTTTTCTATACTAATATCTGCTCAAACTTCTCGGGTATAGATTATACGACGGATAATATCGCTTCGCAGATGAAGACCGAATTCCTCACAGCTTTGCAGCCGTAT
>JBHCAF010000041.1:0-4372 GCA_041798185.1 Bacillota bacterium
ATTCCGGATAACGCTCGCCCCCTACGTATTACCGCGGCTGCTGGCACGTAGTTAGCCGGGGCTTCCTCCCAAGGTACCGTCATTTGTTTCTTCCCTTAGGACAGAGCTTTACGATCCGAAGACCTTCTTCGCTCACGCGGCGTTGCTGCATCAGGGTTCCCCCCATTGTGCAATATTCCCCACTGCTGCCTCCCGTAGGAGTTTGGACCGTGTCTCAGTTCCAATGTGGCCGATTACCCTCTCAGGTCGGCTACTGATCGTTGCTTTGGTAGGCCGTTACCCTACCAACTGGCTAATCAGACATAGATCCATCCCTCACCGATAAATCTTTGGCAAGTGATCCATGTGAATCTCTTGCTTTATCAGGTATTGATCCAGGTTTCCCTAGGCTATCCCTGTGTAAGGGGCAGGTTATCTATGTGTTACTCACCCGTCCGCCGCTATCCGGTCATAAATTCTACCGAAGTTTCGTTTATGACTTTCCCGCTCGACTTGCATGTGTTAGGCACGCCGCCAGCGTTCATCCTGAGCCAGGATCAAACTCTCAATGTATTTGTATTTAATGCGGAGACATTTAAAACGCCCCCGCCTCAAATCAAGTTTGAGCTTACGCTCTTAAAACGCTTTGCGTTCGCTTTTGATATATGTCATCCGAAAGCTGCCCCTAAAGGCTTCTTCCCTCAAACATACATCCCGTTTTTTTCGTGTTTACGAAATTATTGTTTTGGAATTGTACAGAGAATCAATCTTACCATTTTGCAGATTGCTTCTTGTATAATTTGTCTTGAGAAAAACTTAATTCTCTCTTTGACTCAATTTCTACACTATGATGTTTTCAAGGTTCTTCGGGCTTTTCGCCCCACACGCTCTTTTGTTGCGTGCCTTATCATTATAGGTAAAGGCGGTCCTAATGTCAACAAAATTTTTCATAATTCCGATATTATTTCAGAAAAATTTTCAAGGCCTAAAACAGCCCGCTTGGCAAGCCCCGCAAAATAAAAAATGTCCCCTATATATAGGGGACACAGACCATCACAGCACTAATAGTCCGGAAGGCTAAACACTCTCCAAAAGCGACGCGGCGTCCTTATCAAAATAGAGCTCGACAAAAGGATGAAGCTGAAGCACTGAGGCCGGGCACTTTGTGCTCACAGGCCCCTCGACAAAGGCCTTGACCGCTTCGGCCTTGGCCTTGCCCGTCGCTATCAGTATTATGCTTCTCGCGTTCATAACGCTCTTTATACCCATGGTAACGGCGTGCGTCGGCACCTCGTCTATAGAATCGAAGAATCTCGAATTGACTTCTCTGGTGCTTTGCTCAAGCTTAACAAGATGCGTGAGACTTCCGAATTTTGTACCGGGCTCGTTGAAGCCTATATGACCGTCGACCCCTATTCCGAGAAGCTGAAGGTCTATGCCTCCGGCCGCCCGGATCTCATCATCATAAACGGCGGGCTTTCTGGTGTCCGTGCCCGACGGCACATGAGTATTTTCCATATCTATATCTATATGCTTGAAAAGCTGCTCGTTCATAAAGTAGCGGTAGCTCTGATGATGAGTGCCCGAAAGCCCCGCGTATTCGTCAAGATTAAAGCTCTTCACATTTTTAAAGCTGACATTGCCCGCGCGGCACTGCCTCGCAAGCTCCTTGTAAAGCGGTATCGGGCTTGATCCGGTCGCGCCACCGATCACCGCATTGGGCTTGTTATTTATGAGCTGCACATAACGCTGCGCGGCCATCCTTGCGATATCCTTTTCTGAAGCTATATATATCTTCATATCTGCACCTCTTAAATATACTGAGCTACCCCCGCTGCACGGGGCATTATATATTGAACATATCGCGCCGTGTTATCACGCCGCGGCAGCACCGAAGCTTTTATTATACCGGCATGCTGACAGGCAAAGCCTTCTCGCACCGGAATTATGTAAAGAAGCTTTTTTCTCTCCGCGGCAGCACCGAAGCTTTTATTTTCTCTCCGCGACGGCGCCGGAGCTTTTTACGATACAGTTGTTCGGAGCCACTCCCCTGAAGCTAAGCGCCGGATAAACGCTGGTATGCGCGCCTATAACAGAGCCGGGGTTTAAGACCGCGTTGCAGCCTATCTCGGCGTAGTCGCCGAGTATCGCGCCGAATTTTCTTCTTCCCGTTTCTATGTCGTCCTCGCCGTGAACGACTATATTCTTCCTGTCGGCTTTAACATTGCTGGTGATCGAGCCCGCTCCCATGTGAGCATGATGACCGAGTATGCTGTCTCCGACATAATTGTAATGAGGCACCTCAACATCATCAAACAGTACAGAGTTCTTGAGCTCTACCGAATTTCCGACAGTCGCGTTCTTTCCGACTATCACAGAGCCTCTGATAAAAGCGCAATGCCGTATCTCCGCTCCGCGGTCTATAATGCAGGGGCCTGCTATATAAGCGCTGTCAAAGACGGTCGCGTCTTTCGCTATCCAAACATTTTCACGGGGGCTGAAAAATTCATCCGCTGAAAGCGTCGGCCCGAGCTTGAGAATAAAATCGGAGATATCACCGAGCACCTCCCATGCGTAGCGCCTTCCCTCAAAGAGAGACGCCGCGATGCTGCGCGAAAGATCAAGCATTTCATTTATAAGCGGTATCCTGATATTCAGGCTTTCATTATTCATTATTTTATCCTCAGCAGCTTTCCGGATATTCTCATAGCCTCTATTATTGAGTCAACGGCCTCTTCGGCAGCCTCATGGCTTGAAGCCTCGGACATCACTCTGAGCACAGGCTCTGTGCCGGAGGCCCTCAGCAGCACCCGCCCGCTCCCGGCCAGCTTATCCTCGGCAAGCTTCACGGCCTCGAGCACGGCAGGCTCGTCAAGCGTTTCCTGCTTATCGCTCACTATAACATTTTTAAGCACCTGCGGATATCGGCTTATGCCCTCTCTGAGCTTCGACAGCGGAGTCTTCTGCTCTACTATGCACTGCATGAGCTTGATCGCGGTTATCATTCCGTCTCCCGTGGTAGCGTACTTTCTGAATATGATATGCCCGGACTGCTCGCCGCCTATAAGATGCTCGTTTTCGGCCATATTTTCATACACATATTTATCTCCGACAGCAGTCTTCTCGTAGCCTATTCCGAGCTCGTCCAAAGCCCTGTAAAGACCGAAATTGGACATCACGGTGGTAACAAGCTTGGTGTCGCCGAGCGTTCCGAGCTTCTTCATATACTTAACGCAGATATACATTCTCTCATCGCCGTTCACATCGTCGCCGTTTTCGTCAACGGCAAGACAGCGGTCGGCATCGCCGTCAAAGGCAAAGCCCACATCGAGATGATTTTCTCTGACAAATTTCTTGAGGTGTTCTATATGAGTTGAGCCGCAATCGAGATTTATATTGAGCCCGTTTGGCTGATTGCTTGTGACAAAGGTCTGAGCTCCGAGCGAATTGAACACATTCTGAGCTATCTGCCAGGTGCTTCCGTTGGAGCAGTCGAGCCCGACCCTGAGCCCCTTATAAGAGCAGGTGGCCAAGGTCATAAGATAGCCTATATAGCGGTTTCTTCCGGCTGCGTGGTCTATGACGCTTCCGACAGCCTCGCCCGTAGCGAGAGGCACCTGCCAGTCCTCGCCCTTGAAGCCCGCAGGCTTATATTCTCCGTCAAGATATTTTTCTATATCGTCTATAACGGCGTCCTGCATTTTTTCGCCCGCGCCGTTTATGAGCTTGATGCCGTTATCCTGATAAGGATTATGGCTGGCCGAGATCATTACGCCGCAGTCAAAGCCCTCCGTTCTGGAGCAGTAGGCTACCGACGGGGTGGTGGTGACATGAAGAAGATAAGCGTCCGTTCCCGCCGCGACTATGCCGGCGCAAAGCGCGTCCTCGTACATATAGCTGGAGCGCCTTGTATCCTTTCCTATGACTATACTCGCCCTGTAACCGGGCCCTCTGTTAAAATCCGGATTCGCGGAATAATACCATCCTAAAAAAAGACCTATTCTGAAAGCGTGCTCGGCGGTGAGATCAACATTCGCTTCTCCTCTGAAGCCGTCGGTGCCGAAATATTTTCCCATCAAAATCCCTCTCAGTTCTGTTTTTCCAAAATGACCCTTAAGGTCTCCTCTTCGTCTATGAGATAAGCTCCCTCGAGCGCGTCATCGTATATTATGCTGAACGGCGCGTCGACCTCGCCCTCCTCAAGCCCCGAAAGATCGACAATAAACAAAAGCTTTTCGGAACTGAGAATATCGGCGACATCGTCAAAAACGCTGAAGCTCAGTTCAAGCTCGGACGGAAGGCTCGGCGCGAGACCGGCCGCCGCATTCACAAACTGAATGCTCTCTCCGCCCACTGTGATATTTTTCGTGACCCGACCCTTGACCTCATAATC
>JBHCAF010000042.1:0-3783 GCA_041798185.1 Bacillota bacterium
CGGTGCCAAGACCGAAAAAGCGCATAAGAAAATAATTGAGAACGCCGTAATCGCTTTTTATCGGGACGCATATTTTAGACCAAAGAGCCTGAAGCTCTTCTCCTGCGAGCTCGACCCCCGACTCGACCAGCCATGCGGCCTCCGCCAGTTCATCCGGAAGAGCTTGTTTTTTCTTAACAGTCTCTTCGACCATGCGGCGAACAAGATAAAAGCTCTCGCTCTCGCTAAGGCTCACAAGCCCGGCGCCAAGACCCGCGAAGGCCTGCGCCGAGGCCTTTCTTATCTCATCCGGAGCGCCGCATTTTATCTCGAGGCTTTCAAGCCCTGTTTCCTCGCAGTCATAATAATAAAAATGATGGACGGGGAAGTCTCTCGCGAGCAAGCTGTCTTCAAACACCATATGCAGAGCCAGTACGCCCATAAGTCTGGTATCGCTGACCTCTGCCGATATGAATTTATAACGCGCGGGGTTCGATGGGTGAAGCCCGCCTTTGATCAGTTTCATGGATGATATTATAACACGCGACTGCCGTCAAAGAAAAATGCCACGAGCATAAGCCCGTGGCAGCTGTCCTTTTACATTTACAGATTGTATTTGTTCTTGAATTTTTCTACACGACCGCCGCGGTGAGCAAACTTCTGCTGTCCTGTGAAAAATGGATGGCACTGAGAGCAGACATCAAGTCTCATCTCCGCCTTGTTGGACTTTGTCATGAATGTGTTTCCGCAGGCGCATGTAACCTGGCAGTCAACATATTCAGGATGGATTCCGTCTTTCATTTCGCTGTCCTCCTTTTCTAAAGAGTATCTATATAAGATATATTATACTTTGATATTATCAGGCGTTCAAAACGCCCTACTATATTAGCATTTTTAGAGCTGTCTTGCAAGGCAAAATCGCTAAATCTTTCTGACCGCGAGTATCCTGTCGTGCCCTTCCAAATCTTGTATTATCCTGCCGTTCGGACACAACTCCTTGTAGTGTCTCCCCTGATCGTCACCTATCTCCATAAGAAAGAGTCCGCCCTCGCTAAGATAGCTGTCATATTCCGAAACTATCCTGTCGGGCAACTCCCAGCCGTGCTCGCCGCCGTCAAGGGCCTCAAGGGGTTCCCATGCCCGCACTCTTATATCAAGGCTCGGTATGATACTGCTCGGTATATAAGGAGGATTCGCTGTAATGATATCAAATTTCCGGCCGTTTTCGACAGGCTCGAAAAGATCCCCTTCAAGAAATTCAAGCTCAAGCCCCAGAGAAGCCGCGTTCCAGCTCGCGAGCTCAAGCGCGTCCTTTGAGATATCGCTCGCGCAGAGCTTTGCCCCGTGCTTGGCAAGATAAAGCGCTATGCAGCCGGAGCCCGTGCAAAGGTCAAGCACAGCGGTTTCCTGCCCGGATCGTTTTCGCAGCTCTGTGAACTGACGCGCTATATCGGCAAGCCCCTCGGTTTCAGGTCTCGGAATAAGCACCCGCGGGTCTACATAAAGCTCGATGTCAAGAAAATGAGCGCGGCCGGTAACATACTGCAAAGGCTTGCCGCCGGCGCACAGCTCGGTATACTCAAAAAGCAAGGCTTCCTTCGCCCTGTCGGGCATATAGCTGCGGGTCATTATCTCAACGGCGTCGACCTCAAACACATGGCAGACAAGCTCCTGCGCCACATGATAAAAATCGTCTATGCCGGCCTGTCTGAGCCTTTCTCTTGTTTTTTCGAGTAAATTTCGCATTTTCACACTCTCCGTTTCCCTGCCGCCCGGCAATGCGGCAGACCGCATTTTCCAAACGCTTACGCTTTGATCCGGCGCGATTCTTCCTGCTTTCGCACTTTCGACCGGCTCGCCCTGGCTCGCAGTCGCGCCGCGTTTTGAAATCGCCGATCCCCGTCATGCAGCTCAGCCGCGCTTTTTCGCGATATAGGCCGCAGTCTCCTCGTCATTTTTTATCATCGCGCCGTCAGGCTTTATCACGCCTACCCAATATTCCGGCTCTATGCCCGGATCCTCATGGCTCGGCAAAACAGCCTTTACCGCCGCTATGGCAACCTCGAGCTGATCGGCCGAGGGAGCCTTTGTAGTGAGCATCTGAAGCGATATCCCGGGCAGGGA
The DNA here is from genome assembly GCA_041798185.1 of Bacillota bacterium. GTDB lineage: Bacteria > Bacillota > Clostridia > Peptostreptococcales > Anaerovoracaceae > UBA1764. The sequence continues at coordinate 2,104 of JBHCAF010000042.1, forward strand.
GCAAAGCTTCACCGCGGCTCCGTCATGCCGCCCAGTGAACTGCAAAAGCTCATAGGAAAGCCCCGCGACAACGGGTATAAGAGCAAGCCTCGTAAGCAGCCGCAGCCAAAGATCGGGCCAGCCCATGAAGCTGAATACCATTAAGGATATTATCATAACAAACATCAGAAAGCTGGTGCCGCAGCGAGGGTGCAGGGTATAAAAGCTGTCGGCGTTTTCAGGCGTCAATTCGAGTGAATTTTCATAGCAATGAATAGTTTTATGCTCGGCGCCGTGATACTCGAATGTGCGCTTTATATCGGGCACGAACGAGATAAGTCTGACATAGACCACAAACATAACTATACGCAAAAGCCCCTCTATGAAATTCAGCAGAATAACCGACTCTATGCCGAGCCTTTTTATACCGTCCATCACGACAGTCGGAAGAAGAATGAATATCCCGACCACCATCAATACGGCAAGAACTACGGATATCAGCATCGCGGCGGCCATACCGGCCTTTTCTCCGAAATGCTTTTCGAACCATAGATCGAGCTTGTCTTTTTTATAAGCGGGGTTGTTCTTGTCCGCGGCCGCCAGGACCTCGGCCCCGTAGCTTATAACTGCGGTGCCGCAGACGAGACTGTTTATGAAAGCTATAACGCCGCGCAGCACGGGGATCTTCGTCCACGCGCCGGGCTTTTTAAGCGGCTCCACCGTAAGGTGTATATCGCCGTCAGGCAGGCGTATCGCGATAGCAAGCGCCCTTGCTCCGCGCATCATTATCCCCTCAAGAATAGCCTGCCCGCCTATCTTTGCAGGCTTGGCGTTTTTCATAAATATTCTGTTCAGATCCATTTGATCCCCCCTGTCCCCTGTCTATATTATAGTCTTGCGAAAGCGCTCGATAAATTCGCTGTTGCCCCTGCTTCGCGAGATCTGCATAACTATGCGCTCGGTCGCCTCGGCGGGCCCCCAGTCCGACAGCGCTCTTCTTATCATCCACACGCCCTCGAGCTCGCTTTGGTCGAGAAGCAGATCCTCGCGGCGCGTGCCCGATTTGTTGAGATTTATCGCCGGGAATATACGCTTTTCCGCCATATTGCGGTCGAGGTGAAGCTCCATATTTCCGGTACCCTTGAACTCCTCGAATATCATATCGTCCATGCGGCTTCCCGTCTCTATCAGAGCCGTCGCAAGTATCGTGATAGAGCCGCCCTCCTTGAGGTTTCTCGCGGCTCCGAAAAATTTCTTCGGCTTATAAAGAGCGGACGGATCAAGACCTCCGCTCAAAGTTCTGCCGCTAGGCGGCTCCACCAGATTGTAAGCTCTGGCAAGCCTTGTGATACTGTCAAGCAGTATTATCACATCCTTGCCGTGCTCGGCGAGACGCTGCGCGCGGGCGAGCACCATCTCGGCCACCTTTACATGATGAGCGGGCTGCTCGTCGAAAGTACTGTATATGACTCTGCCCTCTATGGACTCCTGCATATCGGTCACCTCTTCGGGACGCTCATCTATCAGAAGTACTATGAGCTCCGCTCCGGTATTCTGCTTTTCTATCGCGGTCGCAATCTGCTTCAGCAGGGTCGTCTTGCCCGCCTTCGGAGGCGCCACTATAAGACCTCGCTGACCCTTTCCTATGGGGGCGATCAGATCGGCCATACGCATGGAAAGCGCGCTGCTTCCGTTTTCGAG
>JBHCAF010000043.1:0-4766 GCA_041798185.1 Bacillota bacterium
CGCTTTGACAGCCGAGATATTCAAGGCAGCGGGCTTTGACGCCAGAGTTGTCGGCAATATAGGAAACCCCGTATCAGGCGAGGCGCTCAGTGCGGGCATAGATACAAAGATGATAACCGAGGTCTCGTCTTTTCAGCTTGAGACCGTGAGCGAGTTTCATCCTCATATAGCGGCGGTCCTCAATATAACGCCCGATCATCTTGACAGGCACAAGAGCTTTGATACCTACGCGGGGCTCAAGATGAGCATAGGCTCGAATCAGGAGCTAGGAGATTATTTTATATATAATGCGGATGACCCCGAAATACTTGCGAGGCTAGGCGAGCCTAAAGCCGAGGCGGTGCCTTTTTCGCTCTCTGATGAGCTGCCCTTTGCAATAGAACGCATAAGCCTTCCCGGACGGCACAATATGGAAAACGCGCTTGCCGCCGCCGCGATATGCCGCTGCGCCGGAATAGACAGACAGCTGATACTTGATTGTATAGCAGCCTTTAAGGGCGTCGAGCACCGGCTTGAAGCGGTGAGAGAGCTTCGAGGAGTCAGATATGTGAACGACTCAAAGGGAACAAATCCCGATTCGAGCATCAAGGCGATAGAAGCATACAGCGGAGGGATAATACTTATAGCGGGAGGCTATGAAAAAAACGCAGATTTCAGCGATCTCATAAAAAGCTTCAAGGGAAAGGTCAAATATATACTGACAATAGGAGCTACCGGAGAGCGCTTCGCGAAGAGGGCCGTTGAGCTCGGCTTTGACTCTGAGCGGATCAAAGCCTGCGATACAATGGAGGACTGCGTGGCAAGAGGAAGCGCTCTTGCCGTTTCGGGAGATACCGTGCTGCTTTCGCCGGCCTGCGCGAGCTGGGATATGTACGGCAGCTTTGAAGAAAGAGGCGAGCATTTCAAGCGCCTCGTCAACTCGCTGTGAAGCACATATGATAAAATGTCCGCGAAAGAACGCTTGAACCAAAGCCGTATCTTGCGGGCGGCGAAAATTTTAAGAGGGTAATTTGGCAAAAAAGAAGAAAAGAAAAATAGTAATACACAGATTTCACGATATGGACTACGCTTTGACTTTGAGCACATTTGTGCTGTCTTTGGCAGGCATAGTCCTCGCTTTTTCGGCTTCGTATTATTATTCAATATCGAAATTCGGAAGCCCTTATTATCTGATGATGCAGAATATTTTATATGTCGCGCTCGGCTGGGCGGCGCTTTTTCTGCTTTCGCGGATAGATTATCATTTACTGAAGATTTTGGCTAAACCGGCCATTATCGCAGGCTTCGTGCTGCTTGTCATGCTGCTGATCCTCAGAGGCACGCAGTTCACCCGAACCATAAATAACGCCACGAGATGGCTTTATTTCGGGATATCCGTAATGCCGGGAGAGCTTATAAAGCCTGCGCTTATACTCTTTCTTTCGACATGGTACAGCGCAAAGCCCGGCGTCATGAAAACCGGCAGGGGCATAGGGCTGACGCTTCTTATGCTTGCCGCGATCTTCGTTCTGATAATAAAGCAGCCCAATCTTTCGACGGCGGTGATCGTGGTCGGGCTCGGTGTGGTAATGATGTTCATAGCGGGGCTTACTCCGCTTGCTCTCGGCGGAGCGGCGGGCATCGGAGCCGTCGGCTTTTTCTATCTCTACTTCATAAACGACGGCTATATGCACACAAGGCTGATTACGGTTTTTGACCCTTGGGCCGATCCTCTCGGAGAGGGTTATCAGGTAGTTCAGAGCCTTCTTGCTCTCGGCTCGGGCGGGGTGATAGGAAAGGGCCTCGGGCAGAGCATACAGAAGACGCTCTATCTTCCGGAGCCCCAGAGCGATTTTATACTTCCGATAATAGGCGAGGAAATAGGCTTCGCTGGAATACTTGTTATTTTGATTTTATATGCTATTCTTATTGGAAGGATAATAAGCGTGGCGCTGAGGGCAAAGGACAGCTTCGGCGCTTATCTGGCGGCAGGTACCGGCGCTCTTCTTGCTATACATATCATACTCAATATCATGGTCGTTACGGCAAGCTTTCCGCCGACGGGGGTCTTTCTTCCCTTTATGTCTCAGGGCGGAAACGCTACGCTTGTATTTCTGGCTTTGATAGGCATAGTGCTGAATATCTCAAGACAGGCTGCCGATGTCCCGGGAGAGGACGAAGAATGAAGATAATAATGAGCTGCGGCGGAACGGGCGGACATATTTATCCGGCCGTTGCGATAGCCGATAAAATAAAAGAAAAGCAGCCCGAGGCCGAGATACTTTTTATAGGCAGCAAGCACGGCATGGAAAACAGGCTTGTTCCCGAGGCCGGATATGAGATAAAAGGCATAGACGCTTCCGGCATAGACAGGCGTCATATACTTAATAATATAAAAACTCTGCGAAAGCTCGTGGCCGGAGGGCGTGAGGCGGGGCGCATAATACGCAGCTTCAAGCCTGATATAGTTATAGGCACCGGCGGTTATGTGACGGTCGCGGCGCTTAGGCAGGGCGCCCGTTTCGGCGCACGCTGCTTTATACACGAGCAGAACGCTCTTCCCGGCCTTGCTAACAGAATGCTCGCCGGCAGATGCGAGAAGGTCTTCATAAGCTTTGCGGAAGCGGAGCACTATTTCAAAACAGCGGCCGATATAGTACTGACCGGCAATCCGATAAGAAAGGACTTCCTTGAGGGAGAGCAGACAGCTCACAGCGGCAAGACCCTTCTGATATGCGGCGGCTCGCTCGGAGCCGAAATGATAAACAGGGCCGCGCTTGAACTTATCGCAAGAAGGCCGTCATATAATGTGATTTTCATTACAGGAAGAAGGTACTTCGAGTCTGTCAAAAAGGCTCTTGCCGATATGCCGGATAATCTTCGGCTTATAGATTACGAAAACGATATGCGAAGCCGTATGTGCGAAGCCGATCTTATAGTTTCGCGCTCGGGGGCTGTCACGATGGCGGAAATAAGCGCGATGAAAAAGCCCGCGGTTTATATACCCTCACCGAATGTCACGGGCAATCATCAGTATTATAACGCCAAGGCGGCCGCCGATCAAAACGCGGCGATACTGATCGAAGAATCCGAGCTTTCCGAAAACAGAGCGAGACTTTTTGAGGCGGTCGAAGGCTTGATAAATGATGACGAAAGGCTCCGGCTCATGTCGTGCAACGCGGAGGCTCTGGCGAGAGCCGACGCCGCAGATCTTATCTACAGAAATATTTTTTTACAGCTTGAATGAAGAGTATCACGAGATATGACTGAAGAATATTACGAACAGCCTAAAGAGAAAAAAAAGAAAAGGCGGAAGAAGCATTATTTTCTTCGCCTGCTTGTTTTCATAGCCCTGATCGTCGGGGCTGTTTTGGCGCTGCGTTCCGAGCTGTTCAATGTCAGAAAATTCGATATACAGGGCAATAATTATTATACCGCGGCTCAGATCCGTGATATGACGGGGCTCAGCACCGGCGTCAATATGTTCAGGCAGAAGCTTGCTCCCGCGAAAAACGCGCTTCTTGCCGATCCTTATATAAAGACGGCCAGCCTCAAGCGTGTTCCCATGAGCACGATAAGGGTCGTCATAGAAGAGCGCGCCGAGCATGCCTGCATACCCTACGGCAGCGAGTTCGTGATAATAGACAACGAGGGCACGGTACTGCGGGTCTCGGAAGAGCAGCCGGTTCTTCCTCTTCTTGACGGTATGAGCATAAGCGCGATGACCCCGGGCAAGCCCCTTGAGGTCGAGCAAAGCTATCTGCTTACAAATACTCTCGCGCTTCTTGATGTAATGAGTGAGAACGATCTTTATTTCAAGCGCATACTGTTTTCAAGCGTCATAGTAAAGGCATATATATATGACGATCTTTACTGCGAGGGCACGCCCGAGAATATAACGAATCAGATGGGCGCTGTCAAGAGACTTGTTGAGGAACAGTACAGTCAGGGCATAGTGCGCGGAGTTATAAAAGTGGGCAAGGACAACTATATAGCTTTCAGTCCTAAAATTGAGTAATTTCCGGGCAGGAGCTCTTAAAACCACAATATATTGTAGAAAAAAGGTGTAAAAGCCTTTTTTTTATGATAGAATATCTTATGTATTATTGTAAAATCACTAGAGAGGTAAAATAATGTCTCCAATGCTTCAATTTGACGCTCCGAGTGAAAACCCCGCAGTCATAAAGGTTATCGGTATAGGCGGAGCAGGCTGCAACGCGGTCAACAGAATGATTGATTCCGGCCTTAAGGGTGTTAACTTTATAGCCGTAAATACAGACAGACAGGCGCTCAATTCCTCAAAGGCCGAAACGACGGTACAGATAGGCGAAAAGCTTACCAAGGGTCTCGGTGCGGGCGGAAATCCCGAGGTGGGACAGAAGTCTGCGGAGGAAAGCCTCGATACGATAGAAAATCATGTGCAGGGCTGTGATATGGTATTTATCACGGCGGGCATGGGCGGTGGCACCGGTACCGGAGCCGCTCCGATCATAGCAAAGGCCGCCAAGATGGCCGGAGCCCTGACCGTAGGGGTGGTCACCAAGCCGTTCACCTTCGAGGGAAGAAAGAGAAAAGAACACGGCGAGCTCGGAATAAAATTCCTGAAAAACTATGTTGATTCTCTTGTAGTCGTTCCCAATGACAGGCTGCTTCAGATAGCCGATAAGAACACAAGTATGCTCGAGGCCTTTTCCCTTGCCGACGAGGTGTTAAAGCAGGGCGTAGAAGGAATATCGAGTCTCATAAGCGAATCGGGAATCATCAATCTTGATTTTGCCCATGTGAAG
>JBHCAF010000044.1:0-6228 GCA_041798185.1 Bacillota bacterium
ATATATCTCATCGACTACGCCGGTGGCAAGTCCTATCTGATTTCCGTAAGAGGAGTACCCTGCTGCCGCGCCGGTAACTATTTTTCTTTGAGGAAGCTTTCCCGGAAGAGTTTCGGAAATGGCTTTTCTCGGATCGGCAGCGCCGCTCACACGCATTGCGCCGTATACATATGAACGCCCGGAAAGAGGATCTCTTATAGCTCCGCCTATACAGGTCGCGGCTCCGCCGAAAGGTTCTATCTCCGTCGGGTGGTTATGGGTCTCATTCTTGAAAAGCAGCAGCCATTTTTCCGGCTTTCCGTCAGCTTCAACATCTATCTTGACCGTGCAGGCGTTGATCTCCTCTGATTCATCGAGCTTATCCAGCATGCCGGCCGAACGCAGATATTTGACCGCAACCGTCGCTATGTCCATGAGACATATCGGCTTTGTTCTTTCGAGCTGTTTTCTTGCGTCAAGATAACGGCCGAAGGACTCCTCAAGAAGCTTGTCGTTGAATTTTATTCTGTCGATAACGGTACCGAAGGTAGTATGCCTGCAATGATCCGACCAATAGGTATCTATCATTCTTATCTCGGTGATACTCGGATCTCTGTCCTCGCTGTCAAAATACTGTCTGCAAAATTCGATATCGTCTATATCCATCGCAAGGCCGTATTCGGCGATAAAATCTTCAAGCTCATCCTTTTTAAGTCGTCTGAAGCCGTTCAATATCTTTACATCCGCAGGAGTCTCGTACTCAAGAGAAAGCGTTTCAGGAACGCCGAGCTCCGCCTCGCGGGCTTCAACGGGGTTTATAAGATATTTTTTTACAGCGTTAAATTCAGCGTCGCTTATATCGCCGTAAAGAGCATAAAGCTTTGCCGAACGGATGAGAGCCCTTTCACCGCGGGAAATTATCTGAATGCACTGGGCAGCCGAATCCGCCCTCTGATCGAACTGTCCGGGCAGATATTCTACGGCGAACAGCCTTGCTCCTGTAAGCTCAGGGCTTTCACAGATATCATCGAGCTGAGGCTCGGAAAAAACAGTCCTCTTGGCATACTCAAAAAGCTCGGCGCTTATGTTTTCGGCGTCATATCTGTTAAGTATGCGTATATCATCAAGCTTTTTTATGTTAAGAAGAGTTCTGAGCTCTGCCAGAAGAGCAGCCGCCTCGTTTGCGAATTCTTTTTTCTTTTCGGAATATACTCTGTAAACCATTTATCCTTCCCCGCGCCTTATCTATTCTTGTACGGCATTTCCCGCCTTATAAACATTAAGAGCTCTCTGCCCTACATCGTGTCTGTAATATTTATTCTTAAAATCTATCTGCGCTGCCGCGGCGTAGGCCCCCGCTACCGCGTCCTCAAGGCTTTCGGCCACTGCCGTGCAGCCCAGCACCCTGCCTCCGTCCGTGAGAAGCTTCCCGCCGCTCAGCTTCGCCCCCGCTATATAGACCTGAGGCTCCACGGCCTCGGCTATATTAAGCTCAAAGCCCTTCTCGTAGGACTCCGGGTAACCCTCGGAAGCCAGTATGAGACAGCAGGAATGTCCCTTCACAAATTCGAGCTTTATTTCCGAAAGCCTTTCCTCGCTGACAGCCCTCATCACATCGAACAGATCGTTTTTGATCAAAGGAAGCACCGCCTGAGTTTCGGGATCGCCGAAACGGCAATTGTATTCTATGACCTTGGGGCCGTCCTTTGTGAGCATAAGGCCGAAATACAGGCAGCCCTTGAAGGGTCTTCCCTCTTTATTCATAGCGTCAAGCGTCGGCATAAATATTTTTTTCATGCAAACGGCCGCCACATCGTCCGTATAAAAAGGATTGGGCGCTACCGCTCCCATACCGCCGGTATTAAGTCCTTCGTCGTTATCCCCCGCGCGCTTGTGATCCATAGATGAGATCATCGGAAGCAGGGTCTTGCCGTCGGTAAAAGCAAGCACCGATACCTCGGGGCCTTCAAGAAACTCCTCAACCACTATCCTGCTGCCGCTTGCCCCGAAGGCCTTATCTATCATGATCTTGCTGACCGCGGCGTAAGCCTCCTCGCGGCTTTCTGCTATGATAACGCCCTTTCCCAAGGCTAAGCCGTCGGCCTTTATTACAGCGGGTATGGCCGCTGTACTCAGATATTCGAGAGCCTTATTAGGATCATCGAATATCTCACAGGCGGCAGTCGGGATATTGTATTTCTTCATAAGATTTTTTGAAAATACTTTGCTGCCCTCTATGACCGCGGCCTTGGCATTCGGGCCGAAGCACTGTATGCCGACAGCTTCGAGCCTGTCCACGCAACCCAAAACAAGAGGATCGTCCGGCGCGACTACCGCGTAGTCTATTTTATTTTCCGAGGCGAAACGGACTATGCCGTCTATATCCTTTGCCGCTATATCGACACAGCAGGCGTCCTTTGCCATACCTCCGTTGCCGGGCAAAGCATAAATCGTTTCCAGCTCAGGGTTTTCCCTGAGCTTTTTGATAATAGCGTGCTCGCGGCCTCCGCCGCCGACCACCATAAGCTTCATATTTTCCTCCGGGTATCAGCTTAAGATCATAAGCCGCAAAACACGCTTATCAGGCGTAGCGCGGCAAGCGATCAGTGATGAAAAAGTCTCATTCCGGTAAATGCCATAAGCATACCGTATTTATCCGCCGTCTCTATGACATTGTCGTCTCTGATCGAGCCTCCGGGCTCGGCGATGAATTCAACTCCGGATTTTCTTGCTCTTTCCACATTGTCGCCGAAGGGGAAGAACGCGTCGGAGCCGAGACTTACACCGCTCTGAGTGGCTATCCAGGCCTTCTTTTCATCGGCGCTCAGTATCTCGGGCTTTACTTCGAATCTTGTCTGCCATACGCCCTCAGCCAGCACATCCTCGTACTCATCCGAAATATATACATCTATGGCGTTGTCACGCTCCGCTCTTTTAAGCGAGGGCAGAAAGCTGAGTCCCAAAACCTTGGGGTGCTGTCTTAAATACCAGTTGTCCGCCTTGCTTCCCGCAAGCCTTGTGCAATGTATACGGCTCTGCTGCCCGGCGCCGACGCCTATAGCCTGACCGTCTTTGACATAGCAGACGGAATTTGACTGAGTATATTTCAGCGTTATCAGCGCTACTATCATATCTATCGCCGCCTGCTTTGTGAGATCCTTGTTTTCAGTAACGATATTTCCCAGCAACGCTTCGTTTATCTTGAAATCATTATGTCCCTGCTCAAAGCTTATACCGAAGACATCCTTAATCTCAGACGGCGCAGCTTCATACAAAGGGTCTATTTCGACTATATTGTAGTTGCCCTTTTTCTTGGTCTTCAGTATTTCCAAGGCTTCCTTGCTGTAGCCCGGAGCAATGATGCCGTCGGATACCTCATCCTTAAGATACTCTGCAAGGGCTTTATCGCAGGGCTCGGAAAGAGCCGCCCAATCGCCGTAGGAGCAGAGCCTGTCGGCGCCGCGCGCTCTTATATATGCACAGGCTATGGGGCTGAGCTCGGCCTTTTCATCAACAAAATATATTTTCCTGTCGATTTCTCCGAGTGGAAGGCCTACCGCGGCTCCGGCGGGCGAAACATGCTTAAAGCTCGCCGCCGACGGCATGCCCGTCGCTTCCTTAAGCTCCTTTACAAGCTGCCAGGAATTAAAGGCGTCAAGAAAGTTTATAAAGCCCGGACGGCCGTTCAGTACCTTTATTGGCAGCTCCGAGCCGTCCTTCATATAGATCCTTGCGGGCTTTTGGTTAGGATTACATCCGTACTTAAGTTCGAATTCTTTCATTTCAACGATCCCCCAGATTCTTATTAAAAAGCTTTACATTTCCGTTGAGCCTCGCATAAAGCGATACCTTATTGTCCTTATCAAGAGCGGCCCAAATCTCTTCCGGCGAGGAGAAACCGAGCTTGACGGGTTCTCCCTCAAAGGACGGAAGCGGATCTCCGTCGCCCTGATAGGTGCTTATGAAATAAAGACAGCCCTCCTCGCAGCTCTCATAATTGAAAAACTCGCGAAGACAGCCTTCTCCGTTCTTTTTAAGTATGGAAAGCTCAAAGCTTCCGTCCTCATAGACTATGGCCGATATCCGAGGCGTATGATTCGGAGCGTCGGGCTCGTATTCGCGGCTCATAAGCCCCTTTCTGAAATCACCTGTCTCGACTACCGTGTCGGTCTGATCACCGTTGCTCACGACCAGAGCCGTCCCCATGGTCCTTACAGGACGGTAGATGATAAGGCTCGGATCCTTTAGCTTTGACGGGTCATAGGCTTCGGTCTTTATGCCGTCTTCCGTAGCCGCGAATATCCTGTTGCGGCTGTTTTCACTGCGCCCCATGATGAAATAGTAAACGCAGTTCTTCCCGATCGCTATGCCGCGTCCGGGGTAGGAATTGTTCTTCAGAACTTCAGCTAAGCTTTTCATTTTTTTCAGCTCTCCTTTTACTCTTCGGCGGTATTATCCGCCTCACCGCGATTTTTTATTATCTCCGCCGAAAGCAGCTCCGCCGCCTGCGGGAGTATTATCCATTCAGCCTCCTGCATGACCCTTTTCTGAAGAAGCTCCGGACTGTCCTCCGGCAGCACCTCAACGGCTTTTTGCAGAATTATCCTTCCTCCGTCAGCCACCTCATTGACAAAATGAACTGTCGCGCCGCTCAGCTTGACTCCGTAATCGAGAGCGGCCTCGTGCACCTTAAGCCCGTAAAAGCCCTCTCCGCAGAATGACGGTATGAGCGAGGGGTGGACATTTATTATCCGGTTTTCATAGTGCCTTGTAAAATCGCCGCTCAATATACACATAAAACCGGCAAGTATTATAAGATCTATACCGGCAGCGTCAAGCGCCTCGGATATTTTCTCTTCGAATTCCGCCTTCGATAAAGAGGCGCGGCCGAAAACAGCACAGTCTATGCCGTTTCGCGCGGCCCTTTCGAGCGCGTAGGCGCTCTCGCTGCTCGATATCACGAGCACTATCTCTCCGCTTTTTATTATTCCGCTTTTCTGCGCGTCTATAAGCGCCTGAAGATTTGTTCCGCCCCCGGAAACGAGAACGGCTATCCTGGCCTTTCTCATTCTATTACTATCCTCTCGCTGCCGCTTTCCATCTCGCCTATAATATAGGCGTCTATACCGTGCAGCTTGAGAGCCTGCATTGCGGCCCCTGCGCTGCGGGCCGATATGATGAGGCTCATACCGACGCCCATATTGAAGGTATTGAACATATCGTGCTCGGAAATATCACCTTTCCTTTGTATGAGATCAAAAATAGGAAGCCGTTTTATGGAGCTCTTTTTGATCCTCGCGCATAATCCGTCGGGCACTGCTCTTGGTATATTCTCATAAAAGCCGCCGCCTGTTATATGGCTGACGCCCTTGAGCTCGGCAGCCTCCATCACGCTGAGAACAGGCTTTACATATATCTTTGTCGGGCAGAGCAAGGCTTCTCCGAGACTGAGCCCTCTGAGCTCTTCGGGCTTTTCTGAAAGGTCGGCGTTTTCTATATCAAACACCTTTCGAACAAGAGAATAGCCGTTTGAATGAACGCCCGATGAGGGCAGAGCTATTATCACATCACCCTCGCGAATGCTGTTTTTATCGAGAATACGGCTCTTATCGACTATACCCACGCAAAAGCCGGCGAGGTCGTAATCATCCGCAGCCATGGTGCCGGGATGCTCTGCGGTCTCTCCGCCTATAAGAGCGCAGCCCGCCTGAACGCAGCCCTCGGCAACGCCCGATACGAGCTCGGCGACCTTTTCCGGGATATTTTTGCCTATGGCTATATAGTCAAGGAAAAAGAGAGGCTTGGCGCCGCAGCATACTATGTCGTTCGCGCACATCGCAACGCAGTCTATGCCTACCGTAGAATGTTTATCGAGCAGCTGCGCTATTCTCTGCTTGGTACCGACGCCGTCTGTACCGGAAACAAGAACAGGCTCCTTCATTCCGAGCAGCTCGGGCTGAAACATAGCTCCGAAGCCGCCTATATCGGACAGGACGCCGGGTATAAAGCTTCTTTCAACATGACGCTTCATCAGCCTTACGCCCTCATAACCGGCGTTTATGTCAACGCCCGCCTCCGCATACGCCTTTGAATATGAATTCTCCATTTTTAATCCTCCTTACCCGTCCAGCAGTAGGTGCAGATAGTATCCTTATCTATTCCTATGGCTTCTAAAAGCCCCTCAAGCGATTGATAGCCGAGGCTGTCGAAGCCGAATTTTTCACATATTTTTTTCAGAAGACACTGCCC
>JBHCAF010000045.1:0-14285 GCA_041798185.1 Bacillota bacterium
CATACTTACAGGGCTTTGTTTTCATATAAACAAGGGCGACAAGATCGGAATAGTCGGCGCCAACGGAGCCGGTAAATCCACCCTTATGAAGATACTCGCGGGAGAGATTGAGGCTGACAGCGGCAATCTCTTTATAGATAAAAGCAGCTCCGTGGGCTATCTGCGGCAGAGCTATCGGCTTGAAGGAAGCGGCAGCGTCATAGAAGAGGTCATGAAAAGAAAGGACAGCTTCAGGATGCCGGACGGGGCTGATCCCGAAAAATGGGCAAAGGGCATGCTCAGCAGCCTCTCATTCGGGGAAGACTGCCTCGGCAAGAAGCTTGAGCTTCTGTCCGGCGGAGAACGCACAAGGCTCGCGCTTGCCGCGATGCTTTTGGAAGGCCCTGATATAATGATGCTCGACGAGCCTACCAATCATCTCGATATAGGTTCGCTCAAGTGGCTGGAGCAATATCTCAGAGCTTATAAAGGAAGCTTCATTATAATATCGCACGACCGCTACTTTCTCGATAAAACGGTGAACCGCATATTTGAAATAGAAAATGGCAGACTGGACATATACGCGGGGAATTACAGCAGCTACCTCGAGAAAAAGAGGGTGAAGCTCGATATAGCCTTGCATCAATACGAAAATCAGCAGGCGGAAATAAAGCGCCAGGAAGCCATGATACGCATAATGAAGGCTCATAATACCGAGCATCTGGTAAAACGAGCCCGGTCGCGCGAAAAAAGGCTCGGTATGGTGGAGCGCCTGAATAGACCGGAGCAGCCGGGAGCAAAGCTCAAGCTCAGCTTTTCCGAAGCGCTTCAGACCGGAAACGATGTTCTTTATGCCGAGGGTCTGTCAAAAAGCTTCGGAGACAGGAAGCTGTTTTCCGATGTGTCAATGGATATAAAACGCGGAGAACACGTATGTCTGGTGGGCGCGAACGGCACGGGCAAGACTACTCTTCTGAGGATACTTTTGGGGCGCGAGCGGGCGGATTCAGGCCTCTTCAGACTCGGACAGAATGTTATACCCGGATACTATGACCAGCAGCAGGCATTTTTAGATCCCGAAAAAAGCGTGCTCGACGAGCTTCATTCGAAATACATAAAATATGATCAGGGCGAGCTGAGAGCTCTGCTCGGAAGCTTTCTGTTCAGCGGAGAAAGCGTATTCAAAAATGTCGGGGAGCTCAGCGGCGGAGAAAAAGCGAGGCTTGCGCTGCTTGAGCTTATGATGTCCGGCGCGAATTTTCTGATCATGGACGAGCCTACAAATCACCTTGATATAGACGCGATGGAGGTCATAGAAGACGCTCTGCTGGACTTCCCCGGAACTCTTCTGATAGTCAGCCATGACCGCTATCTTCTTAAAAAGGTGCCTACAAGCATACTTGAGCTCAGCGCGGACGGCATCACGACTTATCTCGGAAATTACGATTACTATGAACGGAAATCCGCGGAGCTCGCTTCTCCCGGGGATTATATAAAAACTCTCGGCACATCGCGTAACGAGGCTCTTTCAAAACAAAGCGCCGAAAGCTCAGAAGAAAGTGATCTGTCCGGCGTTCCCACGAGCAGCAAGCAGTCGAGAGAGGCTCAAAAGGCCGCTGCCGCCGCAGAAAAACGCGCGAAGAAAAAACGCGCGGCGCTTGAGGAGGAAATAGCCGCCCTTGAAGCCGAGACGGCCGCAATAGAAGCCGAGCTCTGCAAGCCCGAAAACTTCAGTCCGGACAAAAGCGTTGAGCTTTCCCGGGCTCTTGCAAAGAATAAGGAGCTTATAGACTTGAAATACCGCGAATGGTATAATATTTAGGTTAGGAGGATGTGTATAATGATATTTGAAAAGGTTAGAGATATCATAGCTGAACAGCTTGACGCAGATAAAGAAAATATCACACCTGAGACAAATCTCTTAAAGGATCTCGAAGCGGATTCTTTGGACGCTGTAGAGATCATCATGGCGATCGAGGATGAGTTCGGGATCGAAGTCCCTGATGAACAGGTCGAGGAATTTCAGGTAGTATCAAGCATAGTAGCCTATATCGAAGCAAATTCGTAAACTTAAAGGCTGAAGCCGCCAAGGCCTCAGCCTTTTTTATTTTTCCTTTTATTTCGCGTCGAGCTTTGACAGCCCGTCTTCTATTGAAAGCCCCGGATAAACATCCAAATAAAGATCAGATCTAAGGCCCAGCCTGTGCTTCTGAAAAGCGGCGCTTGCAACCATGGCCCCGTTGTCCGTGCAAAGCACAGGCGACGGAATATAAAGCTTTACTCCGGCCGCTTCACAGCGTTCCCTCAGCTTTTCTCTAAGAAAGCTGTTGCAGGCCACGCCTCCTGCTGCGGCAAGCCTGCCGCAATCCTTCAGCGCAAGAGCGTCCATGGTTTTGTTGATTATCACCTCCATGACCGCCTCCTGAAACGAAGCCGCGACATCGGCCGCGCTCACGCTTCGCCCTGCCTGCGTTTCCTTGTGAAGATAATTTATCACCGCGGTCTTTGTTCCGCTCAGACTGAAATCAAAGCTGTCCTTTTCCAGATAGACCCGCTTGAACTCTATGGCGGAGGGATCGCCTTCCTTTGCGAGCCTGTCTATTTCAGGCCCCCCGGGATAGCCGAGTCCGAGGACCCTGGCGACCTTATCATAGGCTTCTCCAACGGCGTCGTCTCTAGTACAGCCAAGTATCCTGAATTCATTAAAGCCTATGACCTCTATAAGATGAGTATGCCCGCCGGAAACAACAAGCGCGATGAACGGAGGCTCAAGCTCCGGGTGCTCTATAAGATTCGCAAGTATATGAGCCTGAATATGATGCACTCCTATAAGAGGCTTGCCGCTCGCCGCGGCGAGAGCCTTCGCGTAGGCAGTGCCCATAAGCACGGCACCGGCAAGCCCCGGCCCAGCAGTCACGCCTATCTCGTCCACAGCCTCGAGCGTAAGCCCCGCTTCTTCGAGACTTTGTTCAAGCACGAACGGAAGATTGCGCAGATGATGCCTGCTCGCGATCTCCGGGACTACACCTCCGTATATCTTATGTATATCTATCTGCGAGCTTATGACATTTGAAAGTATGTCCCTGCCGTCGGCAAGAAGCGCGACGGCCGTATCGTCGCAGCTGCTCTCTATACCCATTGTTATATGTCTGCCATTAAGCATATATCTCTCTTTCCCTGAGCTTTCTTTCGGCCTCGGCCATACGCATGTATTCCGGCTCGGCCGTAAAGCAGCTGTCGTATTTTCCTTCATTATATAAGATCTCCGCAAGCTCCAAAAGCTGCAAAGCCTCCTGCTCGCCCTCGGACTGTCTGCCTATCAGATAGCAGCCGTCTCCGAAATAGCGGACACGCAAACTGCGTTCGGCATACGGCAGGAGCTCAGAAGCTGAAAAAGCCTCTTCTCCGCAGCCGCCGCGCCCGAGCCTGTCGCTCAGGATATTAAACAGTCTTTCTTTGAATTCATCAATACCGTAGGCGCCGCCCTCAAGCAGAGCTCTTCTGTTCTGATATATGCCCGCGTAGACCTGATCGCGGCGCGCGTCAAAGATCGGAACTATGATATCGTGGATATCGCAAGCCTGACCGGACTGCGGATCGGTCTTTGGCCGCGGCGCGCCGCAGGCTTCGTGCGCGGTGCAGGCGCGTACCGTATCACGGTACGCAAAAGACTCCAGAGTCGGCACTGCGACTATGGGCTTATCCCAGACCCGGGCGAGAGCCTTGGCCGTAGCCATTCCTATCCTTATGCCGGTAAACGAGCCCGGTCCGCGCGAGACCGCGATAAGATCAAGCTCCCTTCCGCTCAGCCCTTCCTCGGACAGTACCTGCATGACCATAGGACTTATCTCCTGAAGGTGCGAGCAATTCGTATCGTTTTTTATCTGGTGCCGGCCGACGGCCGTGCTTGCGAAATGTCCTGTTGTTTCAATAGCTAATATCTTCATAATTTATATTGCTGGCGACATTCTTTTATGCCGCCCTTTCCCCCGAAGCCGTTCATATGCTGCCCGGCTCACGGAAGCGATAAAAAATATTTCGTCCGAAGGCCCGATCAACAGCTCACAGTATACATTATATTCTACCCTATTGCACCGCCTTGGGCGCAAGATATAGGCAATATGTTATAATATATTCCGTTATGAAGATCACTCTAAGCTCAAGTGAAGAAACAAGGCTCTTCGGAGAAGAACTGGCGCAAAGCCTCAAGCCCGGCCAATGCATTGCTCTTTCGGGCGATTTGGGGGCGGGAAAGACCACTCTTGCCAAGGCTATAGCCGCCGGGCTCGGCGTTTCCGAAACGATCACAAGCCCCACCTTTACGATAGTATGCGAATATCACAGCGGGCGGCTGCCCCTCTATCATTTTGATGTATACAGGGTACACGACAGCGACGAGCTTTTTGAGACAGGCTTTGAGGACTACTTCAAAAAGGGCGGTATCTGCATAATAGAATGGGCGGAGCTTCTTGAAGACGGTATGCTTCCCGAAGACTGTATAAGAATAAGGCTGGAATACGGCGAAAGCGAAGACGAGCGCATTCTCAGCGCTGAAAATTTGTGATACTGCGAAAAAGATAAGGCAAAAGCCCCGGAAAAATCCCCGGGGCTTTTGCACAGCAGTATGTATTTAGAAGGATAATGCTTATATCACAAAGCCTATCTGCAAAGAAGTCCCGAAAGCACAACTCTTTGTATTTGATTTGTACCTTCGAATATCTGATATATTTTAGCGTCACGCATAAGCTTCTCTACAGGATACTCTTTTGAGTATCCGTTTCCACCGAGAACCTGAACGGCGTTGGTTGTAACAAACACAGCCGTATCTCCGGCAAAGCACTTCGCGGAACTTATGAGCTTTTTATTTATTATGCCCGCATCAGCAGACTTGCATGCAGCCCAAACCATCTGTCTGGCCGCGTAGGTCTGTATCTGCATATCCGCAAGCATAAAACCTATACCCTCATGCTTCCATATTTTCTTTCCGAAGACTTCGCGTTCTTTTGCGTACGGTATAGCCTCATCAAGAGCGGACTGGCAAATACCTACAGCAGATGCCGCAGTGCAAGGACGGCTGTTATCAAGTATCTTCATCGCGATCTGATAACCCTTTCCGACCTCACCCAGGCGATACTTGTCATCAAGCTCCAAATCATCAAAGAAAAGCGAATTTGTGTGAACACAGCGTATGCCCATCTTATCCTCGTGCTCGCCTACCGTAAGCCCCTTTGCGTCTTTAGGAAGGAGGAATGCCGTTATCCCGTTGCCTGTGCCGGCCTCTTTATCATTCCATGCGAAAATCGTAATATAGTCGGCACAATCAGCATTTGTAATGAAGGTCTTGCCACCGTTTATTATCCACTTATCGCCGATCTTTCTGCATGTGGATGCCATCGCTCCGGCGTTTGAGCCGGAAACCGACTCTGTAAGGCCGAAGGCCATGATACCGCCGCTCGTGAGCGATTCCGCAACCATTTTCTTTTGCTCTTCCGTTCCGGCTATAGCGAGCGGCTCCCAACCGAAACCGAATACTCTTGAAGCAAAGCCTGCGTCTCCGCGAGCAAGCTCTTCTCTTACCACTGCATATGACATATTCGAAAGTCCGAGTCCGCCATACTCCTCAGGAACGGTAACAAGATGAAGGCCCATTTCATAGGCTGTCTTTACCAGATCCTCAGGGACGATCGCGTCCCTTTCCGCAATACGACACTGCGGTTTAACTTCCTTTTGAGCGAACTCTCTGACCAAAGTCCTTAAGTCCTTTTGCTCATCAGTTAACATGAAATCATATTCTTCCATCATGATAATATACCTCCAAAAGTTTTATCAAACATTATCTTATATTAAATATAAAAGCAGATCACGGCGCCAAACTAAAGCGCAAATAAAAGCGGGTAACATACGACAGTAAGTATCAAACAGCCTATCATAAGTACTGCACCTATCTTCGTATAATCAAGAAACCTGTATCCCCCCTGCAGAGTCATGGTCACCGGCACTGTGGCAATCGGCGTTAGGAATGCCAAATTAAGAGCCCATATTATAACCATTATGACCGGCTTCGCGTCATATCCAAGCGACTGGCACATAGAAATCGCAATGGGGCCTATCATAGCCATAGTAGCAGTTGAGCTCATAAGATTGCCGAGTACCACACTTAACACGGTGAATATCAGAAGCACCTTAAGCATGCTCACATCTCCGCCCATGAACCCTATAAAAGTATCGGCAATAAGCTTTCCCGCTCCCGACTCGGAAATACCGGCGGCAAAGCCGAGTGAGCCGCCCAATACCCATACAGTGTTCCAGTCCATCCTGCGGAACATATCCTTAAGGCTTATACACCCTGTGATAACACACAACAGACCTGCCAGCATGGCAACCGTTCCCACAGTCCACAGCCCGGTAACGAAGCCCGCGACCGCAAAGACAAGTATGGCGGAGGAAATTATCATTTTAAGTTTGCTATATTCTTTAGCTGCGTCATTGCCAGATATCTTGTCATCAAGCTTTTCCTCAAAATTAAATATCTTCTTCTGCATGGCGAAGCCTATGGTAGCATAAAATGCAACCATAAATATGAGACGCGGCACGCTTCCAAGGGTCAAGTCAAAGAAGCTCATAGTCTCAAGTCCGTTATCAGCGAGAAGACCTTGCCCTATAACATTTGGAGTGGAGCCTACTAAAGTCATCCCTCCTCCGACATTCGCGGCAAAGCCTATTGCCATAAGGCTGTTCTTCTTTGTAATTTTACCTCCGGAGCTTGCGGCGGTAGCGGCCACAACCGGTATCATCATGGCAACGACCGCAGTATTGCTTAGAAATGCCGACAGAACGGCAGATACCAAAACGCATACAACTATAAAAAGTCGCTCATTTGTACCAACCATCCTGATAATGGTCGTACCTATTTTCTGCGCGACGCCGGTCTCAAACAGAGTTTCCCCTATAATTATAGAGCCTATGACCATCATAGTCACATCGTTCGAGAAGCCCGCAAAAGCCTTTGAATATGGGATCACCTTAAAAACAGCCATTGCCAAGGCCGCGCTTACTGCGGTAACAGCAAGCGGAAGCCGCCCGGTGGCAAAAAGCACAATGGTCACGGCAAGTATTATTAATGCTATAGTTGAAGCAGCCAATTCCTTTTCCTCTAAAAAAAAACAATTCATTACGATAACATATATTCCTTGATAACTTATAACATCTATACACATAGACAACAATTTGATAAACTTATAACAGTCTGTTAAAAAAATGATTAACAGCACTGAAAAGCTTGTATTTCAGGGCTTTTCAAGATACTTGTAAAACATATATAATAGTTTCGTATTGTAATGCAGAATCGTTAAAAAACAGTTAACAATCATATTCGAAAATCAGGCAGCCACGGAAATGCCGGGCAGCGTTACTTAAAGGACATTTATGAACTTAAATCAATTAAAATGCTTTATTGAACTGGCCCAGAGCGAGCATCTTACAAAAACGGCCATGAAAGCGAACTATACTGTTCCGGCCTTGAGCAACATCATCTCAAGCCTTGAAAAGGAACTTGGCGTAAACCTGTTTGACAGAGTGGGACGAAACATAAAACTGAACGAATTCGGAAAAGTTTTCTATAAGTATGTAAAAGAATCGCTGGAATCTCTTGATGAAGGCATATCTAAAATCAGGGAGAATGATTCAGACGGCAAAAAAACCGTATATATAGCGTCCGCAGACAGGATCTTCTGGCTTGATGTATTTGACGCTTTTATAAACAACAATCCTTCCGTATTCATATCAAGAGTAAGCATAGACCTGTT
This sequence comes from Bacillota bacterium, assembly GCA_041798185.1. Taxonomy (GTDB): domain Bacteria; phylum Bacillota; class Clostridia; order Peptostreptococcales; family Anaerovoracaceae; genus UBA1764. The sequence continues at coordinate 7,785 of JBHCAF010000045.1, forward strand.
TGCGCTGAGAGAGTCTTCGCTTATAGAAAAATTTGATTTCATTCTTTGCGCCGAGGATAATCTTACAGACCCATCCTGGGATCACATAAATCTGGTGCAAACAGAGCCTATCATACTGTTGAGCAGGGATCATCCTATGATCGGCAGAGAAAATGTTTCTCTGAGCGAAATAAAAGACGAACACTTTATAGTGATGCCCAAAGGACATTCCACAAGAAAGTATTTCGATGATATATGTTCCTTTGAACACATATCCGTTACAAACACAACAGAATCCGATGTTATGATAAGAAATATCCAGCTCGGCAAAGACAGCAATACCGTATCTCTCAGCACAACCTATGCGTATAACTGCATGGATATTTCTTATGTGCCTTATCTGTATCTTCAAACGGACTTCCCGAAAAGAAATATGGCGCTGTTCTGGAAGAAAAATAAAAGCCTGCCTAACAGTGCAATGATCTTAAAGGATTTCTTTGTGCAGTATTTCGAACACTATTCATACGACAAAAAATAACAAACAGCGCGCCCGGTCAATACCGAGCGCGCTGCCTTATACCAAAGCTGTTCAGTTTTCCGCAAATGTCTGTATCTTTGTAAGAGCCTGCGCGCTGTCTGAAGTGCTTTGATCTATGTCGATCGAAAGCGTTCCGATGCCTGCAGCCTCGACAGTCTTTATCACCGAAGGCTGGTCATACTCCTCAGGATCGCAGAAACGCATCATGCAGCATATAACGCAGTCAGCATCGTTGCGCCTCGCCAGTTCAACAAGATGTTTCCCTCTTGCCGTATTGTCATCATCATGAGCAAGCGAACACGCTTTGATATTGAGCCACTGCAAAGCAAGGCTTTCCATCGCAGAGTAAGCGGCAGGATAATCTGTCCTATACAATCTTGATTCCTGCATGAGATCATCCGCAACAACAGCGATATTGTTCCGCTCAAGAGCCGTAAGTATATCATCAGGCTCTGCCATTATGCCGGTCAGAACTACTTTTTTGCCTGTCCACTCATGCACAGGCTCTGCCGTAAGAGCAGCGTTTAAAGCTTCAAGCTTTTCGACAACGGCCTCCGGCTCCATGAAGGTCAGCGCTTTCATTACCTGATGCCTCCTGACAGGGGTTATGATATCAAGATGATGATTCGCAAGCCTTGTAAAGTCCCTTATAACCGCATTCTTTTTATTGTAAAGGCGTATAGCCTTAAGCAGCTCCCGGTCTGAAAGCGATTTGCCGGCAACAGCCTCGAGCTCCTTTTTTACAATCTTATATTCCTCAATAAGATACTCCAAAGCTCCCGGATCCTTCCTGTTTTGAGGAGGTACAAACGGTATAAGCTTGATATCCTGAACACCTGCCCTCCACGCACCGCAGGTGCCCCTGAAGGTGTCACAGAGTATAGGCATCAACGCAGCACTCAATCCCTTATATTCTCCCGTCATTCCGTATTCCATGCAGGAACGCAGTATCGAGCATGTGAATATCGGGCTGTATTTGCCCGCACGCTGTGGATTTACCTGTCCTCCCCAAAGACCCATAGGGACCATTCCGAGGGCCGTTACTAAAGGCTGCGGACAGTAATAAAAGCAACCGATGACCTTCTTCCCTTCTGCGATATATTCTGACAGAAGCTTTTTAGGACTTACGCTGATCTCTTTGAACTCAGCTAAAAGATTATTTATATCAGCCATATTATTCCCTCTCCTTGTTCTCTCTCATAATATCGACAAGCCCCTGAACTCTTGTTTCAAACTGGGCTTCATTAAAGATAGTAGGATCAGCCTGATCGCCATCAAATGTAACTACAGGTATGCCCGCTTTTTCTTCTACTATTTCACGCCCGACAAACATGTGATAAGTCATATATTTACAGCTCCTGTTCACATGACACAGCATACCGTCGCAACCGAAATTTTCCGCTACACCGGCACGCTTCGACATCATCGTCCTTGTGCTTTGTATATTGGTAGAGCTCTGCATATACTGCGAACCCATTTCCTCAAGATTGCCCGGCTCATAGTGAAGCGACCATGCACCCACATATCCGTTCGTAACACAGTTTATACCGTATTTTTTCATAGTCTTAAGGTTGTAGCCCAAATTCGGCCAGCAGGCGATGCCCTCCCAGTCTACACGAAACTCTTCCTGAGTCGAACCGAAAGTAGATGTTCCGTTATCAATATGCTCCTGAACTTCTTTCCTCAGCTGCTTCAGGATCGCAGTTGTCTCTTTTGAGCTGCGGGCAACCACCATAGGCGCCATATAGTTAAACAGGTCAAAGCCGTTGAGCGGCGAAGGTGTTCTTTCGTTCATTGCAACTATCTCATCGAACAGATCCGCATTTTCATTTGATGTTATCTGATTTTCACGGAATTTATCCCAGTCGAACTCCCTCCCGAACAGCTCTTCCATACGCGCTATGTTATGAAGGATCTGGCTTTTGGCAAATCTATTTTTGTAGTCTGCCGGAGCATCCTCAAAGCAGTTGAATGAGCAATCCTGTAAGAAAATAGGGATATCAAGTTCTCTTGACAGACACTCGTACCATTTCATAAGCTCAAAGCAGCTGTTTGTAGCGCATAAAAGTAATGTAGGCCTTGGCATAGCCAACGCAGGACGCTCATAATCAGGATCAGTCGCGATCATATGTGCCATGCCGATATTTAAGCGCGCATACGAACAGATGTCATTTGAATAACCCAACTCACCCTCGGAGCATGCTATAAAACGCGACGAATCGTGACGCGCCGCAATACCCGCGGCGTTGTTCTCGGGGAACAATACAGGGATCCCGAATGTCGCGCAAATCTCTTGTGGGAAAATAGATGTTGACCAGGCAACATGTTCGCCTTTCTCGGCAGCCTCAAAGGCCTGCTTATAAACCTTATCCATAAGGGCGTTTGTCATCACTCGTGACTGTGGCAACGGACGCTGCGGCTTTGCGGCAGCGCTGGCTTTTACTTCCTCGCTCATAGTATGATTCCTTTCAAAATAAAATTATCCTATATGCTTGTTTAAATAAATTTAGTCATGATTCTTTTTAAGACTGTCAAGTGCAAACAGTGCTGCGCCGAGCGCGCCTGCAAGCTGACAGTCTTCATGAACATTTATACGGCAAGCTATTTCTTCTTCCAACGATCTCACAAGACCGGAATTCAGCGCAACACCACCGCTCATGGTCACTTCCGGCTTTAGCCCGCAGCGCATGGCAAGAGACGCAACTCTTTTTGCCACAGACTTATGTATGCCGCTGACTATGTTCCCAAGCTTTATCTTTGATGAAAGCTTGGAGATGACCTCTGATTCCGCAAATACAGTACATGTGCTGCTTATTTCGGCAACCGCATCAGCGCTTTCGGATATCTCGCTCAACTGATCGACGCTGACATCAAGCACCCCCGCCATAGTGTCCAAAAAACGCCCTGTCCCGGCAGGGCATTTATCATTCATGACGAAATTACGCAGCCCCCCGGTATCGCTGATCGACATGACCTTAATATCCTGCCCTCCGATATCTATGATCGTTCTTGTCGACGGCACAAGATGTATCACCCCTTTAGCGTGGCAAGACAGCTCACTGCGTTGATCGTTTATCCCCTCAAATGTAAATCTTCCGTAGCCTGTCGCGGTGATCCATGCTATCGCTTCTTGTGGTATCCCAGCCTCCTGAACGACCGATTTATAAACTCTGTCCGGGCCTTGTGTACCTGTCCCTATGGCAACAACTTTTTTCGCCACTATATTGCCGTCCATATCAAGCAGCACGGCTTTAGACGCAGTGGAACCGATGTCTATGCCTAATGCATACATTATCAGATAACCCCCTCATCCTTGAGCTTGCTGATCTCTTCCGGAGAATACCCCAGCTCTTTATATATCTGATCGTTGAAAAATCCCAACGGCTTTCCTGCCCAGCGCACCTGCCCCGGATTCTCATCAAGCTTGGGAACTATGCCCTGCATTTTGATAACTCCGAACTTTTCCGTCGGGACATCAAGTATCATGTCTCGCACCTTGAATTGCTCTTCGTTGACTATGTCCACCGCATTGAATACCTTCGAGCACGGAATCTCGTCACCGAGGATCTTCAGGCAATCATCAATGGAATGCTCTTTGACCCATGCTGCGCAGATTGCGTTTATTTCCTCCCTGTTTTCGGGGATCGATCGTTGCTGCTGATTGCAGTATTTGGGATTCTCAATAAGGTCTGCGCGGCCTATCCTCTCTGCCCATGTGTTGAACAACTTGTCCCCCGTGACAGAAATGCAGAACCACCTTCCGTCCTTTGTGAGGAAATGCCCCGCTGGCATTGTGACCGTAGTACCGTTGCCGATTCTTGTGCGAACAGCGCCGTCATAGCTGTACTCGGCTATTATCGACTCCTGAAGACGCAGCACCGAGTCTGTAAGGCATGTATCTATATGCTGTCCCTTGCCTGTGATGTCCCTATTGTGGAGAGCCATGAGCGCTCCTATGCACCCGAACATGGCGGTATAAAAGTCAGCAACTGAAATACCCGGTTTGATAGGCGCGCCGTCCTTTTCACCGGAAACTTCGAGAAAACCTCCCTCGGCAAGACCCATTCTGTCAAAGCCCGGCTTATGTGCCTTGGGGCCGTTCTGACCGTAGCCTGAGGCTGTAACATAAATGATCCTCGGATTAAGCTCCTTCAAATGTTCATAGCTGAAGCCGAGACGATCAAAAACTCCCGGACGAAAATTCTGGAATAAAACATCACAGTCTTTAATAAGATCCGAAAGAATTTCTCTGCCCTTCTCGGACTTCAAATTCAGAGTGATACAGTACTTATTTCTGTTATCAACGCAGAACCATAAGTCCTTGATACGACCCATGCCGCGCATAAGGTCGCCGCCCTTCGGCGGCTCCACCTTGATAACCTTTGCTCCGAAATCCGCAAGCATAGTGCTGCCCCAAGGGCCGGCAACTATATTGCCGACTTCAAGAACCTTGATGTCCTCCATAGGCATTCTGCTCATAGTTTATTCCTCCTGTCTTGATATGACGATTACACATTGACTTCACATAACGGCGCAGCCCTGTGCATAAAATTGATGATATTCTATTTATAGCAATGGATGATATAATCCCTGAACTCTTTTGCCGCGGCGGACAGTTCGGCTGATTTTTTTGAAAAAATGCACTGCCGCCTTGATGGCGTATCGCTGTCTATCTTTACCCGCTTTATATCGGGATTTGACAAAGCCTTATAGCCGAGTTCCGAGCTGAAAGATATCCCGATGCCGTTTAATATAAGTTGACTTCTGAGCATATAATCGACTTCCGCGCATATCTTAGGAGTGAAGCCGGCTTTGCTGCAGGCATAATCAAAATATTTTCTCGAAGAGTATCCCTTTGAAAGGGCGATGAAATTTTCATCCGCAGCCTCAGCCAAAGACACAGTTTTTCTGCCGGCAAACTTATGCCGTGAATTGACCAGCAGGACGGGGCCGTCCTCAAATATAAGCGAGGGCTCCCAATTCCGATCTGTTATATCGTGCTCATCCGTGATTATAAAATCCAACAGATTGGTATATTCTTTATTGTTAAGAGTATCGACGAGCATGACCGATTGATTTACTATTATCCCGGGATTTTTGAACATAAAATTCCCGATGGCAGTATTCCACAGCGTCATTGCCGTGACACCTACGCTGATAATTTTCTGATCTACTATTTTCCCTCCGCAAAGCTCCTGTTCGATTTGATCTATCTCGGCAAATATGTTGCATACATGTCTGTAAAGTATTTCACCGTTTCTATTGAGCTTTATATGTCTTCCTATCCTGTTGAAAAGGCTGACATTAAGCTCATGCTCAAGCTTTGATATGGTAGAGCTCAGAGCAGGGGGCGAAATATGTATCTGCTTTGCGGTGTTAAGAAGATGCTCGTTTTCGGCAAGCAATTTAAAATAATAAAGATGCAGCAGCTGTAATTGCATAGACTTATCCTCCAAAATGCCGGGCATTTACCCGATCGCGACCCATTTTCAAAAACAGAACCCCTCTTTGCTGAGGGGAGCTGTTTTTAAACTTAGAGTGTTTTCTGTTTAGATCTGTCTAATTTCCAAGAAGCACTTTTATCAGACTTTATATATTCAGAAGCTGTATATTATCGGGCAAAGTATTGCGGCAGCGATTATCAGGAGGATGCACAAGGGGCCGCCGACCTTTACATAATCCATATATTTATAACCGGCAGGCAGGGTCTGCGTGCAGGCGGGAGTGCCCACAGGTGTTGCGCATGCAAGGTTGGTCGCGACGCAGCCTATGGCTATAACAAACGGTATCGGGCTTATGCCGAGCGCAAGCGCTATTTCAATGTAAATAGGCGTCATCATGGCCGCAAGCGCAGTATTCGACATAAAGTTCGTCAGCACTGTACATACCACTATGCCGGCAATCATCAGAATTCTCGGATCGGCGCTCTGACCGCCAAATAGATTAAGCACTGCCTCTGCGATTACGCGTCCGCCGCCTGAAAC
>JBHCAF010000046.1:0-7423 GCA_041798185.1 Bacillota bacterium
AGTAGGTAGCTGCCTATAAGTTTCTTGTGTTACTTTACCACACATGAGCATTAGCGCCCGGCTTGTTTCCGTTGTCTCCGGGTTTATTGCCGTTATCACCCGGCTTGCCCCCGTTATCCCCGGGCTTGTTTCCGGGCTTTGTCCCGTTATTGCCGGGATCCTCTATGCCGCCAGTAGTACCGGCTCCTGCCGAGGGATCGACAGGCGGCTTCGGAGGAACAGGAGGCGTCGGGGGGCGTCGGAGGAACAGGCGGTGTCGGAACAGGCGGCGTCGGCGGTGTGACCGGCGGAACCACAGGAGCCGGATTATAGCTCGCGTGGAAGCTTGTAGCCAAAACCGCGCCGCTCGTCGGAACCGGAGCATTGCTGCCGTTCTCAAGCCATTTATCAAAAATTAGCGCAAAGCAAGGGGGATTTACATAATTTTTCGCTTTTTTGAGACAGTGTACAGCAAATACTCTGGCGCTCATGAAAACAGCCCCGCGAACGGGGCTGTTTTGAGCATAATATCTTCAGTTATTCTCGATTATTCTCGTCTTTTGAGGTGAAAAGCCCGAAATTTCGACTGTTCTCGTCTTGAGAGGCGAAAAGCCTGAAATTTCAACGATAAGGTTCCGCAACTCAGCCCTCTATGGCGATATATTTGGGTTCGGGAACAGCGGCTTCCTTTCTGGGAACGGATAGCTTCAATATGCCGTCCTCAAAGCGCGCCTTGATGTCATTCTGATCAACGGCTTCCCCTACATAAAAGCTGCGGCTGCATGAACCGTAAAATCTCTCGCGTCTCAGGAACTTGCCTGCGGCGTCCTTGTCGTCAGCCTCGCTCTTGCGAACCGCGCTCACGGTAAGATAGCCGTCCTTGAGCTCGCACTTGACATCTTCCTTCTTGTAGCCGGGAAGGTCTATATCAAGCTCGTAAGCCCCGTCCTTTTCCCGAACATCGGTGCTCATCACCGAGCTGCGGCTTGCCGCGGCTCTTGCAGGAAGCAGAGCGCGCATAGGTCTGTTGAGATCCTCAAAGAAATCATCAAACAGGTTTTCTCCGAATAAACTATTCATAAACATAAATCGTACCTCCAAAATTTTCGAAATCTCTAATCCCAAGATCCCTTTTCCCCTTGGGACAACTATGTTATATCATTTTTGTTAGCACTCGTCAATAGTGAGTGCTAACATTTTTGATTTTTATTTCCTTCTTTGTGCCTCGGCCGCGCTCCCGCCGGCCCTGCTCCTCGCCCGATCACCTCTGCCAGCACCCTGCCCGGCGCCGCCCGTGGCCGCTTTTTCCGAAACATCTCCCGGCGCTTTGTGGCAGCCGCTTCTCACGGGAAATCACCTATTGCCGCGCCTGATCACTTCCCCTCTGCGCCTCGCACGGCGGCGCGCATAAGCACTTCTTCCGGCGCCTTGCACGGCGGCCGCTTCTCACGGGACATCACCTGTTGCCGCGCCTGACCACTTTCCCCGCGGCTCACGCAGCATCGCGCCTAAACACTTCTTCCGGCGCCTTGTACTGCGGCGCACCGGATTTAGTGCAGGTCTCTTATTCAATAAAAAACGGCGCGAAAACGCGCCGAAAAAGATTTGCTTCGCCCTGCCGTCACTTTGTCGGGCGGCCTATGCAGAAGAAATGCTCTGTCCAGTATTTTTCGCTCAGATCCGCTACGGATATACCGGCGCTTCCGGCGTGTATCATCTTTCCGTCTCCAAGATAAAGCCCTACATGGCTTATCGCGTCCGGATTACTTTCCGTGCCCTTGAAAAAAACTATATCCCCAGGAGCCTCGTAGCCCTTTGGCATCTCCACACAGCTGCTGTACTGCTCCCCGCAGCTTGCCGCCGTCATTCCGCTGCCGCAGCTTCGCAAAACATAAAGCACAAAACCGCTGCAATCAAAGCCCTCCGAAGGACTTTTGCCGGCAGGGACATATCTTATCCCTATACAGCTCGTCGCGATATCCGACAGTCTCGAAAAATCCTTTGCAGATATTTGTCTTGGAAGCGTCGTATATCCTATACAGAGCCTGTTTATCATATTTGTTCTCTTATATTGATAATCAAAAACGAGCGGCGACGCGTCGAAGGGTATGTTGAAAACGCTGCCGGGTTTGCAGCGTATATTGATATCCGCAGTAAGCGTGTTTTTATCGAGCCCGTCCGCCACGGCCGTTTTAACGGCTGGCGCAAAGCCTATGAAAAAAATCAGCGTCAGAAGACAGACGGCCGTGAGCCTCTTGAAATTTTTTGTTCTGTTTTTTAACATATTCGCCTATTAAACCACAAAACGCCGTTTCACGCAAGCAATTATTACAGCATTGTTACAGGCGTTTCCGTTCTTTGTTCCGGATCGGAAAGCGCTCGCAGGCGGACTGCGGCGGCCGGAGCCAGCATATCCTCATCCCGAACATCGAACAAGCACCCGCAGGCGGACTGCGGCGGCAGAGGAGGCAGACCATGACGGCGAACTGTAATAAACGGAAATAAATAAGCTTTGGTCTGCAATTCCTAGATATCTTCAACAAAGAAGCTGTACTTATTGACTAAAGCGCCGCAAACCCTTATAATAGTCAAGTCCGATAAATATGCTGTTATAGCTCAGTCGGTAGAGCGCATCCTTGGTAAGGATGAGGTCCCCGGTTCAAATCCGGGTAACAGCTCCAGAACACAAAATGTTGACAGTAAAATGACCGCCTATAAGGCGGTCACTTTACTTTTATCTCGGGTATCTCGCGGCTTTACCACGGACTGCTGCGGGATATAAGACCCTGCGCGGCAGTTCAGGCGCCGGCAAGCGCGAGGTTCATTCTTCCTTTATAAGATTTGTCATGCTGTAAACTCCCGACACCACAGTTGACGCGTTATGCAGCAGGGCCGACAAGCCGGGCGAAAATACGCCGAGTATACCGCACGCTATAAGAGCTGTATTAAAGGAAATTATAAAATTGTAGTTTCCTTTTATGCGCTTCATCAGAGCTGTCGAAAGCCGCCTCAGAAATACAAGCCCGCGCAGACTGTCGGCCGTTATCGTTATATCCGATATCTCCCGGGCTATGGGCGCGCAGTTGCTTACGGCGATCCCGCAGTCGGCCTCGGAAAGCGCCGGAGTATCGTTCACCCCGTCGCCTATCATTATCACCTTGTGTCCGGCCGCACGCTCTTTTTTCACGAACTCGGCCTTGTCGGCAGGCAGCACCTCAGCATAGTATTCATCTATATTAAGGCTTTCGGCTATCGCGGCGGCCGTTCTTTCGCTGTCGCCCGTGAGCATACATATCTTGGGGATACCGAGCTCGTGAAGCTCGTCTATAAGCCCTGCGGCCTCTTCTCTTAAGGGATCAAATATATGAAGCACCGCGACCAGCCTGCCGTCTATGGCAAGATAAAGATGCGAATTCTCCTGAGGCAATGCTTCCAAAGCAGCCTCTTCCCCGGGCGCAACGCTGCAATGCTCGTCATCAAATATAAAATGCCTGCTCCCTATCAGAGCCCTGCGGCCGTCTATGGAGCTCGCGATCCCGTGGGCTACCACATATTTGACCTCTGAATGCATTTCGCTGTGCTCTATGCCGCGCTCCTTTGCGGCCCGAACCACCGCGTTCGCGACAGAATGAGGATAATGCTCTTCAAGGCAGGCCGCTATGCGAAGCATTTCCGTTTCGTCGTGCCCTCCGAAGCTGTCTATCCTGACAAGCGAAGGGCTTGCGTGAGTCAAGGTGCCGGTCTTGTCAAATACAAGCACATCAGCCCCTGCTATCGCCTCGAGAAATTTTCCGCCCTTGACTATAACATCGTGTTCACCGGCCTCGCGTATTGCAGACAGCACCGCAAGGGGCATGGACATTTTAAGCGCGCAGGAAAAGTCTACCATAAGGAAGGCAAGCGCTCTGGTTATGTTTCCGGTCAGAAGCCATGTTATGCACGCTCCGGCGAGCGAATAGGGAACAAGCCCGTCGGCAAGCCTGTAAACCGCAGCTTCTGTGCTTGACTTGAGCTTTTCGGTCTCTTCTATCATATGCACTATATGATCGTATTTACCGCTACCCGCCTCGCTTGCGACCTCTATCACGATATCGCCTTCTTCGATTACGGTACCGGCATAAACATAGCCGCCCGGCATTTTAAGAACGGGAATGGATTCTCCCGTCATCGACGACTGGTTTACGCTCGCGCTGCCGTCAACGACCTTTCCGTCGAGAGGTATTATGCCCGCAGTCCCCACGCTTATAAGATCGCCTTTTTTGATCTTGTCTATATCGACAAGCAGATCGCCGTTTTCTGTCCTGAGCCATACCTTATCAACCTTGAGCGCGAGAGATCTCGCGAGCTCATCCACCGATTTTTTACGCGTCCAGTCTTCAAGTATCTCCCCTACATTGAGCAGGAACATTATAGACGAGGCTGTCTTGAAATCACCTCTGAGCATTGAAGCTCCGATAGCGACGGCGTCAAGCACCGATACCTCGAGCCTTCCTTTAAGCAGCGACTTAGCCGCCTTCAGCATAAAGCCGACGCTCTGCACCGCAGTCCATAAAAGATTGAGCGGCGCCGGGAAGAAGGCCTTTCTGAAAGCCCTGATTATAACCGTCAGGATGAGCTTTGTCTCATACTCCCTTCTGAGAGCCCTCCCTGTCTGGGCCGGAACAAGGCTCAGAAGCTCTTCATCCTCATAATCGAACTGAGAAAGCGCAGTGACGAGCGCTTCGCGGGTCTCGGCGCTTTTTTTGTAAAATATTATGGCGTCGCCTGTGCGGTCATAAACTCTTACATCGCTGACATATCCTTTGCTTCTCAAGAAATATTCAAGTATATCGGCCTGTCTCAAAGTCATTCTGCTTCTGACTATATGAACACGCATACGATTCGATGATTCATGCAGTATCCTGCATCGCATAGTAAAATACCTTTCGAAATTATACGGCAAACCGGGCAATGCCGGTAAAAGCCAAAGGAAAAGCGGGCCCGAAAGGATCACGCCCGCCGTACTGTTTTTTATTTATCCTGGAGACTCAGGCTCCAAGCTCAAGTCATCAGGCGTTTTTCGCCTCATATTCGGCTATAAGAGCTTTGGCATCAGCGATCTCGCGCTCTTCCTTCTGCCTTGCTCTCTCCTCGTTTATCTCGTTCGCGTCAGCGTTGATATCCGCGCAATTCTCGCGGATGCTCGTGACGGTCTTCATAACATTGTCTCCGCATCTCTTTGCAGCCGCAGCGGCGTGCGTGTAAACCTTCTTCGCGTCATCCGACTTAAGCAGAGCAACACCGGCGGTCCCGAACAGGACTCCGCCTGCCCAAATTCCCAATCTTACCCATCTCTTAATCATAATCTATACCTCCGTTCAGCAGCATTTCTTAAATATCAGCTCGGCGTTTGTTAGTCCAGTATAAAATATGAGTAAAAGCTTTTCAATATTTTCAACAAAAAAGGCTTGCCATTTTCGTTAGCTCATGCTAACATATTTGGTTAACACGCGTTAACAACGCGGCGATCGATCTGAGCTTTTTCCGTGATATACAATGCGGACAAACTATACAAATGCAAGCAACTATAAAAGCCCCAAAGCGGCTTAGCTTTTCCCTGTTGTGAACAGGTGGGTTTTCTGCTTTTGCGCTTCTGTCTTCCGCCGATACAGCGCGGCCTGACATAATGAGCAAACAGACATCCGAAATCCCATATAGCAAGTGTAGGAAAATTTATCACCGACTTTAAGGCAATTCCATTATAACAAAATTACGCGTAGACTTCATCAAGGAAATCCTTGACCCTCTTCTCGTAATCCTTCTCCTCGTCGTAGGCCGTATGAGAGCCCTCCGGATAGACATAGTATTTACAGCCCAGAGCTTCGGCAAGGCATTCGGAGCCGTCTATGCCGAGAGTCTCGTCCATGGCTGCGCCTATCACAAAGCAGGGGCAGCGCAGCTCATGGAGCCTGCTTCGCACATCATAGCTTTCCACCGCCTCAAGCAATCTTATGAAGCGCACGCAGTCATCGGCCGTTCCGATATTGGCAAGCCTGTCGAGAGCTCGTTTATGCTTCTCAAAGAAACGCCTTGAATATATTCTCTGATAAAACAATATATTAAAAGCGTGGACTTCACCTGCCGCCAGATGTTTTTTCCAATCAGCGCCGGTCTTGCCCGCGATCTCCGTCTTATACGGAGCGCTTGAGCCGAGCACGAGCGATCTGACCATTTCGGGATGCTCCAGCGCTATCGCGAGCGATATCATGCCGCCCTGCGAGACTCCGAGAAAATCGGCGCTCTCAACGCCTTCGCTTTTAAGTATTGAATAGATGTCCTTTGCAAAGTCGAATATACCGACCCCTTCTTCTATAAAGCGCCTGCGGTCAAAATAATAGCAGCTGTATTCGTCATGAAATATTTTGTACTGATTCGCGATAGAGCCTCCCCTGCCCTCAAAACCTACAAGGGAAATACCGCTTACCATGACCATATTTTTAGGACCGTGCCCGAACTTGACAAAGTGAACATAGCTCCCCGCTATTTCATATTTTACTTCGGTCACTTCCGTCTGTTTTTTGACTTCCATTTTCCTCTCCCTGACAGTGCGAAGACTGCCGACGCCGCGACGGCAAGCAAGACAAAAATAACTACAAGGCTCTTCCTCTTGGCCGCCTGCTTTTCCGCAGCCTCGGCCGCGGCGGCCGCCTCGGCGGCAAGCCTCTCCTGTTCGAGCCTTTCCTCCTCGAGGCGCTTTTCCTCGGCGAGACGAAGCTCCTCATAGCTCGGCACATTCTCAAAGAAATCGTCACAGGCTATGTCAGGGCCGACAGCCGAATAATAGCAGCCCCAAAGAAGCGGGCTGTAACGCTCGATCTCCGCGGCCTTGCTTATATTGCCGTCCTTGCCGTATATCCAGCGCTTGAACCATGTCCAGTGCTGGGACTCATGACAGCTGAAGCCTTTTTGTTGAGTCATCTGAAAAGGACTCAATCCGCCGAGAGCGTCAAAGCTTTCATCAAGGCAGTTAAGACGCAATGCCGGCGAGGCATTTTGATCATCCCCTCCGGAAGCGGCTCCGGCCAGCAAGGCTTCGCCGCCGCCAGATCCGTTATACAGATGAAAATATACTTTCTTTAGCGAAGGAAAGCTCTCTGAGCTGTCAACGGCCTTTTTCAGAGCTCCGCTTACGAGCCTGTGCATACCGTGGCCGTATTCTCCCTCAAGATCGTGGGTGACTATCACCTGCGGACTGAATCGCCTTATCAGGCTCTTTTCCCACTCTATGACATCTTCTTCAGAAACACCGTAGGGCTTAAGATTCAAAAGAGCCTGCTCATAGCTTTCCGAATACATATCGTTATATCCGCCGAAAACGGGATAATGCCTTATACTGACCGCCCAAAGGCCGTTAAGTCTTTCATGATGACGCACGGGCTGGCTGTTATGCTCCGTAGCATAAGCC
>JBHCAF010000047.1:0-8244 GCA_041798185.1 Bacillota bacterium
AGAGTCGGCGCCGCCATATTCATATTGAAGAAAATATAAGATATGAGATAGTTTTTGCGCGACTTGTAAGCGCCCGCCTTTAAGATCATTTCCGCGATTATCGCGGCTGCAAGGGCAAAGACTATGCCGTACCATGAATTCAGGCTCGTGACCAGAGCAAAGAGAACTCCGAGTATAAGCACCGCGCCGAACTTATGCACCTTAAGCGCGTACAGCATATACACTGTGGCGTTGATGACTCCGACGATCAGCGGGGCCATAAGATACAAGACGGGCACCATGCCTGAGGCCATAACTATCAGAAGCATTATCACTATATAAATAGCGCCGAAAGCCCCCGCATATATTAGATCCTTTGTTTTAAGCTTTTTGTCCTTATCCATTTTTCCCTCCACATCAATACCTGAAGCTGTCTGTAAGATTTGATTTTTCTATAAGCCTTCTGTAAAGCTCAGAGCTTTCAAGAAGAGCTTCATGAGTGCCTGCGGAATCTACCCTGCCGGCATCCATAACGATTATCTTATCCGCTTTTTCTACAGACCTAAGCCTGTGAGAAACTATTATCACGGTCTTTCCCTCAACAAGCCTGTTGAGCGAGGCCTGTATCTTCAGTTCATTCTCAACATCAAGGCTTGCGCTTATCTCGTCAAGAAGCAGTATAGGCGCGTTCTTCAAAAATGCTCTCGCTATTGAAATACGCTGACGCTCGCCGCCCGAAAGCTTGGAGCCGTTTTCCCCTATCAGACTGTCGTAGCCCTCGGGGAGCTTTTCTATAAATTCCTCGCAGTTAGCGAGTCTTGCCGCTTCCCTGACCTCTTCGTCGCTTGCGTCCGCCCTTCCCATCCTGATATTGTCGAGCACCGAAATATTGAAGAGTATCACATCCTGAAATACAAAAGATATCTCGGAAAACAGCGAGTCGGTGGCGATATCCTTTATATCATGCCCGTCGATGCTTATGCGGCCCGAATCATAGTCATAAAGCCTTGATATCAGCCGCAGCAGAGTTGACTTGCCGCAGCCCGAAGGCCCTACTATGGCGGTCACCTCGTTCTGTCTTGCTGTAAAGCTGACGCCGTCGACAACCTTCAGCTCGTCATTATATGAGAAGCCTACATCCTTGAGTTCAATATCAAAATTTTCAAGTCTGACATTCTTTCCGCTCTGAGTTTCAACATCGCGAAGCTCGTTTATCCGCTTGACCCTCGCGTCGAGATAGAAAAGCTCGGCAAAGGATTCCTCCATTGCGCCCACCGCGTCCACAAGCCTCACCGAAGCCAGCAGGAAGCCTATGACATAGAT
Source organism: Bacillota bacterium (assembly GCA_041798185.1). GTDB lineage: Bacteria > Bacillota > Clostridia > Peptostreptococcales > Anaerovoracaceae > UBA1764. Next base: position 1,303 of record JBHCAF010000047.1, read on the forward strand.
CATTTCGACCGCGTCGGCCTTCAGCAGCGCCGCAGAGACGACGGCTATGACTCCGAGAGTAAGCTTCATGAAAAGCAGTGAGAAAAGCATCGGGCAGGCCTGGAATATCTCGGACTTCATTCTCAGCCTTTCCGAGGATTCCAAAGCCTCCGACAGCTTTTTAAACTTGGCCTTTTCAAGCCCGTAGCTTTTTATCTCGCGCTGAAGCTCTATGGTTTCCTGAAACGCCTCCGTATTTTCTCTTGTCTGCCGGAAATATCTGCCCGTCCATTTTTTTTGCAGATCCTTCGAAAGATACATGAACAGGAAGCCGAGCCCAAGCGGTATGACCGTGGCAAGCCCCAGCATCAAATTGGAGACAAGCAGCATGATCGCTATGACGATGAGGAAAAAGCTGTAGCCTATAACTCTCGGCATGGCATGGCTCATCGCGTGCTCTATATCCTGAACATCCTGCATTATGGTCTGTGCCAGATCCGAAAGATCATGTCTGGAAAAATACGAGAGCGGAAGCTCTTTTATCCTGTCCGCGATCTCCTTTCTCAGATCCGCCGACTCTTTGTAGGTGGCATTAAAGGTCTTGACATATTCAAGATCTACAAGAAAATAAGCAAGAGCCGTAGCCGCGGCTACTATTATCAGATAAAACCACGCGGGCTTATAGTTGTCTTTAAGCAGATTGTCACCGAAATACATGGCGATAAACATAAATACCATGTAGGCGAAGTTGACAGCGAAGGCTATCAGGCTCGCCTTTTTAACGGCTCGCACACCGCTTTGAGTAAGCCCGAATTTATTCTTTAACAATTCGCTCATTGTCTTACCCTCCATTCATTGGCACGCATGAATTCCTCCTGAAGCGTTCTGTAACGGGAATCTCCGCTCATAAGCTGCTCATGGGAGCCTCTTTCGATTATTTTTCCTTTATCGATGACAAGTATCTCATCGACCTCAGTTATGGAGCTGAGCCTGTGAGCTATCATTATGACAGTCTTTTCCTTCATAAGATTGGAGAGGGCTTTCTGAAGCTCATATTCGTTTTCGGGATCGGCGGCCCCCGAAGCCTCATCAAGTATGACTATTCCGGCATTCTTCAATATTGCTCTCGCGATGCTTATGCGCTGAAGCTCGCCGCCGGAAAGATGAACGCCCTTCGAGCCTATAACGGTATTCTCTCTTGACTCGAATTTATCGAGTATCTCATCGCACTGGGCGAGATGAAGCGCCTGCATAACAGCCTCTCTGCCTGCGCAGGGGTCTCCTATGAGCACATTGTCGTATATGCTCTGCTTGAACAGCTTCACATCCTGAAAAACATTTGCTATATTCGCGGCAAGCGTCTCCTCGCTGTATTCCTCGATGGAGCTTCCGCCTATAAATATCTGCCCGTTGTTGAGCTTATAAAAGCCCGATATCAGCTTTGCTATCGTTGATTTGCCGGAGCCCGAGGCGCCTACAAGCGCATAGGATCTGCCCTCTTCAAGCCTGAACGAGAGCTTATCTATGACCGTGCGCTCCCCGTAGCCGAACGAAACATCGCGAAACTCTACGGAATTCCCGTTCATCTCATCGAGCTCTCCGGAGGGCAGCTTCTGCTGCTCCATCTCTCCGAAAAGCTTTTCGATATTCCCTATCGCACTTCCGGCCTGGAAGCTGTACATGCCAACATACATTATCTTCATCATAGATATGTAGATAACGCCGTTGAATATCACATAAAACATGAACTTGGTAAGAAATACTCTCGGATCGGGATCTCCCGCGTAAAAGAAGAAAAGGACAGCGAGGAAAAGCCCGTTGAAAAGCACCTGGAAAATCACATACCAGTTCCTGCAGCTCATGCTGTACCGCAGAGCAAGATCTGAATAGCTGATGACGGAATTATAAAATTCGCTCAGCGACTCCATACGGGTCTTGAATATCTTGAGAACATTTATGCCGCGCACATATTCCACGGCTCCGGCGTTCATTTTTTCAGAGGCTGCCATGTACTGCGCCATAAAGTTTTTCTCTCCGGTCATCTTGACGATGAAGAGCACACCCGTTACAAGCGCCGCGGCTACCAGTATCCCGAGTCTGTGGTCTATATAAAACGACAGTGCTGTCCCTATGACTGGAACGAAAACCGCCGTCGAAAGATCCGGTATAAGGTGCGCCACGCTCATATGAGTCATTACCGTATTGTCATCCAATATCTTTCGTATCCTGCCCGATTCATTTCTGTCATAAAACCCGAACGAGGCCTTCATAAGACGCTTTACGCCCTCTTTTTTTAGATTTGTTTCAAGCCTGAAGGCAAGAGCGTGAGTGGCCCAAACGGACATGAAATATACAGCAGTGCTTATTATCAGAAAAAGCACGATCCGAAACGCGATCGGCACCGCCGCGCCCATATCCATATCCACTATCACCTTCTCAAAAAATCTGAAAATGTAATAATAGCTCGCGACTGAAAAGAATGCCGCAACAAAGGCGAGCACTATGCCGAGATAAGCAAAGCCTATCCTTTCAGGCGCGTAAAGCTTAAGCTTTTTATATATCATTTTTCCTCCGATATTATATTTTCAAGGCTTTTTTAGCCTATGCCGACAAGCGTTCAGGGTTAGCTCTACTTAATTTATGTTAGCCTCTTCTAACCATATTGTTACTATTTTATCACCTGATTTTCCGCTTGTCACTTTAATTTTTTTTCTAAAATCTGTTCATCCCTCAAAGCTGCCCTCAGGCGCAATGGCCGCGTTGCGCAAAAGTCTGAATTCTCTTATCATCATGATAACTACCACCAGGGTAACAAAGGCGTCGATAGCGAAGGATCCGTAATATATAGACCCTATACCGAAGATGCCCGGGAGAACTATCATGAGTGGAATATAAAGAAATACCTGTCTTCCTATTCCTATCAGCATTGCCGGTCCCGGCTTTTTTATCGCTGGGAAAAATGTCATCGCGGTAAGCACGAGACAAAGCATCGGAAGTATCAATATTATTATCCTGAAATAGCTCAGATTGCTTGCTCCGAATTCTCCGCTCGGCAGCATAAGATGAAGCACGAACTCCGGCGCTGCGACGGCAACGACCCACATTGGAAGCATGAGCACAAAAGCGACCGCAGAAAACACCTTGTAAAAGCCTATGACCCTCTCGGTATTTCTCGCCCCGTAATTTATTCCCACCGCCGGCTGCAAAGCCCGCATGAGTCCGTAAATAGGAGTCATCAAGAGATTCAGTATCCTGAATACCATGCCGTAAAAGGACACATCCGAGCTCGTGCCGAAGCTGTTAAGAGCCTTTAAAATGATAAAGCCCTGAATAACGGTCATTATCGTCATGACAAAGGCCGGCATGCCTATGCTTATGATCTCCTTTATTACAGACTTATCAAAATAGAGCCTTGTCTCATTGCTTTCAAAGCTCGCCTGCCCTCTTCTGCAATAGATAAAGAAAAGCAGGCAGTAAACAAACATAGCTATATTCGTTCCGTGAGCGGCTCCCTTTACGCCCATGTCGAGCATCGCCATAAATATATAGTTGGCGATTATATTAACTATCATGCCTATACCCATCATAACGGCGGCCTTTGCCATCTTGCCCTCGGCTCTCACTATCATGTTGTACGCGAGCCCGGCTATCCAAAATACAGAGCCGTAAAGCGTTACGGTATAATATTCTTCGGCAAAAACAGCATTCGCGCCGCTGGCGCCTATAAGCCCGAGCAGAGGCTTCATGAGTGCAAAACCCAAAAGCATAGTCATCGCACTCATTACTATTATCAGGGTATTGGAATTTCCCAGTATTCTTTTTTGCGCTTCCTTGTTGTTTTCTCCTATCAGAATGCTCAGATACGACCCCGCGCCCACACCTATAAGAGAGCCAAGCCCCAGCGCCGCCTGATTAAGGGGATACACTATCGATACGCCCGCGAGAGCCTCCTCGCCGACCAGATTCCCCACAAATACCGCGTCGAGCACGGAGTTCAGTCCGTACAGCAACATGGCAACGACCGCCGGGAGAGACAATCTAAGGCAGGTCCGCAGCATATTGTCGTTAAGTATCATATTTTTTTCTTTTGTCGTTTCCAAAATATAAGCACTCTCCTTTCGTAAGTAATTGTTCTACGCATCAATCCGCACGATCGCGCCCCGAGCTCTTCAGAGGGCTTTTCTCTGCAGCAAGACCGCTCTTTCGCCGGCGCCGAAGCAAATGCCGCATACCGTATAAAAGCTCATAGCCCGTTCAGCCTCGTAAATCCAATTCCGATTTTGGCCTTTATTTTTCGCGCAAATTGCATACGATATAACAAAACGAATTGTAACACTTTAGATAATATGATACGATAAGTTTTGTCTAACTCGGTCTGATAGGGATAAAGTCCAAACGGGATATAAGGAGGCTTCGGGTATGAGCGAATATTTGGAATTCCTAAGAGAATATCTGGGAGCTGAGCCCTGTAAAAGCTGCGATAAATACTGCGGCGCTGGGACAGCCTTCTGCATATCGTCGGAAAGCTTTGAAGGAATCTACTGGTTTCATGAAACAGAGTCCTTCATCATAGATATACATGATTTCTTTATAAAAAAAGAGATCATGCACAACGGCTTTCCGGATATGAGCAGCTTTATGTCTTTGTCGTCTTCTTATATAGTGACCGCCAACGGGGAGAGCTTTCACCCCTACCAGACGGTGACGGCGAATTCCTTGTATATAATAGACACCGAAAAAATTGACGCGGGCTATAAGTTCCTGCTTCACGGCAATTTTCCCTACCTGGGCATAGGAATAAATTTCAAAAAACAGATGATAGAGGAATATCTCGCCTCACTGAAAAACGAAGCCGATATTTCTTATTCCGACATATTTTTCAATACGCAGTCCATAATAAGCAAGCAGCTTGAGCCGATCGCCAGAGATATTCTCAACTGCAAAATGAGTTCCCCCGCAGCTGAAATATTTTTCGAAGCCAAGGCAAAGGAATGGCTCAGCATAGCCATAAACGCTTTCCTGAACAGAAACGCGGCGCGTATCTCGGCAGACGATGACGAGGCGCTTGAAAATGTCGCGAGCTATCTGGACGACCACTACGCGATAAATGTATCGCAGGAGACTCTTAAAAACATCGCCATGATGAGCGGGACCAAGCTTAAAAAGCTTTTCAGGCAGAAGTATCAGCTGAGCATAAGCGAATATTCACAGCGAAGGCGAATGAACATCGCAGAGACACTGCTTCTGAATTCCTCGCTGAAGATCGGAGATATAGCAGAGGCCGTAGGATATTCCTCGCACAGCAAATTCAGCGCCTGCTTCAAAAAATATAAGGGCCTTTACCCCCGCGAAATGAAAAAAGCGTTCCGTAAGCCCTTATCTCCCTGTAAATGCAAATGATTCCACACTGATCTCTGCCGTATCCCGTATCCGTTTCATCCTTTCATCATCGTTACGTGCGGTCCGCTCCCTGTCCATAATAGGCTCCCGCTCCGTGCTTCCTGTAATAATGCTTATCCTGAAGCTCCCGGGGAGCCGGCTCCGCGTGAGGATTGATGCTTTTGCATCTGGCCGCCATCCTGGCCACCTCCTCCAGCACGATGCCATTGTGCACCGCCTCCATGGCGTCCCTCCCCCAGGCAAAGGGCCCATGATTTTTACACAAAACCGCAGGCGTGGCCTCATAGTCCATATTTCGGAAGATCTCGGCTATGAGCAGCCCTGTATTTTTCTCATAGGCAGACTTTATCTCTTCCTCGTTCAGACATCTTGCGCAGGGAATCTCTCCGTAAAAATAATCCGCATGAGTCGTACCATAGCAGGGAATGGCTCTTCCGGCCTGAGCCCAGCTTGTGGCCCAGGGAGAATGCGTGTGCACGATCCCTCCTATTTTCTCAAATGCCCGGTACAGCTCCAAATGAGTGGGCGTATCCGAGGAGGGCTGATAGCGTCCCTCCACCACATTTCCCTCCATATCCACCAGCACCATGTCCTCCGGCGTCAGCAGATCGTACTCGACTCCGCTGGGCTTAATGGCAAATATGCCCTTTTCCCTGTCGATCCCGCTCACATTTCCCCAGGTGAAGGTCACCATCCCATGCTTCGGCAAAAGCATATTGGCCTCATACACCTGTCTTTTTAATGCCTCCAGCATTCGCATCTCCTCCTTATGATCCGCACTTTAGGGCTTATTCCAAAGCCTCGATTTCACTCCGGGCTCTCTCCCTACTTTAAAGCCTCCACCGCCGCCCTCTCAATGGCAAGCCCCTTTTGATATCTCTGTGAGAAGGTCTTAAAGCCCTCTACCGCCGACGGATCGGGAAGCACCTCCTCCCCCTCCGCGCCTGCGTATATCTCATCCAGATAATCCGACAGCGACTGATCCCTGTCCTCTCGCAGCATAAAGGCCGCCAGAAGAGCCATTCCCCAGGCTCCTCCCTCCCCGGCTGTTTTCATAACGGAAACAGGCGTATCAAGGGCTGCGGCCAGAATACTCTGCCCCACTCCCCTGGTGCGGAAGAGACCGCCGTGACCGTAGATCCTGTCTGCCTCCACTCCCTCCTGCGCAAATAAAATATCCATCCCAGTCTTTAATACGCTGAGGGAGGCGTACAGATGAGTACGCATAAAATTGGCCAAAGTAAGCCTGCTGTCCGGCCGCCTTACGAACAGGGGTCTCCCCTCTTCAAAGCCGGTAATATGCTCTCCCGAAAAATAATTGTAAGCCAGCAGTCCGCCGCAGTCCGCCTCTCCCTCCATAGCCTTTTGGTACAGAGCTCCGTACAGAGTATCCATATCCACATCGCTTCCCAGGGCTGACGCAAACTCTCCAAAGAGACCGACCCAGGCGTTCAGATCCGAGGTACAGTTGTTGCAGTGGGCCATGGCAACCGGGCTTCCGTCCGGCGTTGTCACCAGATCTATCTCCTCATATGCCTTTTTCAGATCCCTCTCCAGCACCAG